>DAHUXE010000003.1 GCA_027307325.1 Gammaproteobacteria bacterium | reverse complement strand
CTTCTCGGTGGCGGCGAACAGCAATCCTCTGCGCTCGGGATCCTCGCGCACGGAGTTAACCGGCGCATCGTCGGGGAGACCCGCCGCGATCGGCTGCCAGCTCTTGCCGCCGTCGCGGGTGCGATAGAGATAAGGGTGCAGATCGTCGATGCGCAGGCGGCTCACCGCGACATAGGCGCTGTCGGCGTCGAAATGCGACGGCTCGATCCGGGTCACCTTGCTCCAGGGGATGAGGCCGGGAGGCGTGACGTCGGCCCAGTGAGCGCCGCCGTCGCGCGTCACCCACACCAGGCCATCGTCGGTGCCGGCCCACAACGTGTCGATGCTCTTCGGCGACGGCCCGAGCGCGTAGATGACGCCGCGCTGCTCCTCGGCACCCTTGGGGTGCTGGGTAGCGACGCTCGCGGGCACCGCGCCCGCCGCGCGCGCGAGGTCGGGGCTGATCACGGTCCAGGTCATGCCGCCGTCGCTCGTCTTCCACAGCCGGTTGAGCGCGTAGTAGAGAACGTGCGGGTTGAGCGGCGAGAACATGAGCGGCTGCGTGCGGTCGGCACGCACGTCGGGTCCGCGCACCGGCACGGGCGTCACGTTCTGCACCTGGCCGGTGGAGACGTGGAATCTCGACACCTCGTTGCGACCGCCGCCGTAGACGACGTCCGGGTCGAGGGGATCGGGCGCGACGTAGCCATACTCGATCGCGCCCACCGGGTGCCACTCGCGGTCGGTGATCGAGCCGTCGTTGCCACGCGTGGCGATGCACACCGAGCCGCTTTCCTGCTGGCCGGAGCAGACCTGGTAGGGGAAGGTCGGTGTGACGCTCACGTGGTAGAGCTGCGCCGTCGGCTGATTGAGCCAGCTGCTCCAGGTTTCGCCGCCGTTCACCGTGATGACCGCTCCCTGGTCGCTCACCAGCGCGAGGATGCGCGGGTCGCGCGGGCTGATCCACATGTTCTGGTAGTCATCGCCCCCCGGCGCGCCGCGTAGCGGCGTCCAGGTCCGCCCGCCGTCGGCGGATTTCATGGTGACGAGGCCCATGCTGTAGAGGACGTCGGCGTTGGCCGGATCGGCGCGCAGTACCGTCAGGTCGCCGCCGCCGATGCGCAGCGAGGCGCGCGGATCGCTCGTGATCCGCACCCAGTGCTCGCCCCCGTCGTCGGAGCGGAAGATGCCGAGTCCCGCGGCCGAGGAATAGTCGCCCGGCTCGGTCGTTCCGGCCACGGCGTAGATGCGCTGCGGTGCGCCCGCGGCGATCGTGAAATTGATCTGCGTGAGATTGTCCGGGAGTCCCGTGCTCAGGCGTCTCCAGGTCGTGCCGCCGTCGGTCGACTTGAAGAGACCGCCGTTGGTGCCCTCGAACTCGTTCTTGTCCTCCCACGGTCCGAGGCGCGACTGCCACAGCGCCGCGTACACCACCTCCGGGTTCGCCGGATCGAGCGCGACACCGGAGCCGCCCGTGTCGGCATCCTTGTAGAGGACCCGCTCCCAGGTTGCTCCGCCGTCGCGCGAGCGGTAGATGCCGCGCTGCTCGTTCGCGCCGTACGGGTGGCCGAGTACCGCGGCGAACAGACGGTTCGGATCGCGCGGATCGACGGCCAGCTCGGGAATCTGCTCGCCATCGGTGAGGCCGCCGTGCACCCAGGTGCGCCCGCCGTCCGCGGAGCGGTAGATGCCGTTGCCGACCGACAGGTCCGGCCGCCGCAGTCCCTCGCCGCTCGCGACATAGATGATGCTGGGGTCGGAGGGCGCGATCGCGATGGCGCCGATCGACTGGGTCGGCTCGCCATCGAAGATGGGCTGCCAGGTGCGCCCGGCGTCGGCGGTCTTCCAGACACCGCCGTTGACCGCGCCGATGTAGAAGGTATTCGGCTGCGAGGCGACGCCCGCCACTGAGCGGGTGCGCCCGCCGCGCAGCGGTCCGATCATGCGCCAGGAGAGGTCGGCGTAGCGGTCCGGCGGCTGGTGCTGGGCACGAGCCGGGCCGCAGGCAAAGCTCAGGCCGAGCAGGGGCAGTATCGCGGAGCAGGTCGCGGCGAATAGGCGCACGTGCTTGAAGTCCCGGGGTACGGTTATTTTGACCGCGCACGATACACCCTCGCGCGGTGAATCGAAATCGCGCCCCGGCGCGGACCCTCAGCGGTACTGCTGGTAGGACTTTTCCTCGACGATGCGCGAGCCGAGCTGGGTGTTGATGCGCTTCTTGATCGCGGCACGCTCGTCGTTCGAGACGTACACGGCGCGCGCGAGCTCGATGAACTCGCGGTCGAAGGTCTGCCGCGCCTCCTTGTCGCGGATCCGGTCCTCGATGTCCCAGAGCTGCTCGTTCACGTGCTGCAGCGCCCGCTCTTCCTGGGCGAGTCCGCGCCCGGCGCACCCCGACTCGCTCCAGGTGGACTCGAGTAGCGCCAGCTCGGTTTTCACGTTGGCGAGCTTTGCGGCGTCCATGATGCGGGCTGCCTTGATCCTCAGGATCGTGATCTTGTCGAGCAGCTCGCCCGGGGAGACGGGCACGAGGACATCGTTCATGGGCGCGATCCTAGCAACTCATCGATGCGCGCGGTGACCTCGTCGACCTGGATGAGCTCCATGACGCCCGGTTCCTCGATCTTGTGCCCCCAGGGCAGCTGCTGCGGCTCGCAGCCGCGGAACGCACGCGCGGCGCGTGCATAGGCATCGACGCACCAGCGCCCCGAGAGGTACGGGCCGCTGCGCGCCGGGTTGGTGGCGGCGTACAGGCCGATGACCGGAGTGCCCACCATGGTCGCCATGTGCACCGGACCCGAATCGGGGCTCACCAGCACGGTGGCGCGGGAGAGCAGCGCCAGCAACTGCGGCAGCGTGTCCTGTCCGGTCTGATCGAGCACGCCGGCGCCGGCGAGGCGCGCGATCGCAGCACCAGCGCGCTTCTCGTCCTCGCCCGGGCCGCCGGCGAGTATTACCCGCATGCGATGCCGGCTCGCGGCATGGCGGGCGAGCGCCGCATAGCGCTCGAGCGCCCAGTTGCGGCGCGCATGGCGCGAGCAGGGGCTGATGACGAGAGTCGGCTGAGCGTCCGGTATCAGCCGCTCGGCGTAGGCGCGCGCCGCGGCCGGCAGCGGCACGTCCCAGCGCAGCAGCTGCTCGCGGATGCCGAGCGCGGCGGGAAAGCCGAAGAAACTGTCGAGGACGTGCTCGCGGGTGCTGGCGGCGATACGGCTGTTGGTGAACAGCCACTGCAGCTCGCGGGCACGGGGGCGATCGAAGCCGAGCCTGACGTCCGCCGCGACCGCGAGCGACGCCAGGCTGGCGCGCAGCGCGAGCTGCATGTGCAGCAGCACGTCGAAGCGGCGGCCGCGCAGCTGCGCGCGCAGCGCCCGCCGCGCGGCGAGTCCTGCGCCCTTGTCCACGGTGATAAACTCGACGCCCTCGATGAGGCTCATGAGGCGCGCTTCGGTTCGCCCGATGATCCAGGTGAGTTGCGTCGCCGGCCACGCCTGCTGCAGGGTGCGCACGATCGGCACTACATGGCAGGTATCGCCGATCGCCGACAGCCTGAGGATGCAGAGACTGCGCGGCGGTTCGGCGAGAGGCAGCATGGTGGAGTCAGACCCGTGAAAGGCCGCTGGGCACTCGGACCGGAGGTGAAGCGGGGCGCCCTGGCACGCGGCGCCATGCTATATGACGCGTCCCGCGTGAGCAATTTGACCGCCGAGTGGTTTACTCCCGGGTACTGGCAGTCGCTCGGTAAGCTCGAGGGCAGCGCAAACGGGCGCGGCGCGACCTACTTTCTCGCCGCCGACAGCAAGCGCTACGTCCTGCGACACTACCGCCGCGGTGGGTTGGCGGCGCACCTGTCCGCCGACCACTACGCGTTCCTCGGGGAGGACAACACGCGCCCGTTCGCCGAGTGGCAGCTTACCTACAGCCTGCATCGCGCGGGTCTGCCGGTGCCGGCCCCGATCGCCGCGCGCTACCGGCGGGCCGCCGGCGTCACCTACACCGGCGACCTGATTACCGAGCGGCTCGCGACCGTCGGCTCGCTCGCCGGGTGCCTGCGCACCGGGGCGCTCTCCATCCTCACCTGGATTTCCATTGGACGCTGCATCCGCCGCTTCCACGACCTCGGCGTCTGCCACGCGGACCTCAACGCGAACAACATCCTGCTCAGCGAGGAGCAGGTCTATCTCATCGACTTCGACCGCTCGCAGCTGCGCGGTTCCGGCCTGTGGCGTGACGGGAACCTGGTGCGCCTGCGCCGCTCGCTCGAGAAGATCACATGGGGACTGCCGTCCGAGCGCTTCGGCGAGGCCGACTGGCACGGGCTGCTCGACGGCTATCGTCAGTCGGGCGGCCCCGTGGCCGAGTTGCAGCCGGCTGAAAGCTGAACTGTTGCGCATCCTCTATCTCCTCGCCGTCTATCTGACCGCGCCGATCATTTCCGTCGTGCTGCTCGCGCGCGGTGTGCGTGACCGCAGCTACTGGCGCGACTTCCGCCAGCGTTTCGGCTTGGGACCTAAGCGGGACCCGGGGGGCGTGTGGCTGCACGCGGTGTCGGTAGGGGAGGTGCAGGCGTGCGCGCCGCTGGTCGACGCGCTTCACCGGCGCCACCCGCAGCTGCCGCTCACGGTGACGACTTTCACGCCGACCGGGGCGGCGCGCGCGCGCGCGCTGTTCGGCAACGTCGCCGAGGTGCGCTACGTTCCCTACGACCTGCCGGGCGCGGTGCGGCGGTTCCTGAAGCGGGTCGATCCGCGGCTTGCGGTGATCTTCGAGACCGAGCTCTGGCCCAATCTCTACCGCGAATGCGGGCGGCGGCGCGTGCCGCTGGTGCTGGCGAGCGCGCGCGTCTCCGAGCGCTCGCTCGGCCGCTACCGGCGCCTCGGCGCGCTGTTCAGGGATGCGCTGTCACAGGCCGCGATCGTCGCGGCCCAGGGGGAAGCCGACGCCGCGCGCTTCCGCGCGCTCGGCGCCGATGCCGGCAGCACCCACGTGACCGGCAATCTCAAGTTCGACTTCGAGCTGCCGGAGGATCTGCCCGAGCGCGGCCGGCGCTTGCGCTCGCGCTACGCGCCGCGGCGGGCGCTGTGGGTGGCGGGCAGCACCCACGAGGGCGAGGAGGCGGCGGTGCTCGAGGCGCAGCGTACGGTGCGCCGCTCGCACCCCGACGCCCTGCTCGTCATCGCGCCACGACACCCGGCGCGCTTCGCGCAGGTGGCACAGCAGCTCGCGCAGGCGGACGTGGCCTTCACGCGCCGCTCGGAGGATGGTGGCGCGGCTACCTCCGCCGCGCCCGTCGCCCTGCTGCTCGACTCGCTCGGCGAGCTCCTCGAGTTCTACGCGGCGGCGGACGTCGCCTTCGTCGGCGGGAGCCTGGTGCCGGTCGGCGGCCACAACCTGCTCGAGCCCGCCGCGCTCGGGGTGCCGGTGCTCACCGGTCCCCACAACTCCAACGGAGCGGAGGTGGCTCGCCTCCTCGTCGCGAGCGGTGCCGCCGAGATCGTGCACAGCGCGCAGGAGCTCGGCGCGCGCGTGAGTACGCTGCTCGCGGATCCGGCGCAGCGCGAGCGTATCGGGTCACAAGGCCGCGCCTCGGTGGCGGGCAGCCGCGGCGCGCTGTCGAAACTCCTCGCGTTGATCGAGCCGTTGCTTTAGGGCTTTGGCGGCTGAGGCTGAGGCGTGACCGAGGGCGCCAGCGTCTCGGGCGTCGGCACGGCCGGCGACGTCGGGGCGGAGGTGGTGAGCCAGTTGTTGACCGAGGCGAGCTCGGGCTGGTCGAGTGTGCCGGCCGCGAGGCGCAGCGTGAGCACGCTCACGATGTAGTCGTAGCGGGCGACGGCGTAGTTGGTCTGCGCCTGCACCAGGTTGCGGCGCGCATTCAGCAGATCGACCGACGTGCGCGTGCCGACCTCGTAGCCCGCCTCGGTGGCCTTGAGCGCCGTCTGGTTGGAGGCGAGCGCCTGACGCAGCGCCTGCACCCGCGAGATGCCGCTGATGACGCCGAGGTACGCATCGCGCGCCTGGCGCTCGGTGGCGCGCGAGCTCTGCACCACACCCTCCTTGGCGGCGATCCACAGATACTGGGTCTGGCGCACCTTGGATTGGGTCAGGCCGCCGGCGAAGACGGGCATCGTCAGCTGCAGGCCGACCTGGCGGTCGTTGAAATGCGTGTCGTAGGCGAAGGGCGTGCCGGCGAACGACTCGGAGAGGTTCTGGTCCTGCCAGGACCGCCCCGCGACGATATCGAGCGTCGGCAGGTGGCCGCCGAGCGCGACGCGCACGTTGTCGCGGGCGATGTCCGCGGCGAGGCGGCTCGAGACGAGCGTCGGGTTCTGCTCGAGCGAGATGCTGACCCAGCGGCCCTCGTCGGCGGGTTCGGGGTTGAGCAGCGGCATTTCGGTGCCGGGCTTGGCGAGCCGGTCGTACTTCTGTCCGGTGATCTCCTGCAGCTGATCCTCGGAGGTCGCGAGTGTGCGCTTGTCGGCGATCACGGTGGCGGCAGCGGTGTCGCGCGCCGCCTTGGCATCCTCGACGTCGGTGATGGCGATCAGGCCGACGTCGAAGCGCGTGGTCGCCTGGTCGAGCTGGCGCGAGATGGCTTCGAGCGCCGCCTGGTCCGCCTCGAGGGTGTCGTCCGCGGTGAGCACGTTGAAGTAGGCCTGCGCGACCCGCAGGATCAGCTGCTGCTCGGCGGCCTGGTAGGTGGCCTCAGCCTGCGCGACCTGAGCGCTGGCGGCCTTGAGCGTCATCCAGTTGGCCCACGAGAAGACGTTCTGCCTGAGGTTGAGGCCCCAGGTCTTGGTGGTGGTGTCAGAGACCGCGGAGGTGGTTTGGATCACCAGCGAGTTGTTCGGGCCCGTCAGGAAGAGGGGCTGCGTGCCGTCGTTGTGGTCGCGCGTTACGCCCGCGGTGCCGTTGAGCTGCGGCAGCAGCGCCGACCACGCCTGCGGGCGTGACTCGCGGGCGGCGAGGCGATTGGCGTCCGCCTGGCGGATCACCGGGTCGCTCTTCAGCGCGTCCTCGAACACGCCGACCAGGTCCTTCGGTTGCGCGGTGCCGGCGAAGCCGGCGAGCAGGCAGGCGAGTGTTGCGGCACGCTTCACGGCGGCGATTCCTTTCGGCACGACTTCAGAAGCTGAAGCGCGCCGGCCGCGGCGCGTTCACCAGCGGATCGATCACGGTCTCGAACAGGCTGTCGGTGGCCCAGGCAGTCTCGCTGATCCGGCGCACCAGTCGCGCTTCCATGACCGGGGCCTCGCCCACGACCACGAACAGGCGGCCTGCGATCGCGAGCTGGCGCTCGAAGCGTCCGTCGTAGAGGGGCAGCGAGCCGGTGACGGCGATCGCGTCGTAGCGCTCGCCGCTGTCGGCGTTGAGTGCGTCCGCGTTCACGATCTCGACGTCGCTCATGCCGAAGGCCACGAGGTTGCGCGCCGCGAGATCGGCGAGCTCCGCGTAGATCTCGAGCGAGCGCACCCGGGCGCCCGCGGCGCGCAGGCACGCGGCCACGAATCCCGAGCCGGCGCCCACCTCGAGCACCCGCATTCCGGGGCCCGGCTCGAGCGCCTGCAGCAGCCGTCCCACTACGCTCGGCCGCAGCATGTGCTGCCCCCCGGGCAGCGGCACCTCGGCATCCGCATAGGCGCGGAAGCGCTGCTGCGCCGGCACGAACGATTCGCGCGGCACCTGGCGCATCGTCCCGAGCACGCGCTCGTCCAGCACGTCCCAGGCACGCACCTGCTGCTCGACCATCTGCTCACGGGCACGACTCGGCTGCATTGGGTTACCGCTCCGCTCTCGACTTCACTTAACGCCGGGCGTCAGAAAGGCCGCAGAAGTTAAGGGTTTTTCCCGCCGGTGCCAAGCGGCAATGCGACGAGATATGGTGAAATCCCGACGGGGCGTGGCGGGGGCGCGTTATGCTTGGGTGCGCCCACGATCCGCCGGCACGAGAAGTCAAATCACAGTGTCCGACGGGCGTGTACCCCGACCCAGGCGGAAGGGCTTGAGAAGTATAAATAGATGTCGTTCCTCGGGCTGTTGTGCCTCCTATTTGCGCTCGTCGCAGGTCTGTTACTCGTCCTCTACGGGCTGCAGCGGCGCGACCTGAAGAGCCTCGAGCACCTGTCGCGGCAGCTGCAGCGGATTGCCATCGGCGGGCGGCTGCCGGGCCGTGTCGAGGTCGACAGCGACAAGCCCGAGGTCGCCGCCCTGGTCACCGCGGTCAATCACCTGCTCACCCGCACCGGGCCGGCCGCGGGCGAGCTCGCGCAGGCGCCACGACTGTTCGCCGACCTCGGCGAGCGTATCCACGAGGCCGTGCTGGTGCACAGCGAGGTGATCCTGTACGCCAACCGCCAGTTCGCCAACCTGGTCGGCGTCGACCGGGTCGAGCTGATCGGCCGGCGCCTCGGGGATCTCGTGCCGCCGGAGTACTCGGAGCTGGTCAACGAGAACATCCGTCGCCGGCTCGCCGGGGAATCGGCCGCGGAGCGCTATGAGATCGAGATGGTGGGGCTGCAGGGCCAGATGAGCCGTCTGGAGATCGCCTCCGCCGTGGTCGACTACGACAAGGGCAACGCGCTCCTCATCACCGGAGTCGAGATCATCCCGACGCAGACGACACCGGCGCTGCGCGGCGCGGGCGAGGCCGCCCCGACCCCGCAGCAGCTCGCGCTCGTCTCGCTCGCCGAGGCGATCATCACCACCGACGAGCGCGGCCGTATCACCTTCATGAACCCGGCCGCCGAGCGGCTGACCGGCTGCGAGGCGGCGCAGGGGACGGGTAAGCTTCTCGAGGAGCTCGTCAGCCTGGTCGACGAGGCCGACCGGCGGCTGCTCACCGACCCGGTGCATCAGGCGCTCACCGCCGGCGTTCCTGTCAGCCTCGGTCGGCGCGCGTTGCTGCTGTCTCGCGGCAACGGCAGCGAGCGCTCGATCGAGCTGTCGGTATCACCGGTGCGCAACGAAGCCAAGGAATTGGCTGGGGCGGCGCTGCTGCTGCACGACGTCACCGAGCAGCGCGGTATCGCGCGGCAGATGTCCTACCAGGCGACCCACGATGCGCTCACGGGGCTGGTCAACCGCCGCGAGTTCGAGCGGCGGCGGGAGGAGGGCATCGACAGTGGCCACCGCGGCGAAGGCCAGCACGTGCTCTGCTACGTGGACCTCGACCGCTTCAAGCTGGTCAACGACACCAGCGGCCATCTGGCCGGCGACGCCATGCTGCGCGAGGTCGCGAAGCTGCTGCGCGATACGGTGCGCGACAGCGACACGGTCGCGCGCCTCGGGGGCGATGAGTTCGGGATGCTCCTCGCAGGCTGTCCGCTGGAGAAAGCACGGCAGATCGCCGACGACGTGTGCCGCTCGGTCGGCGACTACCGCTTCGTATGGAAGGACCGCATCTTCAACATCGGCGTCTCGATCGGGCTGGTGGAAATCTCGCGCGAGAGCGGCACGCTGGAGGAGCTGCTGGCCGCGGCCGATACCGCCTGCTACGTGGCCAAGAAACAGGGCAGCGGCCGCGTCGCGGTCTACTCGGCGCGCGACGAGGCGCTGGCGCGCCACAGCGGCGAGATCCAGTGGCTGCAGCGGCTGCAGAGCGCCTTGAAGGATAACCGCTTCCAGCTCTATCACCAGATCATCGTGCCGGCGCACGGCGCCAACGGCGGACCAGCGCTCGAGGTGCTGATACGGCTGCGCGACGAGAGCGGCCAGGAGCTGCCGCCCGCGGACTTCATGCGGGCCGCCGAACGCTATCGGCTCATGGGACTCGTGGACCGCTGGGTGGTGCAGAACACGCTCGCGGCGCTCGGCCGCGGCGCCCTGCCGGTGCAGCCGGAGCAGAGCGTCGCGATCAACATCTCCGGTCAGACGCTCGGCGACGTGCAGTTTCTCGAGTTCGTGGTGGAATGCCTCGACCGCACCGGAGTCGCGCCCGCGCAGGTCTGCTTCGAGATCACCGAGAGCGCCGTGGTCGCCAATCTCGAGCACGCGCGGCGCTTCGTCGGCGTGCTGCACGGCCTGGGCTGCCAGTTCGCGCTCGATGACTTCGGCTCGGGCGTCGGTTCCTTTTCCAATCTCAAGAACCTCCCGCTCGACTACCTCAAGATCGACGGCTCCTTCACCCGCAACCTGGGGCGCGACACGGTCAATCAGGCGATGGTGACCGCGATGATCAAGCTGGCGCGCTCACTGAACTTCAAGGTGATCGCCGAGCAGGTCGAGGACACGGCGGCGGTCGAGGCGGCGCGGCGCATGGGGGTCGATTACCTGCAGGGCTTCGCCATCGGCCGGCCCCAGCCGCTCGAGTTCGCGGCGGCGGCATAGCTCATGGCCGGAGACTGGCTCGCAGCCGCGGGTAGTCCTCCGGCACTGAGCCAAGACGCATGCGATAGCGAGCCCACATGATGCTCCGGAGCCATCGTTCGGCTGCACACAGGGTGTCGGGCTCGATGCTGCAGATCCGGGTGCGGCCTGCCTTGCGGGTCCGGATGAGGCCGTACTTCTCGAGGACTCTCAGGTGCTGTAGCAGCGTCGGAAGCCTTTGGGGGAGAGGTTCCGCGAGCTGCAGCACGGATGCGTCGCGTTCGAGCAGAGCCTCGATCATCCAGCGGCGCGTGGAATCACTCAGGGCGCGGAAAGCGCGATCGAGCTGCCGGTCATTGAGAGCCATTCGCACAGCTAAGCGGGAGCGTACGCGATAGTCCATTCTGCATTAGTTAGGCAAGTGCCTAACTATGGCCAACCGGACCTATCCACACCGCGCCGAGGCGACAGCTTGCCCTTCAACCAAGCGCCGGCGGGAACCAGGCGCCTGCCGGCGATCGGCGCCGCCGGGGAGCCTCAGCTCCTGGGCTCGAACTTGAGCGCCACCCCGTTCATGCAGTAGCGCTCCCCGGTCGGTTTGGGTCCGTCGGGAAATACGTGGCCGAGGTGCCCGCCGCAGTTGGCGCAGTGCACCTCGGTGCGGCGCATGAAGTGGCTGCGATCCTCGTTGGTCCCCACCGCGTCCGGCAGGGGCCTGAAGAAGCTCGGCCAGCCGCTGCCGCTCTCGAACTTGGCGTCCGCTGCGAACAGCGGCTGCCCGCAACCCGCGCAGCGGAACATGCCGGGACGGTGCTCGTCGTTCAGCGGGCTGCTGCCGGCGCTCTCGGTACCATGCTCGCGCAGCACGCGGTAGGCGTCGGAGCTGAGCTCACGCCGCCACTCGTCGTCCGTCTTCTCGACCGCGAATTTCTCGTCGGAGGCCATCCGTCGCTCCTAGAGCAGCGGAACCATCAGCAGCGCCACGATGTTGATGATCTTGATCAGTGGGTTGATCGCGGGACCGGCGGTGTCCTTGTAGGGATCGCCCACCGTGTCGCCGGTGACGGCGGCCTTGTGCGCATCAGACCCCTTGCCGCCGAAGTTGCCTTCCTCGATGTACTTCTTGGCGTTGTCCCAGGCGCCGCCGCCGGTCGTCATGGAGATGGCGACGAACAGTCCCGTGACGATGGTGCCGATCAGGAGGCCGCCGAGCGCTCTCACGCCGGCGCCGTTGCCCATCAGTGTGTTGGTCACCAGCACCAGCACGATCGGCACCAGGATCGGCAGCAGCGACGGGACGATCATCTCGCGGATGGCGGCCTTGGTGAGCAGGTCGACCGCGCGCGAGTAGTCGGGCTTCTCGGTCCCGGACATGATGCCCTTGATCTCGCGGAACTGGCGCCGCACCTCGGTCACTACCGCACCGGCGGCGCGGCCGACGGCCTCCATGGCCATGGCGGCGAACAGATAGGGTACGAGTCCGCCGATGAAGAGCCCGATGATCACGGCCGGATCGGACAGCTGGAAGCTGACCGGCTTGCCGGCCGCTTCGAGGTTATGGGTGTAGTCGGCGAACAGCACCAGCGCGGCGAGTCCCGCCGAGCCGATCGCGTAGCCCTTGGTCACAGCCTTGGTGGTGTTGCCGACCGCATCGAGCGGATCGGTGATGCTGCGCACTTCCTTCGGCAGATGCGCCATCTCGGCGATGCCGCCGGCGTTGTCGGTGATCGGGCCGTAGGCATCGAGCGCCACGATCATGCCGGTCATCGACAGCATGGCGGTCGCGGCGATCGCGATGCCGTACAGGCCATTCAGGGTAAAGGCGCCCCAGATGGCGAGGCACACGGCCACCACCGGCAGCGCGGTCGCCTTCATCGAGACGCCGAGGCCGGCGATGATGTTGGTGGCGTGGCCCGTCTGGGAGGCGGCCGCCACCTTGCGCACCGGGCTGTACTCGGTGGCGGTGTAGTACTCGGTGATCATGATCATGGCCGCCGTCAGCCCGAGTCCTATGAGCGTGCAGCCGAAGAGCTCGGCGGAATGCGCTGGCATGATCTCCCGGGTGATGAAATAGAAGGCCACGCCCGAGACCACGCCCGAGACGATCACGCCCTTGTAGAGCGCGTTCATGATC
Source organism: Gammaproteobacteria bacterium (assembly GCA_027307325.1). Taxonomy (GTDB): domain Bacteria; phylum Pseudomonadota; class Gammaproteobacteria; order Steroidobacterales; family Steroidobacteraceae; genus 13-2-20CM-66-19. The sequence goes on along the minus strand of DAHUXE010000003.1, from coordinate 29,672 downwards.
TTGCCGCCCTCGCGGGTCGAGACGAAGAACGTCCCGATGATCGAGGAGACGATCGAGGCGGCGCCGAGCGCGAGCGGATAGATCACGGCGGCGTAGGCGGCTTCGGGCCCGCGCCGTGCGAACAACAGCCCGCCGAGCAGCATCGTGGCGACGATGGTGACCGCGTAGGTCTCGAACAGGTCGGCGGCCATGCCGGCGCAGTCGCCGACGTTGTCGCCGACGTTATCCGCGATCACCGCCGGGTTGCGCGGGTCGTCCTCCGGTATGCCGGCCTCGACTTTGCCCACGAGGTCGGCGCCGACGTCGGCGCCCGTGGTGAAGATGACGCCGCCGAGACGCGCGAAGATCGAGATGAGGGAGCCGCCGAAGGCGAGTCCGACCAGTGCGTGCAACGCACCCTCGGCGCTCACCCCGAGCTGCCGCAGCAGCGAGTAGTAGCCGGCGACGCCGAGCAGCGCGAGTCCCACGACCAGCATGCCGGTGATGGCGCCACCGCGGAAGGCGACCGTGAGCGCGGCATTGAGCCCGCTGGTGGCGGCCTGAGCGGTGCGTACGTTGGCGCGCACGGAGATGTTCATGCCGATGTAGCCGGTGAGCCCGGAGAGCACGGCGCCCACGGCGAAACCGCCGGCGGTCGCCCAGCCGAGCGGCGAGAACCCGATGACGAGGAGCAGCGCGAGGCCGACGATGAGGATGGTGGTGTACTGGCGGTTGAGGTACGCCTTGGCACCGGCCTGGACGGCCGCGGCGATCTCCTGCATGCGCGGATTGCCGGCCGGCAGGCGCAGGATCGCCGCCATGGAGAACACGCCATAGAGCACGGCGAGCACGCCGGCGCCGATAGCGAGCCACAGCCACATGCTGAGATCCATCGGGAAACCTCCCCCCCCAAAAAAGGCCGCGAACTATAGCACGGAGGTCCGCAGCGCGGAGGTCCGCACCGCAGCGCAGCAAGCTAGAGCTTGAATTCGTCCTTCAGCTTGCGCGGCACCGGCACGCCGCGGATACGGGCGTAGTCCGGCAGGCCGTTGCGGTAGGGGGGATAGGCCTCGCCCGCGACCAGCGGCTCGAGGTAGCGGCGACAGGCCTCGCTGATGCCGAAGCCGTCCGCGCGCAGATAATCGGGCGGGAGCTTCCTCTCCTTGTTGGCGACCTCGGCGAGCGGCGTGTGTCCGATGACCCAGCGGTAGGGTTTGGACGACTTGCGAACGATGGTCGGCATCACGGCGTTCACGCCCTTCACGGCGAGCTCGACCGCGGCCTTGCCGACCGCATAGGCCTGCTCGACGTCGACCTTCGAGGCGATGTGGCGCGCGGAGCGCTGCAGGTAGTCGGCGACCGCCCAGTGATATTTGTAGCCGTGGGCCTCGCGCACCATGTTGGCGACCACCGGGCCCACGCCCCCGAGCTGGGTGTGGCCGAAGGCGTCGCGGGTTCCGGCATCGGCGAGGAACTTGCCGTCCTCGTAAGCGGCGCCCTCCGACACCACGATCACGCAGTAACCGAAGTCGGTTACGCACTGCTTGACGCGGTCGAGGAAGCGCCGCCCGTCGAACGGCACCTCGGGGAACAGGATCACGTGCGGCGGCTCGTCGAGACCCCGCCCGGCGAGGCCGCCGGCCGCGGCGATCCAGCCGGCGTGCCGGCCCATGACTTCGAATACGAACACTTTGGTCGAAGTGCGCGCCATGGACGCCACATCGAGCGCCGCTTCGCGCGTCGAGACCGCGACGTACTTGGCGACCGAGCCGAAGCCCGGGCAACAGTCGGTATGCGGCAAGTCGTTGTCGACCGTCTTCGGCACGCCGACACACACGATCGGGTAACCGAGGGAAGCCCCGAGCTGCGACACCTTGAGGGCGGTGTCCATCGAGTCGTTGCCGCCGTTATAGAAGAAGTAACGGATGTCGTGCGCCCGGAACACGTCGATGAGGCGCTGATACTCGGCGCGGTTCTGCTCGATGCTCTTCAACTTGAAACGCGCCGAGCCGAAGGCCCCGGCAGGCGTGTGCTTGAGTGCGCGGATGGTTGCCGCGCTCTCCCGTGATACGTCGATCAGATCCTCGGTGAGCGCGCCGACGATGCCGTCGCGCCCGGCGTACACCTTGCCGATGTGCTTCGAGCGCAGGGCCGTCTCGATGACGCCGGCGGCCGAGGCGTTGATGACGGCGGACACCCCGCCGGACTGTGCGTAGAAGGCATTGCCGCGGGGGGTCTTCTTCATGGTGTTGGAGAATAGCGCACCGCGGCGCACACTGGGGCCGCGCGTTTGACCTGGCGTCGCCCGCTTAGGTAACGTGGTGCACCACTCGCAGTGAAATAAGAATATGCGCATCGTCCTGTTGGGGGCTCCGGGATCGGGCAAGGGCACGCAGGCACAACGCCTGGCGGAGCGCCACGGCATTCCGCAGATATCGACCGGCGACCTGCTGCGCGCCGCCGTAGCGCGCGGCACCGAGCTCGGACTCAAGGCCAAGGCGGCCATGGACGGCGGGCTGCTGGTCGACGACGGCCTGGTGCTCGGCATGATCCGCGAGCGCCTCGCCGAGCCCGACGCGCGCGGCGGATTCATCCTCGATGGCTTCCCGCGCAATCTGGTGCAGGCCGCGGCTCTCGACGGGTTGCTGGCGGAGCTCAAGCAGCCGCTCGATGCGGTGGTGCAGTTCGAGGTCGACGCGGCCGAGCTGGTGCGGCGAATTTCCGGCCGGCGCACCTGCGCCGACTGCGGGCGCGTCTTCAACGTGCTCACCTCGCCGCCGCCGGCGGGCGCCGCGGCGCTGTGCCCGAGGACCGGCGCGCCCCACCGTCTCATGCAGCGCCCGGACGACAACGAGGCTACGGTGGCCGAACGGCTGCGGGTGTACGCGGAGAAGACTCAGCCGCTGATCGCCTTCTACCGCTCGCGCGGCCTGCTGCGCGCGATCGACGCGCAGGGCGGGCTCGATGCGGTGACGCAGCGTCTGTCGCGGGCGCTCGGCCTCGCGCCGCCCACGGCCGCCGTCCGCACCCGCAAGCCGGCCGCTAAGAAAGCGAAGCGGCGCCAGACGGTGCGCAAGAAGGCGCCGGCGCGTACGCCGGGCAAGAAACGTGTCGCCGGCGCGCGCGCGCGCAAGAGCGGCACACGGCGGCGTACGCGCCGCTGAGTCGGCGCTTGCGGCGTGCGTCAGGGCGATCCTGGCGCTTCAGAGCGCGGCCAGGAGCCGCTCGCCGAGCACGCCACGGCGCCAGCCGCGCAGCAGCGCGCCGTCGCGCCGGCCGTCCGCCAGCTGCTCGAGCTCGCGGCGCGTTGCCAGCACTTCCGGTACGAGACCGAGCTCGGTGGCGACCGCCTGGCTGATGGCGCCGAGCTTGCGGACCAGCGCGTTGCGCTGCGGATCGGACTGCGGCCGGCCGGGAGCGGGCGGCGCGGGGTCGGGGATGGCAGCGGCCGCGACGCACGCGAGCAGCTCCGCGCCGTTCCTCTTCACGACGCCAGGCGGCAAGTCCGGGATCGCGGCGAGCTGCGCCGCGGTGCGCGGTACGCGCAGCACGATCTCGCGCAGCACGCCGTCCTCGAGAATCCAGCCACGCGGGCGGTCGTGCTCGAGTGCGCGCCGCTCGCGCCAGGCGGCCAGGCTGCGCGCCAGGCGCTCACGCCCGGGATCGAGCCCGCGCAGTCCGCGCACCCGCTCCCAGGCCGCCTCCGGCTCGGTGACGAAGTCGCGCACCGCGGCGAGAGCCGCCAGGTCCTCTTCGAGCCAGCCGAGGCGGCCGAGGTGCGCGAGCGAGCGCTCGAGCTCCGCGGCGATCGGCAGCAGATAACGCACGTCGTCGAGCGCATATTCGATCTGCGCCGACGACAGTGGCCGCCGCGACCAGTCGGTGCGGGTGTGTGACTTGGCGAGCTCGCGCTTGAGCAAACGGCGCGCGAGCTCGGCGTAGCCCACCTGCGCGGGAAACCCGGCGAGCGCGGCCGCGATCTGCGTGTCGAACACGGGGCGCGTCAGGCCGGCGAGCGGATACAACACCTCGAGATCCTGACGCGAGGCGTGCATGACCTTGACCGTGCCGGGGGCGGCAAGCAGCGCCGCGAGCGGTGCGAGCCCCGCGAGCGCGAGCGGGTCGACGCAGGCTGCCTCCGCCGGTGAGGCGAGCTGCACCAGGCACAGGCGCGCGTGGTAAGTGCGCTCTCGCAGGAACTCTGTGTCGAGCCCTATGCGTCGCTCCGCCGTGAGGCGCGCGCAAAGCTCGGCCAGAGGGGGCGCTGTCGTGACGGGCGTCTGCAAACTCAACGGTGATGATCTGTACAATCGACCGGCCCCAATTATGCGCAGGCTTCACCGGTACCGGAAGTCATGACGGAGGTCGTTCGTCTCTACGTGCAGATCGCGCTGCTGCGGCGTGGGCCCCAGGACCTGCCGGTCTCGCGGCTGCTGCTGATTCTCACGGTGGGCGGCTACGTGGCGGTGAACGCGCTGGTGAGCAGCCTGCTGCCGCCGAGCACCGGCTGGCCGGCGCAGCTGGCCGTCGACGTGCTCTTCACGCTCGCCTGGTATGCGGCGCTGCTGCAGCTCACCGGCCGCACCGAGCGGTTCCTGCAGACCGCCACCGCGGTGTTCGGCTTCCAGTCGGTGCTTGCGCCGCTGCTGATCGGGTCCGAATGGCTGATGCGGCGCTTCGGGCAGGACGCGGCCTGGCAGCTGCCGATCGCGGTCGGGGGGCTGGCGCTGGTCGTGTGGCTGATCGCGGCCAACGGCCACGTAGTGAAAGCGGCGCTCGACTGGTCGAGCGCAACGAGCGTGACGCTCGTGATCCTGCAGGTGGTCGCCGGACAGCTGCTGCTGTTCGCGCTGTTCCCGCCGAACGCCTGAGGAGCGGCGCGTGCACGTCCATATACTCGGCATCGGCGGCACCTTCATGGGCGGCGTCGCGGCCATCGCACGCGCGGCCGGCTGGCGCGTCACCGGCTCCGATCGCGACATGTACCCGCCGATGAGCACGCAGCTCGAGGCGCTGGGCATCGAGGTGACCGCGGGATTCGGCGCCGAGCAGCTCGACCTCAGGCCCGACGTGGTGGTGGTCGGCAACGTGATGACGCGCGGCATGCCGGTCGTCGAGGCGCTGCTCGAGGCGGGCAAGCCGTACCTCTCGGGGCCGGAGTGGCTCGCGCGCGAGGTGCTGAAGGACCGCTGGGTGCTGGCGGTGGCGGGCACGCACGGCAAGACCACGACCTCCTCACTCCTCGCGTGGATCCTCGAGCACGCGGGCCTCGATCCCGGCTTCCTGATCGGCGGTGTACCGGCGAATTTCACCATGAGCGCGCGCCTCGGCAGCGCGCCGTTCTTCGTGATCGAGGCGGACGAGTACGACACGGCGTTCTTCGACAAGCGCGCCAAGTTCGTGCACTACCGGCCGCGGACCGCGGTGCTCAACAACCTCGAGTACGACCACGCCGACATCTATCCGGACGTGGGCGCGATCCAGCGGCAGTTCCACCATCTGGTGCGCATCGTCCCCGGCGGCGGACGCATCGTCTGGAACGCAGCCGATGCGCGCCTCAGGGAAACCCTCGCCATGGGCTCGTGGACGCCGCTCGAAGGCTTTGCCCGCGCCGGGCACGCGCAGGCCCTGTGGAGCGCGCGGGCGCTCCCGGGGGTGGAGGACTTCTCCCGCTTCGAGGTGCTCGAGGCCGGAAGCGCGCAGGGCACCGTCGAGTGGCAGCTGATCGGCGCGCACAACGTCGACAATGCGCTCGCGGCGATTGCCGCCGCGCGCCATGCCGGGGTCCCGGTGGCGCGCGCCATCGAGGCGCTCGCAGGGTTTCGTGGCATCGCGCGCCGCATGCAGCTGCGCGGCGAGGTGCGCGGTGTGCGCGTCTACGACGACTTCGCGCACCATCCTACCGCCATCGCCACCACGCTCGACGGCCTGCGCCGCCGGGCAGGCAAGGCGGCGCGCATCGTCGCAGTGCTCGAACCGCGCTCGCACACCATGCGCATAGGGGTGCATCGCGACACCCTCGCCCCGTCGCTAGCCGGCGCGGACGAGGTGTGGCTCTACACCCCGGCGGATCTCGGCTGGGACGCGGGCGCGGTGCTGGCGGCTTTCCCCGGTCGCGGCCATGCGGTGGACGACGTCGCGACGCTCTCGCGCGAGCTCGCGCGGACCCTGCGCCCGGGCGATCAGGTGCTCATCATGAGCAACGGCGGCTTCGGCGGCTTGCACGAGAAGCTGCTCGCAGAGCTTGTCCGAGTCGGTACCTGAATCAATCGACGAGCTTCGTAAGCGCCTCGAGCACATCCTCCATCCGGTTGCGCACCCGTGGCCGCCCGGTGAGCGGCGCGCCGGCGGCGCGCCGGCCGCGCTCGAGCGCGGCGAGCGCCGCGCTCTCGATGGCATGCGCATTCAGCTCGGCGCGCACCGCGAGCCCGGCCCGCACGCAACGGTCGATGCGGTGCGCCTGATCGTGGGCGATCGGCACGGCGACACAGGGCAGGCCGCAGGCGAGCACCTGCAACAGCGTGTCGCCCCCGTTGCAGACCACCAGGCGCGCGGTGCGGATCAGCTCGATGAGCTCCGCCGGCGGCAGCCGCGGCGCCACCCTGAGAAACGCCGCAGGGTCGGCGCCGTCGGCGGCGGCGTCGGCGGCCACCAGCAGCGTCGGCACGCCACGCCGGGCGATGGAGCGCGCGGCGGCGGCGACGATCGCGGGCGCCTGCTCCGCCCCCGCGTGGCCGCTGCCGCCGCCGGGAACGATGAGCACATAGTCACCGGCCTCGAGCATGAAGCGTGCGAGGCACTCGTTCGAGCGCGCCAGGTCCGGGGCCGGCAGCAGGGTGTCGACGAAGCGGACCGTCGGGCGCTTCAGTACCCGCAGCTTCAGCCGCTCGAGGGGATTGAGTGCGCCGGCGATGAAGCGCGGGTACGCGATCCAGTGCTCGTCGATCAGGCGCATCCATCGCAGGCGGAACGCCTTGCGGCGCTGGCGGCGGCGCGAGCTCACGTACACGATGCGCGCGGCGACCTCGTGCGCCGCACGCAGCTGCGCCGTTCGCCCGGCGTTGTCGAACACCACGACACGGGGCTTGAGCTCGCGGATCAGGGCGCGTACCTCGCGCGGGTGAAAGGTCGCGGAGGAGGGCAGCAGGGTGGTGGGGAAGGGCGTCGCGGCGGCGTAGGGCGCGGCGCGGCTCAGCGCGAAATGTATCTCGAGACGGGGCAGGCGGCGCGTCAGGGCCGTGGCGATCATGAGGCAGCGCGCGTACTCTCCCATACCGCGGGGTCCGGATACCGGAATGAACAACAACCGGGCGCTCGGGGTCGACACTGCTGCGAATGGTAGAGTAACTGGTCGCACGATGGCGCCGCTCCTGTTCTTCGATCCGCTGTGCCCGCGCCCCTATGGCGAGGAGAGCCTGCGCCAGGGGGGGTTGGCCGGGACCGAGGCGAGCACGGTGCGTATTGCCCGGGCGCTCGATGCCTGGGTGGCGCAGCACAACCGCACCGAGGCCGAGGGGCGCTACCGGCCGCCGAGCGCCGTGGCGCACCTGCGGCACGTAGTGGTGCTGCGCGACCCGCGGGCGCTCGAGGCTGCGGCGCGGCTCTTTCCCGAGGCACGATTCACGCTGTGGGTGCACGATCGTATCGAGCCGGGCTCCTCGCGCGCGCGCTGGTTCGAGCGGGCCGTGCCGCAGCTGCGCCGGCTGCAGCCCGACATCGTGTGCGTGTCGGACTACCAGCGCGGGCGCGTCGCCGCGACTCTCGCGCGACTTCCCGGCTGCGAGCGCCTCGCGGTGCGGCGCATCTACAACCCGGTCGACGACGCCATCGTTCCCGACGGCACGCCCGTGGACCCTGACAAGCTGGTGTTTTTCTCTTCCCCTAACAAGGGACTGCGCTTCGGGCTCGATGCGTTCCGCGCGCTCCGGCGGCGCATGCCCGAGCTGCGGTTGTGCGTCGGCAATCCGGGGTACAAGAGCTTCGCCGCCGCCGCCATTCCCGGGGTCGAATGGCTGGGATCGCTGCCGCACGCGCGCGTGCTCGCCGAAGCGCGCGCGGCGCTCTGCACCTTCAGTCCCAACTTCGTGATCCCCGAGACCTTCGGCCTGGTGTTCGCCGAGTCGCGTGCGGTGGGCACGCCGGTGCTCACCTACGACTGCGGAGCCGCGCGCGAGGTGCTCGCCGATCCGGAGCAGCTGCTGCCCGTCACCTGGGCCGAGCGCGCCTACGAGGCACCGCTCCATCGCCTCGAGCCGCGCTGGCGCGCGGCATGCGCGCTGCTGGCCGATCGCCTCGGGCTCTTCGACCGCTGTGTCGAGCGGATCAGCCGCTGGCGCGACGGTGCCCGGCCCCGGGTCGGCCCCGATCCGCGCTTCCGTCTCTCCACGATCGCCGGCGAGTGGCGCCGCCACCTCGCGGCCTGACGCACCGCCGATGCGTGCCTTCGCCTGGTTCCTGCTGTTGCTCGCCGCCGCGCTCGCCGTGGTCGCGCTCGCTACCTATCCGGCGTGGCTCCTGCTGCACCTGCATTTCGACTTCCCGTTCCATCGCATCGGCGAGCGCATCGGGATGCTGGCGCTCGCGATCGGCTTCCTCTTCGTGGCCGGGCATCTGAGGCTCGCCGACCGCACGAGTCTCGGCTACGGCCTGCCGCGGCCGCTGTTCGCGCGCGAGATGCTCGTCGGGCTCGCGCTCGGTGTCGCGACCATGGTGGCGGTCGTGGCGGCGATGAGCGCACTCGGCCTTCTCGACTGGTCGCACGCGGCCGGACTGGGCGCAGGTCCCGTGGCGCAACTGCTCGTCACGCGCCTCGTGAGCGGGCTGGCCGTGGCGTTCATCGAGGAGACCTTCGTGCGCGGAGCGATGTACACGGCCATCGAGCGGGAGTCGGGCGCGCGTGCCGCGGTGCTCCTGACCTCGCTCCTCTACGCCGCGACGCACTTCTTCGGCAAGGTGCGCATCGCCCCGGAGGATGTCACGCCCTGGAGCGGAGTTGCGCTCCTCGGCCAGTCACTCCAGGCCTTCGCGCACTTCGCCGGCATCGTCGATGCGTTCCTCGCGCTCGCGGCGGTCGGCGTGGTGCTTGCGCTGGTGCGCCAGGCGAGCGGCAACATCGCCGCGTGCCTCGGGCTGCACGCCGGCTGGGTCTGGGTGATGCTGGTGGTGCACGAGCTCGCGGGCCCGCGCCGCGAGGCGACGCTCGGCTTTCTCCTCAGCCGCTTCGACGGCTTCGTCGGCTGGCTGGTGCTCGGCTGGACCGTGTTGCTGGCCTGGCCGTTGTGGCGTTTCTACGCGCGGCGCGGCGCGCGGGCGCACACGCAGGCGAGCTGAAGCTGGCGCGGCGCACGCCGCCGCTAGCGCAAGACAAGCGTTTTCGGGGGCGTGCGCGGCAGGATGCCGCGCCCGCAGCCTCCAGGGGCGAGCCGCATGCGGCGAGCGGGTGGCCAGGGATGGCCACCCTGGGCTTGCGCGCAGCAGGGACTGCGCAGCGCAATGGATTTACGGCGTCCCCGAAAGTGCTTGTCTTGCGATGGCGGCGGTTCTTGCAGCCGTGATCAATTCAGCTGCTGCGCCGCGTTCCCGTCGCGGCGCAGCAGCTCGAGCAGGCCCCCCTTGCCGACCAGGTGCAGGGCTCCCACCACGACCAGGCAGTTCTCGTCTCCGCGCAGCAGCCGCTCGATCTGCGGCAGCCAGTGCCGGTTGCGATCCATCACCAGGGCGTCATAGAGCGCGGGGAAGGAGCGGTACTCGGTCGCGAGCAGCGCGGCGAGCTGTGCGGCGTCGCCGCGCCGCCAGGCCGCGAGCACCGCGTGCGTCTCGTCGCCGGTTTCCCCGAGGTCGTCGAGCACCATGTCGAGGAAGCGCAGCTGCGCATCCGGCGTCAGCGCCTCGAAGACGTCCATCTCGTCCGCCAGGCTCTCGAGGCCGGCGGTGCTCTTGTGATCGGCGCGCGCGCGCCGCAGCAGTTGCTGCTCGACTCCCTGCTCCGGGTCGAAGCCGAGCCGCGCGTACTCGAGCTCGGTGAGCTGCAGTGCGACCATCCACGGCGCCTCGTGGTCCAGGGAGTCGCCCGGCAGGCCGACCGCCGCGGCCGCGGCGCTGGCACGCGCGTAGCGCGCCGCACCCGCGACCTCGCGCAGACTCGTGCCCCCTGAGAGACCGCCGTGCTGCAGCAGCGTACCGAGCGCTTCGGCCGGATCGAGCTTGCCGAGGTCGATCTCCATCACGAGACGTGCGGAGTCGGCGTAGGCGCGAGCGAAGCCCGGCGGCAGCGCGGCCTCGGCCTCGGGCAGCAGATGAATCGAGCCGGCGAGATAGACGGTGTTATGGGCGCCGCGGATCGCCCACACGGGGCTCGCGGCTTCGGCGCTCAGGCAGCCGAGTAAGCCGAGCGCGACAAGCCACCGGCACGCTGATCCAGCCACACGACCTCCGTCAGCAGCGAGCCGTCGGACCGCAGCTCGAGCGTACGATACGCCGGCGGCCGCACATCGAGCGCGAAATCATCGGAGTTGGGAAGGAATTGCGCGCACGTCGAGGGCGTGGCCAGCAGGCGGACCCCCTTGCGCAGGGCGTCGTGGGTCTGATGCACGTGGCCCCACAGGATGGCACGCACATTCGGGTGCCGATCGACGGTCGCGAGGAATTCCGGCGCGTTCTCGAGGCCCACGCGGTCGAGCCAGCGGCTCGCCATCGGTACCGGATGGTGATGCAGGCACACCAGGCAATGGCGCTTGCCCGCGCTGCCGAGCGCCGCGTCGAGGGCGCCGAGGGCTGCGGGGCTCAAGCGGCCGCTCGCCGAGCCGGGCAGGCAGCTGTCGAGCAGCACGATGCGCCAGCGGCCGAGATCTACGTGGCCGCCGAGTACGAAGGGCGGTCCGGCGAGCTCGCGGCTCATCGCCTGCGGCTCGTCGTGATTGCCGGGAATGCACAGCACCGGAACCCCGAGCGCGTCGAACAGCCGGCGGAAATGCGGGTATCCGGCCGGATCGTCCTGCACGATGTCGCCGGTCACGAGCAGCGCGTCCGGCGGCCAGTCGTGAGCGCGCGCGCGCGCAAGCGCGACCTTGAGCGCCGGCAGAGTCGCTACTCCACGCAGCGCCCCGGCTTCGCTGCCGTAGAGATGCGGGTCGGTGAAGTGTGTGAGGCGTACCACGCTCATAACAAAAACCAGCCTAGCAGAGCGGCCCCCAAGCGGCAGTGAACCAGGTCGCCAGCCGGGAATCGCCGCGTGTCGCACAATCTCTACACTTCATAACAGGCCGCACGTTCCCGACGCCCATACTGTGAAGCATGCCCGCAGCGCGGTCGCACACGAGCAGAACTTAAGTCGAATCAATCTGTCCTGTGGGCAATTTGAGCATCGGGCGCGCCTTTGGGAGAATGCGCGCCCCTGCACGGCCGCCAGGCACCGCGGCCTCACCCCAAGCCGCTGAAGGCACTGCATGACCACTCGCCGCGAACTTGCCAATGCCATCCGCGCACTGTCCATGGACGCCGTGCAGCGTGCGAACTCCGGCCACCCGGGAATGCCGATGGGCATGGCGGATATCGCCCAGGCGTTGTGGTGTGATTTCCTGAGGTACAACCCGGGAAATCCCGGATGGGCAAACCGCGACCGTTTCGTGCTCTCGAACGGTCACGGCTCGATGCTCCTTTATTCGGTGCTGCATCTCACTGGCTATCCGCTCACCATCGCCGACCTCGAGGCCTTCCGGCAGCTCGGCAGCAAGACACCCGGTCACCCTGAGTACGATCTGCCGCTCGGCGTCGAAACCACCACCGGTCCGCTCGGCCAGGGGCTCGCGAATGCGGTCGGCATGGCATTCGCGGAGAAGCTGCTGGCGCTGCGCTTCAACCGCCCGGGATTTGCGCTCGTCGATCACCAAACTTACGCCTTCTGCGGCGACGGCTGCCTGATGGAGGGCGTCTCGCACGAGGCGTGCTCGCTGGCCGGAACTCTCGGGCTCGGCAAGTTGATCGTCTTCTACGACGACAACGGCATTTCCATCGACGGCAAGGTCGCCGGCTGGTTCACCGACGACACTCCCGGCCGCTTCCGCGCCTACGGCTGGCACGTGATCGCCAACGTCGACGGGCTCGACGGCGAAGCGGTGAGCGCCGCGATCCGCGCGGCGCGCGCGGAAACCGCGCGGCCGTCGCTCATCTGCTGCAAGACCATCATCGGCTACGGCGCGCCTCACCGGCAGGGCACCAAGGAGGCGCACGGCGAGGCGCTCGGCCCCGAAGAAGTCGCCGCCGCGCGCGTCACCCTCGGCTGGCCGTACCCGCCGTTCGTAGTGCCGGAGGAGATCCGGGCGGCGTGGGACCATCGCGCCCAGGGTGCGGCGCTCGAGACCGGGTGGCGCGAGCTCTTCGGGCGCTACGCGCAGCGCTACCCCGACGAGGCGCGCGAGTTCGAGCGGCGCATGCGCGGGGAGCTCCCGGCCACGTTCCCGGGCACCGCCGCGCAGGCCCTCGAGACCTTCGCCGGGCAGAGCGCGGCACAGGCGACGCGCGCCTCCTCGCAGGCGGTACTCAACCTGTTCGCGCCGGCGCTGCCGGAGCTGTTCGGCGGCTCGGCCGATCTCACGCAGTCGAACAGCACCTTCTTCAAGGGCGCGCGCACCGTGACGCCGCAGGACGAGGCGGGCGACAACCTGCATTACGGGGTGCGCGAATTCGGCATGACCGGAGTCATGAACGGCATCGCGCTGCACGGCGGGCTGCTTCCCTACGGCGGCACGTTCCTGGTGTTCTCCGATTACGCGCGCAACGCCGTGCGCCTCGCCTGCCTGATGCAGCTGCGCGTGGTGCTGGTGTACTCGCACGACTCGATAGGCCTCGGCGAGGATGGCCCGACGCACCAGCCCGTCGAGCATCTGGCGAGTCTCCGGGCCATGCCCCACTTGAGCCTGTGGCGGCCGTGCGATGCGGCGGAGACCGCGGTGGCCTGGACGCACGCCGTCGGGCGGCACGGACCCACCGCGCTGGTGCTCACGCGCCAGGGCCTGCCGCAGCAGCCGCGCAGCGCGGCGCAGCTTCAGGGCATCGCGCGCGGCGGCTACGTGCTCATCGACTGCAAGGGCACGCCGGAGGCGCTGGTGCTCGCCACCGGCTCCGAGGTCGGTATTGCCGCGCAGGCGGTCAACGCCCTGAATGCCGCCGGGCGGCGCGTGCGGCTGGTGTCCCTGCCGTCCACCGACACCTTCGATGCCCAGGACGAGGCATACCGCGAGACGGTGCTGCCGCGCACGGTCACGCGGCGCCTCGCGGTCGAGGCCGGCGCTACCCAGAGCTGGTGGCGTTACGTCGGCAGCAGCGGAGCGGTGCTCGGCATCGACCGCTTCGGAGCCTCCGGCAAGGGCGGAGACGTTTTCACTTACTTCGGCTTTACCGCCGATAATATTGCGCAACACATACGCGCACTGCTGGAGGGCTGATGGCAATCAAGGTCGGGATCAACGGCTATGGCCGCATCGGGCGCAACGTGCTGCGCGCCCTCTACGAGGGCCGGCGCACCGGCGAAGTGAAGATCGTGGCGCTCAACGATCTGGGCGATCCGAAGACCAACGCGCACCTGACGCGCCACGACACCGCGCACGGCAAGTTTCCCGGCGAGGTGTCGGTGGACGGCGACTACATGGTCGTGAACGGCGACAAGGTACGGGTGCTGGCCGAGCGCGATCCGGCCAGGCTCCCCTGGGGAGAGCTCGGAGTCGAGTACGTGCTCGAGAGCACGGGGCTCTTTACCAGCAAGGCCAAGGCGGGCGCGCACCTGAAGGGGGGCGCGAAGAAGGTGTTGATCTCAGCTCCCGGGGGCGAGGACGTCGACGCCACGATCGTCTACGGCGTCAATCACCAGACGCTCAAGGGCAGCTTCACGGTGGTCTCCAACGCCTCGTGCACCACCAACTGCCTGGCACCGGTTGCCAAGGTGCTGCATGGCAAGGTCGGAATCGCCGCCGGGATCATGACCACCATCCATGCCTATACCAACGATCAGGTGTTGACCGACGTCTATCACTCGGACCTGCGCCGGGCGCGCTCGGCCACCATGTCGCAGATCCCGACCAAGACCGGGGCCGCCGCGGCGGTCGGTCTGGTGCTGCCGGAGCTCAAGGGCAAGCTCGATGGTTTCGCCGTGCGCATCCCGACCATCAACGTCTCGCTGGTCGATCTCACCTTCAGCGCCAAACGCGCCACCTCCGTGGAGGAGGTCAATCAGGCGATGAAGGAGGCGGCGGCAGGCGCGATGAAGGGGATCCTCGCTTACAACACCGAGCCACTGGTCTCCGTCGACTTCAACCATGACGCGCACTCCTCGGTCTTCGACGCCACCCTCACCAAGGTGATCGACGGCACGCTCGTCAAGGTGTGCGCCTGGTACGACAACGAGTGGGGATTCTCCAACCGCATGATCGACACTACGCTCGCGTGGTCCAGGGCCTCATGAAGTTGCTGCGCGTCACGGATGCGGACCTGCGCAACAAGCGGGTCCTCATCCGCGAGGACCTGAACGTTCCGGTACAGGGCGGGGTGGTGGTGAGCGATGCGCGTATCCGCGCAGCTCTCGCCACGATCCGCTACGCGCTCGATCAGCATGCGCGGGTGTTCGTCGTGTCGCACCTCGGGCGGCCCAAGGAGGGCGCGGACGACCCGTCGCTGACGCTGGCGCCGGTGGCGGCGCGCCTCTCGGAGCTGCTCGGCAAGCCCGTGCCGCTGCGCAAGGACTGGCTGAGCGGCATCGACTGCCCGCCCGGCACCGCGGTATTGTGCGAGAACGTGCGCTTCCTCAAGGGCGAGAAGGCCGACGACGAGCAGCTCGCGCGGCGCATGGCCGCGCTCTGCGACGTGTTCGTGATGGACGCCTTCGGCACCGCGCACCGCGCCGAGGCCAGCACCCACGGAGTGGCGCGCTTTGCGCCGGTAGCGTGTGCGGGCCCGCTGCTCGTCGGGGAGCTCGAAGCGCTCGAGCGCGCGCTCAGGCAGCCGGCCCGTCCACTGGTCGCCGTCGTCGGCGGCTCCAAGGTCTCGACCAAGCTCATGGTGCTCGAAGCGCTCCTCGAGAAGGTCGATCAGCTCATCGTCGGCGGCGGCATCGCCAACACTTTTCTCGCCGCCACCGGGGTCGCGGTCGGCAAGTCGCTCCACGAGGCCGAGATGCTCGACGTCGCCCGCCGGCTCATGGACCGGGCGCGCGCCCGCGGCGCGGAGATTCCACTGCCGAGCGACGTGGTGGTCGGCCGGGAGTTCGCCGCCACTGCGCACGCCGACGTACGCGCGGTGGCGGACGTGCGGCCCGACGAGATGATTCTCGACATCGGTCCCGACAGCGCCGACCGCTGCAGCGCGCTCATCAAGGCGGCCGGCACCGTCATCTGGAACGGACCGGTGGGCGTGTTCGAGTTCGCGCAGTTCGGCGAGGGTACGCGCGCCGTCGCGCAGGCGATCGCGAGCAGCAAGGCCTTCTCGCTCGCCGGCGGCGGCGATACGCTCGCGGCCATTGAGAAGTACGGCGTCGAGGACGGCATCTCCTACATCTCGACCGGCGGCGGAGCCTTCCTCGAGTTCGTGGAAGGCAAGACGCTGCCGGCGGTCGCCGTGCTCGAGCAGCGGGCCGCGCTGAAGGTTTGAGGGAGCCGCCATGCTGAGACGCACCAAGATCGTAGCGACGCTCGGGCCCGCCACCGATGACCTCGCAGTGCTCATCGATATGATCCGCGCCGGCCTCGATGTCGTGCGCCTCAACGCCTCGCATGGCACGGTCGAGGATCGCAGGCGGCGACTCGCCTCGGCCCGCCAGGCGGCCCATCGCTCCGACCGCTGTGTCGGCGTGCTGCTCGACCTCGGCGGACCCAAGATCCGCATCGATTGCTTCCGTGAAGGCCGCGTCGAGCTCGCCGAAGGCCAGGCGTTCACGCTCGATACGGCGCTCGAGCCGACGGCCGGAACCATCGACAGGGTCGGCGTCGCCTACAAGGAGCTGCCGCGCGACGTAGCCGCCGGCGACACGCTCCTGCTCGCCGACGGCCAGATCGTGCTCGACGTCAGGAGCGTCGGCAGCACGGTGATCGAGACGCGCGTGCGCGTCGGCGGCACGCTCTCGGACCGCAAGGGACTCAACCGCCAGGGCGGCGGCATCTCGGCGCCTGCGATCTCCGAGCGCGACCGCGAGGACATCCGCTTCGTCGCCGAGGAGGGCATCGATTACATGGCCGTATCCTTCGCGCGCGACGCCGCCGACATCGAGCAGGCGCGCTCGCTGGTGCGCGCCGCCGGGGGCGATGCGCGCATCGTCGCCAAGGTCGAGCGCCACGAGGCGGTCGACAATCTGGCCGGCATCATCGACGCCTCCGACGTCGTCATGGTGGCGCGCGGCGACCTGGGCGTCGAGATGGGGTACGCCGAGCTCACCGGGCTGCAGAAGACCATCATCCACGACACCCGCCAAGGCAACCGCGTGGTGATCACCGCCACGCAGATGATGGAGTCGATGATCCAGAATCCGGTGCCGACGCGTGCCGAGGTGAGCGACGTCGCCAACGCGGTGATAGACGGGACCGATGCCGTGATGCTCTCGGCGGAGAGCGCCACCGGGCGCTATCCGGTCAAGGCCGTGGAGGCGATGGCCGAGGTGATCGAGGGCGCGGAGAAGTACCAGCTCACCCACCCGCGGTTCCGGCAGCGCTCGCTCGAGGGGGTGTTCACGGGCACCGAGGAGGCGATCGCGATGGCCGTCATGTACACGGCCAATCACATGAAGGTACGCGCGATCGTGGCGCTGACGGAGTCGGGAGCGACACCGCTGTGGATGTCGCGCATCCGCTCGGACATTCCGGTGTACGCCTTCACGCGCTTCGAGGCGACGCGCCGCCGCGTGACGCTCTACCGGGGCGTGTATCCGGTGATCTTCGACGTGACCAGCGCCCGCTCGACCGAGGAGCTCTACCGCGCGCTGTTCGCGCGCCTGCTCGAGCTCAAGCTCGTCGACCTGCACGACCTGGTGATTCTCACCAAAGGAGAGGCGTCCGGGGTGCAGGGCGGCACCAACTCCATGCAGATCCTGAAAGTGGTGCTCGACTGACGTCCGTCGACCGACGCCGCCTGCTGCGCATGCTCCGCAATGCGGGTGCGGCGCTCGCGCTGCTCGCGGCCATGGTGCTCGCGGTGCTCTACGGGACGCTGCGGGCATCGCTGCCGCGACTCGACGGTGAGCTGCGCGCGGTGGGACTGAAGGCGACGGTGCGCATCACGCGCGATGACCTCGGCGTCCCCACGATCGACGCCGCCAACCGTTTCGACCTCGCCTACGGCACCGGATTCGTACACGGTCAGGACCGCTTCTTCCAGATGGATCTGTCGCGGCGCCTCGCCTCCGGAGAGCTCGCCGAGCTCGTCGGCGTCCATGCGCTCGCCGCAGACCGCAGGACGCGGCTCTTCAGACTGCGCAGCGTCGCCCGACGGGTGCTCGCCGAGGCGAGTGAGCCGCAGCGGGCGCTGCTCGAGGCTTATGCGCGCGGCGTAAACGCCGGGCTCGCGAGCCTGAAGTCACGCCCCTGGGAGTATTGGGTGCTGCGCACGGCGCCCGCCCGCTGGCGGGCGGAGGATACGGTGCTCGTCACCTACGCCATGTGGTGGGACTTGCAGTCGGAGGACTTCGGCTACGAGCGCCTGCGCCAGGAAGTGAACGCACGCCTCGGTGGCGCAGAGTGCGGGGAGGGTTGGAAATGCGCGCTCAGCTTCCTCTATCCGGAGCGCACCGAGTGGGACGCGCCGCTCGGGGTGGAGCCGCCGGCAGTCCCGGCCGACTTTCCGCCTCCCGAGGCGCTCGACATCCGCGACGCACACCCGGGTGAGACCGCGCACGCGGCGGCGGCCTCCTCGCCTGAGGCCGACGCCAGGGCCGGCAGCAACAATTGGGCGCTGAGCGGGCGCCTCACGGCCAGCGGGGCGGCACTCGTCGCCAACGACATGCACCTCAGCCTGCGCGTGCCGGCAGTGTGGTATCGGGCACGGCTGCGGATCTCCGCGGAGGGCGCGGGCGGGGCCCCCCTCGATCTCATCGGGGCGACGCTCCCGGGTGCGCCGCTCCTCGTGGTGGGCTCCAACACCCACATCGCCTGGGGATTCACCAACAGCGCCGGCAACTGGACGAGCGTTACGCGCGTACCCTGCACCGCCGTCGGCACCGACAGCCTCACCAGCGCCTCCGGCACGCAACCGCTCACGGTGACGCGCGAGCGCATCCGGGTGAAGGGTGCGGCGGACGTCGAGCTCGAAGTGAAGTCGGGCCCGGCTGGGGTGCTCTGGCAGGCGGAGCCCGGGCGGCGGAGCTGCTGGTTCGTCGGCTGGCTGGCGCAGCAGCCCGAGGCCACCAACATCAACCTGATGGGCCTCGAGCGCGCGACGAGCGTCGCCGCAGCGCTCGCGCTCGCCCCCGGGATCGGCATTCCGCACGAGAATCTGGTGGTCGGGGATCGCGACGGGCACATCGGCTGGAGCATCTGCGGGCGGATCCCAGATGCCACCGGCCCGGCGCGCACCCTCGGCACCATCGAATGGACCACCGCGGCGGATCAGCCGCGCAGCGTCGACCCGCCGCGCGGGCTCATCTGGACCGCCAACGCGCGGGTGAGCGTCGCTGAGAAGGAGCTCGCGCTCATCGGCGGGTCGGACGCGCGTTACGGCGCGAACTATGTGCTCGGCGCGCGCGCCCGCCAGATCCGCGACGACCTGCTCTCGCTCCCCGGGGGCGCGAAGCCCGCCGACATGCTGCGCGTGCAGCTCGATGACCGCGCGCTGTTTCTCGCGCGCTGGCGCGAGCTGGCGCTGCAGGTGATCGACGCCGCGGGCGCAGCGGCGCGCTCCCCCGGGCGCGCGGAAGCTCGCCGCCTGGTCGCGGCGTGGGATGGGCGCGCGGGCGTCGATTCGGTGGGCTATCGGCTGGTGCGCAGCTTCCGCGACCACACCCGGGATGCGGTCTGGGACATGGTGATCACCGCTCTCGGGGTACCGCCGGACTACAACGTCGGGCCGCCGTCGCAGTTCGAGACCCCGCTGTGGCAGATGGTGACCCACCAGCCGCAGCAGCTCCTCGCCCGGCAGTACGCCGACTGGCCGGCATTTCTCGCCGCCGAGCTCGATGCCACTATCGCCGATCTGGGCGCCGAGTGCCCCGAGCTCGCCCGCTGCACCTGGGGAAGGCACAACGTCGCGCGGATCCGCCATCCGCTCTCGCCCGGCCTGCCGGCGCTCGCATGGCTCCTCGACATGCCCTCTCCCGAGCTGCCGGGAGACGTGCACATGCCGCGCGTGCAGAGCCCCACATTCGGTGCTTCGGAGCGCTTTGCCGTCGCTCCGGGCCATGAAGCCGAAGGCTACTTCCTGCTGCCGGGCGGGCAGAGCGGCCATCCGCTCTCGCCCTTCTACCGCTCGGGGTTCCTTGCATGGGCACACGGTGAGCCGCAGCCCTTCCTGCCTGGTGCGGCGCGGCACACCTTCACCCTGAAGCCCACCTGAGCCTTGGTTCCGGTGACGGCGTCGGCACCCGGCACGGCACGCCGCGCGACGCCCGTCACACGGGGTTCAGCCCCGCCGGTTCCATAATAGAAGCGAGACAGGATCACGAATGGACGGCTTCGGCGAAAGCGGGATCTGGCCGACCGATCGGCCGACCGTCGGACTGGTGCTGACGGGCGGCGGAGCGCGCTCTGCGTATCAGGTGGGCGTGCTGCTCGCGCTCGCCGAGCTATTGCCTCGTGCCCGCAATCCCTTCCAGGTCATCGTGGGCACCTCGGCGGGAGCGGTCGCGGCCAGCGTGCTCGCCGCCGAAGCGCACCGCTGGCGCCGCGCGGTGGCCGGCCTCGAGCGGGTCTGGGCCAACTTCCGTTCCGGGCAGGTGTTTCACGTCGACGCGCCGCACATGCTGCGCGCGGGCGCGCACTGGGTACTCGCGCTGCTCTCCGGCGGACTGGTGCTCGCGCCGCCGAAGTCGATACTCGACAACACGCCGCTGCGCGAGCTGCTCAACCGCCACGTCGACTGCGCGGGCGTACGGCGCAGCATCGCCCGCGGGCACCTGCGCGCCTTCGCCCTGTGCGCCACCAGCTAAGTGAGCGGCCAGTCGGTGGCGTTCTTCGACGGCGTCGAATCGATCCACGACTGGTCGCGTTCGCAGCGCGTCGGGCGCCGCTGCGAGTTCAGCCTCGATCACCTGATGGCGAGCGTGGCGATTCCGCTGCTGTTTCCGCCCATGGGGATCGACGACGAGTACTTCGGCGACGGCGCGATGCGCCAGCTGAACCCCTTGAGCCCGGCGATTCACCTGGGCGCCGCCCGGCTGCTGATCATCGGCGTGCGTGCCCGCCGCGCCGCCGGCGTCACCGTCAACCGCCTGCAGCCGAGCATGCCGACGCCGGGCGAGATCTTCGGCTACATGCTCGACACGCTGTTCACGGACCAGATCTACGGCGACCTCGAGCAGCTCGAGCGCATCAACACGCTGGTCGAGAGCGCGCCCGATGCGACGCGCGGCGAGCGCCACGTCGAGACGCTGATGCTCGCCCCGAGCGTCGACCCGCGCGAGATCGCCGCGCGGCACGTGGGCGAGATACCGCGCGGGCTGCGCGCGCTGCTGCGCGTGATCGGCGGACGCGAGGCCTCCGGCTCGCAGCTGGCGAGCTATCTGATCTTCGAGGCCGGCTACACGCGCGCGCTCATCGAGCTCGGCTATCGCGATGCCATGGAGGCGCGCAGCGCACTGGTCGCGTTCATGAGCGGCGCGCGGCTGCCGGCGGTGCTGACGGCACCCGGAGTGGCGCAGGCGACCTGAGTCGATTTTTCAGGTGGCAGCGGCGGCGCGCGGCCGTGCGCGGAACATGCCGGTATCCGGCAAGCCGGCGTGCCGCGCCGTGACGTTGGGGAACTCGCCGCCGAAGTCCTCGGCCAGCCGCTCCACGATGTAGACCGAGCGGTGCTGTCCGCCGGTACAGCCTACCGCGACGGTGAGATAGCCGCGGTTGCTCGCCTGATACTCGGGCACACGGGCGCGCACGAAGCGCGCGATATCCGCGATCAGCGTACCCACGTGGGTGTGGGTCGCGAGAAAGTGCATCACCGCGGGGTCGCGCCCGGTGAGGTTGCGCAGGCCCGGCTCCCAGTAAGGATTCGGCAGCGCGCGCGCATCGAAGACGAAGTCGGCATCCCCGGGAATGCCGTCCTTGAAGCCGAACGACTCGAAGGTAATGGACAGGCGGTCGGCGGCGCGCTGCTCGACGCGCTGGTGGACGATCTCGCGCAGCGCGTGTACGCCCATGCGCGAGGTGTCGATCACCAGGTCGGCCGCCGACACCACGGGCTCGAGCAGCCGCCGCTCGAGCGCCATCGCCTCGCGCAACCCGACATCGGCGGTGCTCAAGGGATGCCGGCGGCGAGTCTCGGCGAAGCGTCGCAGCAGCTCGTCCTCGCCGGCGATGAGGAAGATCACCTCGACCTGGAGCCCGCTGCGCTTCAACTCGTCGATGAGCTGCGGAACGCTGGCGATCTCGGCCGCGGTGTTGCGTGCGTCGAGCCCGATGGCGGTGCGCTCGTAGGTGGGCTCGGGGCTGCGCACCGTGAAGGAGATGAAGGGCTTGAGCAGCGCCGCCGGGATGTTGTCGATGCAGTAGAACCCGAGGTCCTCGAGCATGTGCAGCGCGATGCTCTTGCCGGACCCGGACAGGCCGCTCAGGATGACGATGCGCACCGGGCTATGTTCATCCAGCTTGCCGCCGCGCCGCAAGCACGGCGGCCGCGCCCTCAGGAGCGCGCCGCGCGCGCCAGGCGCGCCGTGCGGGTGTTGGCGCGCTTTTCCTTGTGCTTCTTGATCGAGCGGTCGAGCTTGTCGGCGAGCAGGTCGATGGCGGCGTACATGTCCTCCTCGGTCGCGTGAGCGTGGATGGCGTTGCCGCTCACGTGCAAGGTCGCCTCGGCCTTCTGTCGCAGCTTCTCCACCGTCAGCACGCAGTGCACGTCGATGACACGGTCAAAATGCCGGCCGATGCGCTCGAGCTTCTTCGCAACATAGCCGCGCAGCGATGGGGTGACTTCGACGTGGTGCCCGGTGACGTTGAGCTGCATGGTCCGTCTCCTGTTGGTGGTTGCTTCCGGTTGCAAGCGGCTCGTAATACCTCAGAGCTGCTGCGTTGCGGCGCGCCGCCGCTCGCTCGATGCCGGGATCCCGATGGCCTCGCGGTACTTGGCGACGGTGCGGCGCGCCACCGTGATGCCCTCACCCGAGAGCAGCTGGGCGATGCGCCCGTCGTTCAGGGGAAATTCCGGATCCTCGTCCTTGACGAGCTTGCGGATCTTGGCGCGGATCGCGGTCGAGGAGGTGCCGGAGCCGTCCGCTCCCTCGACCTGGCTCGAGAAGAAATAGCGCAGCTCGAACACCCCGCGGGGCGTGTGCAGGTACTTGCCCGAGGTCACCCGCGAGATTGTCGACTCGTGCATCTCCACCGCCTCGGCGATGTCCCGCAGGATCATCGGCCGCATGTGCTCCTCGCCGTGCTCGAGGAATGCGGTCTGGCGCTCGACGATCGAGCGCGCCACCTTGATGAGCGTTTCGTGGCGGATCTCCAGGCTCTTCAGCAGCCAGCGCGCCTCCTGCAGCTGCGCACGCATGCTGGCGTGGCTGGCGTTGCGGCCGATGAGGCCGGCATAGCTCTGGTTGAGGCGCACGCGCGGCAGCGTCGCCGGGTTGATCTCCACGCCCCAGCCGTGCTCGGTGCGGCGTACGAACACGTCGGGCACGACGTACTGCGCGTTGCCGGCGCTCACGGTGGCGCCCGGGCGGGGATGGCACGAGCGCACCAGGGCGAGCGCGCTCGCGATCTCCTCCTCGGTGGTGCGCAGCTCGCGCTTCAGCGCCGACAACTCGCGCTCGGCGACCAGCTCGAGATGGTGGCGGGCGATCTTGAGCGCGGTGGCCAGCCCCGGGGTGGCGGGATCGAGCTGCCGCAGCTGCAGCTCGATGCACTCGCCCACTGAGCGGGCGCCTACGCCAGCCGGATCGAGAGCCTGCACGCGCTCGAGCACGGCCTCAACTTCCTCGGCGGTGGCCTCGACCTCGGGGCGCAGCGTCTGGGCGATCTCCTCGAGAGACTCGGTGAGGTAGCCGTCGTCGCTGATCGCGTCCACGATCGCACTCGCGATCGCGAGGTCGCGCGGCGCGAGCCTGGCGAGCTCGAGCTGCCAGAGCAGATGATCCTGCAGCGACTGGCCCGCGTCGTCGGCGTAGTCCTGTTGCCGCTCATCGTCGTCCCCGCTCCAGGGCGTATCGGCCGGACCGGTGTTCTGCTGGCTCCAGGGCTCGTCCAGCACCTCGACGGTGCTCTCGCGGCGGTTTTCCGCCGGGCGCGGCGCTTCCGCGACGGCCACGACCTCGAACGTGCCCGTAGCCTCGGTCTCCTCGACGGGCTCGAGCATCACGTTATTTTCGAGGAGCTCGCGGATATGGGCCTGAAGCTCGAGCGCCGGCAGCTGCAGGAGCCGGATGGCCTGCTGCAGCTGTGGAGTCATGGTCAGTTGCTGACCAAGCTTCAGCTGCAGTGAGGGTTTCAGCATGGTGCCTTGTGACAGGACCAGGGCGTCCCGGCCCCCCGATAAGATTTCGTAACTAACTGAAAAACAAAGTCTATCCGAGTCTCTGATCCCGGCGAGCCTCAGAGCCGGAACGTCTCACCCAAGTACACCTCACGGACTTGGCTGTTGGCAAGGACTTCTTCGGCAGTTCCCGATGCAATGATCGTACCCTGATTGACGATATAGGCGCGGCCGCAGACACCGAGGGTTTCGCGCACGTTATGGTCAGTGATGAGGACACCGATACCGCGGTGGGTGAGCTCGCGGATGATGCGTTGGATGTCGAGCACGGACAGCGGATCGACCCCCGCGAAGGGCTCATCGAGCAGCATGAAGCGGGGCTCGGCCGCCAGCGCCCGGGCGATCTCCACCCGGCGCCGCTCGCCGCCGGAAAGAGAGATGCCGAGCGTGCGGCGCACGTGCCCGATGCGCAGCTCCTCGAGCAACTGCTCGAGCCGCTCCTCGCGCGCCGCCCGCTCGAGGTCGGTGCGCGTCTCGAGAATCGCGAGCACGTTGTCCTCGACGGAGAGCTTGCGGAACACCGACGCTTCCTGCGGAAGGTATCCGAGCCCGAGCTGTGCCCGGCGGTGCATGGGCAGCAGCGTCACGTCCTTCTCGCCGAGGTGGATGCGGCCGGCGTCGCAGGGAATGAGCCCGACGATCATGTAGAAGGCCATGGTCTTGCCGGCGCCGTTGGGTCCGAGCAGGCCCACCACCTCACCGCTCTCGAGCTGGAGCGACAGATCGCGTACTACCGGACGGGACTTGTAGCTCTTGGCGAGGCCCGCGGCCCGGAGCACTGTCATGACTTCGGGGCGGCGTCCGCAGCCGCGGGCTGATCCGGCCCCGGCTTCGCCGCGTCGGGCCGGGTTGTACCCGGCTGGGCGGCATCGGGCTTCGGGGCTTCCGGCTTGCCGGTCACGCCGGCATGCGGCGCGATGTTGATGTGCACGCGCTGGTCCGCGCCGCTGCCGCTGCCGCCGGCGCCGGGCGGCGGCCCGGCCTGGATCTGCTGCTCGCGAATGTTATAGACGAGGAGGGGACCTGAGATCTCATTCTGCCCGTCCGATAGCCACGCATCGTCGGTCAGCTTCACGGTGCCGTCGTTCACGTCGTAGAGGATCTGGTCGGCATGACCGCGGGCGATGGCATCGGAGTTCGCGCGCCGCTGCTCGAATTCGGCCGGCTTGCCGGTGATCGTGGCACGCGCGATATGATTGTCCTTGAATTCGACCACCGCCTGATCGGAACGCAGGCTGCCGCGCTGCTCGGCGTCGATGCGCACGTTGCCCTCGAAATTCCAGCGGCTGTTGGCAAAATTGAGTCCCGTGGCGCGCGCGTGCTCGGCCTGCACGCGCATATCACCCTGCGAAATGACCACGTTCCTGAACACCAGTGCGTTCGTCCGCGCGTCGATTTCCGAGGAGGCTGCATCCAGCGACACGGGCAGGCCGCTGAATTCGGGGCCGGCAGCCGCCGGCCGGATCGCGAGCCAGGGCAACAGGGCCCCGGCGAGGAGCAACGCGGTGCTATTGCGGCAGATACGAGCCATGGACGCCCGATTCTAGCTCCACGTGACCCTCCTTCAAGCGCGCGACCAGCCCCGTGGCGCGCAACTCGCGGCCCGACATGGTGAGCGTCACCGGGTCGGGCGTCGTGACCACCTGGTCGTGCGTGTCGAAGGAAATGTGCTCGGTGGTGATCTCGGCGCGATCCTGCGTGCCGGGCATGAGTCCGGCCACGTGCACATCGCCGTCGAGCTGCACCACGCCCGTATCCTGGCCGAGCTCGCCGCGCTCGGCGCGCGCCGTCCACTGCGCCCCGCTCGCCGCACGGAACGCCATCTGCACCTGCGTCAGCCGCACGGTCTCGTCATCCGGCTGCTGACTGATACGCGCCGCATCGAGGCTGTAGAGCGGCTGACCATCCGTTCCGGTCTGCACGAGATGGGCGCCGAGCGCCGCATAGCCCGGATCACGCACGGCGGCGCCGGCGGCACCCGTGACGACGGCCCCGCGCTGCGGCCCGGAGAGCAGCACCAGGCCCACCACGAGGGAGAGCCCCGCGAGCAGCACCAGCAGACGGTAGAGCATCAGTCAGCGCCTCGCGAGCAGGAAGTCACATACTTCGCGTACCGCGCCGCGGCCACCGCCCCGGCGGGTCACGACCGCAGCGGCGCGCCGCGCAGCCGGGTGCGCATCCGCCACCGCGAAGGCAACGGCGACCGCATTCATGAGCGGCACGTCGGGCAGGTCGTCTCCCACGCACGCGCAGGCGCTGCGCGCGAGCCGCAACCGCGTCCGCAGCCGCTCGAAAACAGCGAGCTTGTCGGCGACGCCCTGGTGCACGTAACGCACGCCGAGCTCCCTGCAACGGGCGATCACGGCGCGCGAGCGCCGTCCGGAAATCACCGCGACCGTGACGCCGGCGCGCTGCAGCGCGGTGAGCCCGTAACCGTCGCGGACGTCGAACACCTTGAGAGCCTCGCCGCGCGCGCCGAAATAAAGGCGTCCGTCGGTCAGCACCCCGTCCACGTCCAGCACCAGCAAGCGAATCGCCCCCGTCCTGCGCACTGAAAGCTCAGCCCCTACATCACGCGCGCACGGAACAGATCGTGCACGTTCAGGGCGCCGACCAGGCGGCCGGCCGCGTCCGCTACGGCCAAGGCAGTGATCCGGTGGAGCTCCATCAGATGCACGGCCTCGGCGGCGAGCTCACGCGGCCCGATGGTCTTCGGCTGCGGCGTCATGACCGTGCCCATGGTCGTGGCATGCAGGTCGATCTGCGCTTCGAGCGCGCGCCGCAGGTCGCCGTCGGTGAATACTCCGACGATCCGCTCGTTCGCATCGACCACGACGGTCATGCCGAGACCCTTGGCGGACATTTCCAGCAGACCCGCGCTCACGGGCGCCGTGGGCAGGACGCGCGGCAGCGCTTCCCCGGTGCGCATCAGATCCTCGACGTGCAGCAGCAGCTGCCGGCCGAGGCTTCCCCCCGGATGCGAGCGCGCAAAGTCCTGGGCCGTGAAGCCGCGCGCCTCGAGCATCGCGACCGCGAGCGCATCCCCCATCCCTAAGGTGGCGGTGGTGCTCGCCGTCGGCGCGAGATTGAGCGGGCAGGCCTCCTCGTCTACCGCCACATCGAGCGCGACGGCTGCGGCCTGCGCGAGCGTCGAGTCGGACTTGCCGGTCATCACGATGAGCGGCACGCCGAGGCGCTTGAGCGCCGGCAGCAGCGCCACGACCTCGGGAGTCTCGCCGGAGTTGGAGAGCGCGAGCACCACGTCCGTGCGGGTGATCATGCCGAGGTCCCCGTGACCGGCCTCGGCGGGATGCAGGAAGAACGCGGGGGTGCCGGTACTGGCGAGCGTGGCGGCGATCTTGCCTGCGATGTGACCGGACTTGCCCATGCCGGTCACGACCACCCGGCCCTGGCAGGCGAGGCACAAGCGGCAGGCCTGCGCGAATGCGGCGCCGACGCGGCTGCCGAGCGCGCCGAGCGCCCGTGCCTCGATGGCGAGAGCGCGGTGCCCCGAGGCGATGAGCTGCTCGTCGTGCGGGTCGCTCGCGGCCTTTTGCCCGGCAGGTTGCGCCTTCATGCGGGTCATTATAGGCGCGCGCGTGCTGCGCCCATGTAATATCCCACCCATGAACCCCGAAGAAGTCGCGCGGCTGATCCGCGCCGGACTGCCCGGTGCGCAGGTCGAGGTGCGATCCGACGACCAGACCCATTTCGCCGCGCGCGTGATCGCGCGCGAGTTCGCGAATCTGCGCAGCCTCGCCCGGCACCAGCTCGTCTACCGCGCGCTCGGCGCACACGTGGGGCGCGGGATCCACGCGCTGTCGATCGAGGCGCTCACCCCTGAGGAAGCCGAGCGGACCTGACAATGAAGATCCTGAAACGGCATGGATAAGCTTCAAATCCAGGGTGGTACCGCCCTCGAAGGCGAGGTGCGCATCTCCGGCGCCAAGAACGCCACGCTGCCGATCCTCGCCGGGGCACTGCTCGCGGATGATCCGGTGGTGGTCGCGAACGTTCCGCACCTGAAGGACGTCACCACCACTGTCGAGCTCCTCGGGAGGATGGGCGCCACCGTCACGATCGACGAGCGCATGCGCATCGAGGTGGACGGCTCGACGGTGCGCGAGTGCTTCGCGCCCTACGACCTGGTGAAGACCATGCGTGCCTCGATCCTGGTGCTCGGCCCCCTCGTGGCACGCCATGGGCGCGCCGACGTGTCGCTGCCGGGAGGCTGTGCGATCGGCGCGCGCCCGGTGAACATCCACGTGGCGGGGCTCCAGGCCATGGGCGCCGACATCACCATCGAGGGTGGTTACATCCGCGCGCGCGCCCGGCGCCTGAAGGGCGCACGGCTGGTGCTCGACACCGTGACGGTCACCGGCACCGAGAACCTGATGATGGCGGCGACGCTCGCCGACGGCGAGACCGTCATCGAGAACGCGGCCCGCGAGCCCGAGGTCGTCGACCTCGCCAACTTCCTCATCGCCATGGGGGCGAGCATCCACGGCGCCGGCACCGACAAGATCGTGGTGCACGGGGTGGAGAGGCTGCGCGGCACGAGCTACGAAGTGCTTCCGGACCGCATCGAGACCGGCACCTATCTGGTCGCCGGTGCCATCACCGGCGGCCGCGTGCGCGTGAAGAACACGCGCCCGGACCACCTGGATGCGGTCCTCGCCAAGCTCGAGGAGGCGGGCGCGAAGCTCGGCGTGGGAGACAACTGGATCGAGGTCGACATGCGCGGCCGCAAGCTCAAGGCGGTCGACGTACGCACCGCTCCCTATCCGGCGTTTCCGACCGACATGCAGGCGCAGTTCGCCGCACTCAACACCGTAGCGAACGGCGTCGGCACGATCACCGAGACCATTTTCGAGAACCGCTTCATGCACATGCTGGAGATGCGCCGCATGGGAGCGGAGATCCGCCTCGAGGGCAACACCGCCATCATTCACGGCGTGGAGAAGCTGACCGCAGCTCCGGTGATGGCGACGGACCTGCGCGCCTCTGCGAGCCTGGTGCTGGCCGGGCTGGTAGCGGAGGGTCGCACCGACGTCGAGCGCATCTATCACATCGATCGCGGTTACGAGGCGATCGAGGAGAAGCTGGCTCAGCTCGGAGCGCAGATCAAGCGGGTACCTAATTAGCCTTGTTTTATTGGCCGAAATCACAGGAAGTGATTTCGGCGGACATTACCCTGGTTGCCGCCGGCGAAAGGCGTGACTTTCGCCGGCTGCGCTGAGGAGACTTCGATGCAGATCGGGATGATCGGGCTCGGGCGCATGGGCGCCAACATGGTGCGCCGCCTCGCCAGTGGCGGTCACGAGTGCGTGGCCTACGACCGCGGCGCCGAGAGCGTCAAGGCCGTCACCGGACCCGGCGCCCGCGGCGTGCGGTCGCTCGCGGAGCTCGCGGGCGCGCTGCAGACCCCGCGCGCCATCTGGATCATGGTGCCCGCGGCGGCCGTCGATACCGTGATCGCAGACCTCCGCCCGCTGCTCAGCTCCGGCGACGTGCTGATCGACGGTGGCAATTCCAACTACCAGGACGACATCCGGCGCGCCGCCGAGCTCACCGCCGCCGGGATCCATTACCTCGACGTGGGTACGAGCGGTGGCGTGCTCGGGCTAAGCCAAGGCTATTGCCTGATGATCGGCGGCGAACCCGAGACGGTCGCGCGGGTCGAACCGGTGTTGGCGACGCTCTCGCCGGGCGGGCGGCTGCCCGCGGGCGCCGCCGGCGGGCGCGCGGCCGGGCTGGCAGCGGCCGCGCTCGGCTACCTCCACTGCGGGCCTCACGGGGCCGGACATTTCGTCAAGATGGTCCACAACGGCATCGAGTATGGAATCATGGCTGCGTATGCCGAAGGACTGGGCGTTCTCCGCGCGGCCAACATCGGCAAACGGCCCAGTGACATTGATGCCGAGACGACGCCCTTGCGCCATCGCGAAAATTACCAATATGACCTGAGCCTGGGCGAAATCGCCGAAGTGTGGCGGCGCGGCAGCGTGATTGCGTCGTGGCTTTTGGACCTGACGGCCAGTGCATTGGTC
>DAHUXE010000178.1 GCA_027307325.1 Gammaproteobacteria bacterium | reverse complement strand
CATGGGCTTCGGCAATTGTTCGAGACAACCGACACCCCGAAAACCATGACGAGGCACCGAAGAGGCGTGTCCTCGAATCGGCGGGCGGCGCGACGGCCCAAGTAGTCCCCGGACATCGCTTGTTGCAACTGAACGGTCTTGAGGACATTTTGTCCTCGGTTCTTGACAGTGCGCCTCCGAGCTGCGGCGGTGGAAGCTGGCGTGCCCGAAGGGGGAGTTGTGTTTCCCGAATGGCGAAGGCGGGCCGCAGGATGACCGCAACTTCAGGTCAAGGCACTTCCACCGCGCGCTCCGTCGCGCGGGCCTCCGCCGCATCCGCGTCCACGACCTCCGCCACACCGCGGCGTCGCTCCTGATCGCGACCGGGGCGGACCTCGCCGCGATCTCCCGCCAGCTCGGCCACGCCAACCCGCAGATCACGTTGAGCACCTACACGCACTTCTTCGCGAAGCGCGCCGACTCCGACCTCGGCGCGAAGCTCGGCGCGTTCGTCGAGAGAGAGGTCGGTTGCGATTCGGTTGCGATGAAGGGGAGCGACGCTCCGGCCGACGCTCCGGGGCGCGCGGAAGTCGTTGATCAGCCGAGATTGATGGTGGCCAGGGGCGGAATCGAACCACCGACACGCGGATTTTCAGTCCGCTGCTCTACCAACTGAGCTACCTGGCCGCCGGCTTGGGAAGGCCGCGTATTAGACCGGCCTCGCGGCGGGCCGTCAAGCAAACCTTGGCGCTAAGCCTTTGATTCTCTAGCGCGTTCCCTCATAGCCACAAAGATCCCATTGCCGTGCTCCGTAGCGGCGGCTGCCAAGCTTGCTCTCTCTAAAGAGTGACACCCTTGCCTGCCAGTGGGGCACCGGCGGGTGGAGGGCACCCGCAGCGCGCTAAACTCACCAGTCAACTCCACCGGAAGTCCGGAAACCCAGAACCACCCATGGCCGCCAATCCGACCCTGCTGCAAGCCCCCAAGGACTTCCCGTGCACGGAAGAGCTGACCCGGATCAATGAGTCGCTGCAGGGACGGGAGCGGCTGCTGACCGCGACCGCGCGCGCAAGCCGCCTGCTGCTCGAGGCCGACGACGTGCGCGGCGCAGTTCCGGCCGTGCTCGGCCTGATCGGCGAAGCCGCGCATGTCGATCGCGTCAATCTCATGGAGACGCGTACCGGCCCGGGGGGCGAGCCGCTGCTGGTGGTGGTGAGCGAGTGGACCGCCGACGGAGTACCGCCGAGCCTGCACGATCAGGTGAGCTGCGCATGCGACGAGCGCAACTTCTCCGACCTGTGCGCCGAGCTGCGCGCCGGGCGTAGCGTGTGCTTCAGCCCGGACGAGGCGCCGCACGGGCACACGGCCCCCTTCCATGGTGTCGGCACGCAGTCCAAGGCCATCGTACCCATCTTCGTCGCCGGGGAATTCATCGGCCTGGTGGGCTTCGACAACACCCGCCAGCGCCGCGCGGTCGACGCCGCGGAGCTCGCCGCGCTTGAAACCGCCGCCGGTGTGATCGGCGCTGCGCTGCATCGCGAGCGGCTCGTCGACGACGTGCGCCACGAGCGCGAGCACGCGGCCGAAGAGCGCTTCGTCGAGCTCGCCAAGGCGAATGCCGTGATCCGCGGCAACCTCGAGCGCCTCGCCGGCGAGACCGATCTGCACAGCTTCATGGGTCACATGCTGCTCGAGGCGACCCGCCAGTTCGAGGCGATCTCGGGAGTGGTCATCGTCCTCAAGGACTCGCTGCAGGAGTGGCGCATCATCGCCCACGTGCGCGAGGGGCAGCTCGCCGAGCCCTCGTACCCGACCAAGGTGCCGGTCGCGGGCTCGACCTTCACCGAGAAATTCGGGCAGCTGCGCGAGCCGCACTACGTGGACTACGCCACGCAGACCGAGGAGATCTGGCCCGGCGTGCGCGCGTTTCACCGCAGCGAGGGCGCGGTCGGCGTGGTCGTCTACCCGCTGGTGTTCGGCGCCCGCAGCGTCGGCTTCTTCATCCTCACCTTCGGGCGCGATGCCCGGGACGTGCCGCGCAGCGGGCTGCTGGTGGCGCTCGCGCAGCAGGCGACGCTCGCCGTGCAGCTCACGAGGCTCGCCTACTCCGCCAAGGAGGCGGCCGTGCTCATGGAGCGCACGCGCATCGGCCAGGAGATCCACGACGGCCTGGCGCAGGCCTTCACCGGGATACTGATGCAGCTCGGAGCCGTCGAGGAGTTTCCGTCCTGCAAGAAACGCAACTCCGAGCTCGGGGTGACGCTGTCGCGCATCCGCGATCTGGCGCGCGACGGCCTCGCCGAGGCGCGCCGCTCGGTGATGGCTCTGCGCCTCGATCAGACGCGGCGCGCGGGCCTCGAGCTCGCGCTGCGGCAGCTCGCCGACCGCTCCACCGTGCCGGGCGGCATCACCTGCACCTTCGAAGGCGGCGGTCTGATCACGGGGCTGCGTCCCGAGCACGAGCACGAGCTGCTGCGCATCGCGCAGGAGGCGGTGAGCAATGCCGTGCGCCACGCCCGGCCGCGCAACGTGCGCATCGCCACCACCGAGGAGGCCTCGCACTGGACCATGTCGATCGCCGACGACGGCGTCGGCATGGAGCAGCGCCCCGAGCTCTATGCACGCCAGGGCTTCGGGCTCTCCAGCATGCGCCAGCGTGCCGGGGCGATCGGCGGGGAATGGCAGATCGAGAGTCAGCCGGGCGAGGGCACGCGCATCAGCGTACGCATGGCGAAGCGGGCGGCCTGATGGCGGCGGAACTCAAGACCCACCGGATCAGCGTCGTCCTCGCCGACGATCATCCGGTGGTGCGCGACGGGCTCGCCGCCATGGTCAACCAGCAGGCCGACATGGAAGTGGTCGCCGAGGCGGGCGACGGGGACGAGGCGATCGTGTGCTACGAGCAGCACCATCCCGACGTGCTGGTGCTCGACCTGCGGATGCCGAAGCGCGATGGCGTCGCGGTGGTGCAGCGCGTGCTCGAGATCAACCCCAAGGCGCGCATCCTCATCATGACCACGTACGACGGCGACGAGGACATCTTCCAGTGCCTGTCGCAGGGGGCCAAGGGTTACCTGCTGAAGGACGCGCCCCGCCAGGAGATCCTCTCGGCGATCCGCGCCGTCAGCGAGGACCGCCCTTACACCTCGAGCACCGTGGCCGCCAAGGCGCTGCAGCGCATGGGGAAGCCGAGCCTGACGCAGCGCGAGCTCGACGTGCTGCAGCTGGTCGCCGAGGGTCGCAGCAACAAGGACATCGCGCGGCGGCTGTCGATCACCGAGGGCACCGCCAAGACCCACGTCAAGGCGATCCTCACCAAGCTCGATGCCATCAGCCGCACCGAAGCCGTCGCGGTCGCGCACAAGCGCGGCCTGATCCATCTCTAGGAGCCGGTCTTGCGCCGCCGCGGCTGCGCGCGCGCCCGCCGGGGGCGCCGTTCCCACGGCTCGATCTTTCCGCGGACGATCCTGAAGAGCGGGTGCGGCTCGGGTGCCTTGTCCCGCCGCCAGCGCTCGTACAGGCGCGGGTTTCTGCGGGCCAGCTTGCGCAGCAGATGCCGCCACTCGTACCGGAGCTGTCCGCGTGTGGCCGTCAGCTCGAGCCCGTGGCGCCGCGGGCCGAGCTTGCGCGCGTCGAAGGAATAGCCGCGCGCGTCGGCCTCGGCCACGACGGCCTTGAGATAGGTGTTGATCGCGGCGCGCGGTACGGCGTGGCTGCGAAAGCGCTCGAGCTGCGGATGATGCCGGTAGCCCCGGGTTGCGCCCTTCAGGACCGCGCGCGCCAGCAGGCCTTCGCGCCACAGCGCCACCAGGCCGGGCGCATCGAGGTACTTCGGGTGCAGTGTCCAGAGTCGCACGGGAATCGCGTGAGCGCCGGCCGCAGACTGCGCCGCTCCGCGCGGCTCAGGCGCCGGACTTCGGCGGCTGATAGCCCTCGGGCGCCTTCGACCCCGCGCCGAAGAAGAACTTCTCCATCTCGGCCTCGAGGAACTTACGCGCCTTGGGCTCGATCGGCGTCAGGCGGTATTCGTTGATGAGCATGGTCTGGTGCTTGAGCCATTGCGCCCAGGCCTCGCGCGAGGCGCTCTCGAAGATACGGCGGCCGAGATCGCCGGGATAAGGCGGGCGGTCGAGGCCGGGTGCCTCGTGCTTCAGGAGCACACACTGGACCATTCGCGTCATGCATCCCCGCTAAGCGCGCCCCACCGGCGCATCCGGGATCGATCCGCGCTCGAGTCGCTCGAGCAGCGCCGTGATCGGCGCCGGCAGGCCGATGCGCGCCGGCGCGCGGACGTTATACCAGAGGCAGGCACCCGCCTCCATGACCGCGGCCGCGCCGGCACAATGCACGAGCAGCGGGCTGATGATCAGCTTGAAGTGAGTGAAGGCATGCTCGACGGCGCCGAGGGGTTGCGGCTCGG
Organism: Gammaproteobacteria bacterium; assembly: GCA_027307325.1. Classification (GTDB taxonomy): domain Bacteria; phylum Pseudomonadota; class Gammaproteobacteria; order Steroidobacterales; family Steroidobacteraceae; genus 13-2-20CM-66-19. Next base: position 17,242 of record DAHUXE010000178.1, on the reverse strand, counting down.
CGGCGCCCGTGACGAGCGCGTGGCGAATGAACGCGCGCGCCGCGGACACCGTGTCGAACTCCGGCAGGCACCAGAGTCCGCCCCACACGCCGCTCTCCGGCCGCCGCTCGAGGAGCACGCTGCCGCTCTCGTCGAGCGCCACGACCATGAACACCGAGCGTGTGCGGCGCGCGGGCGCCGAGCGCGACGCCGGCAGCTCGTGCTGGCGCCCCGTGCGCCGCGCGCAGCACCCGGCCGCAAGCGGACAGGCCGCGCACAGCGGGCGAGAGCGGACACAGAGGGTGGCCCCGAGGTCCATGATCGCCTGGGTGTAGTCCGCGACGCGCCTCACCGGCGTACAGCGCCCGGACAACTCCCACAGGCGCTGCGCGCCGGCGCCGGTGGCCCTGCCGTCCACGACGCCGAAGTAGCGCGCCAGCACCCGCCGTACGTTGCCGTCGAGGATCGGGAAGCGCTCGCCGGAGCTCAGCGCGAGGATCGCGCCGGCGGTCGAGCGCCCGATGCCCGGCAGGCGCGCCAGAGCGGCGAAGCTGCGCGGCAGCTCGCCGCCGTGCTCGGCGCAGATCAGTCCCGCCGCGCGGTGCAGGTTGCGGGCCCGCGCGTAGTAACCGAGCCCGGACCACAGGTGCAGCACCTCGTCGACCGCCGCGGCGGCGAGCGTGCGCACGTCGGGGAAGCGCTGCAGGAAGCGCTCGTAGTACGGCCGGACGGTCGCAACCTGGGTCTGCTGCAGCATGATCTCCGACACCCATACCCGATACGGGGAGCGGTCGGATTGCCATGGGAGATCGTGCCTTCCGGCGCGCGCATGCCACTCAAGGAGCGGCGCGGCGAGGGGAGACTCTTCGTTCGATTCTCTGGCGGCGGGCACGCGGGAGATTCTACCGCTCCCGCACCGCCGTCAGCCGCTGTCGCTGCCGCCCTTCAATTGCGATCGCACAGCTCGATCTCGCCGCTCATGGTCTTCAGGCGCATGTGCCCGCCGCCGCCGCCGCGCGTACCGTTCAGCTTGTGGCCGGGGCCGTACTTGCTGCTGCGCTCGGCCGGGACGTTGAAGCAGTCGCTGATGTCGCCGCTCACGCTCGCGGCCTCGAAGTCGAAGCCATCCTCGGAAGCCGCCCGCACCTTGAGGTCGCCGCTCACCGACTGCGCATCGAAATCCGCGCCGCGCAGCAGGCGCCCCTCGAAGGCTATGTCGCCGGAGGTGCTGCGCAGCCGCACCGAGTGCGCGCTGTCGAGAGCGGCGGTGATTTCCCCGCTCACCGTGGTGGCCTCGAGGTCGCCGGCGGCGTGCTTGAGCTCGACGTCGCCGCTCACCGTGCTGACGTGCAGCTTGGCCGGCTGCCCCTTGCCCCGCAGCTTGACGCTGCCGCTCACCGACTTCGCGTCGATGTCCGCCGGTCCCATCTCGGCGCTCACGTCGCCGCTCACCGATTTCAGGCGCTGCGTGCCGAGCACGCCCGCGGACTTCACATTGGCGCTGACGGCGGACACGTCGAGCTCGCTGTCCTTCGGCACCTGCACGCGCAGGTGCGTCTCGCCGTGCCCGAAGCTGAACGTCCCCGAGTGCCGCGGGATCACGCGGACCACGGTGTGATCGCCCGAGCTCGTGACCTCCACCTGATCGCCGTCGGCGCCGAGCTCGGCCTGGACGCTCACCGCCGGGCGGTCCCAGCCGGTTACGTCGATCGTGCCGTTGGTGTTGGAGATTTCGATGACGCCGTGGGCCGGCGCTGGCACCTCGCGCTCGAAAGTCCCGGCAGTCTCGCTCCCCCAGACCGAAGCGCTGGCCATGAGCGCAATCGCGGGCAGCAGGCGGTAAGTGATAGGCATGTTCAGATCCCCTCGCCAGCCTCGCTGGCCTCACGCACGTCCGTGAGGACGCGCATCTCATCCTGGTAGGTGTTCACGAGCAGCTCCTGCAACAGCGCATTGCCCGGATCCCTGCCGAGCGCGCTCTCGATCTCCGCTTTGGCCTCGCCGATGGTGGTGAGGCTCGCGAGCACCTTGGCGCGGCTCGCCGGCGGCAGCGTCGCGAGCTGGGCGCCGAGCGAGCGCAGCAGCTCCGCGTGCTGGCGCTGGTAGCGCGGGTCGGTCACCCACGCCGTCTGCATCGTTGCCGATGCCGGCCGCGCGGCCTGCGGCGCCGCTCCCGGGAGCCCGCTCCGTCCGATCCAAACGCCGACCGCGACGCAGCCCACCATGGCCGCCGCCGCGAGGTACACGCGCGATGGCGTGGCGCGGCGCTGTGCGGCGCCCGGCGCAACCCCGGCGCGCACGCGGCCGGCGCCTGCGGCGATCTGCGCCTCGATCTGTGGCCACAGGTCCCGCTCCGGCTCGATCGCCTGCGGCAGGTCGCGCAGCGTGGTGACGCTGTCCTTTCCGCTCCGCTCTGTCATGTCAGCCAACCTCCACGTTCAGCCGCTCGCGCAGCAGCTTGCGGGCGCGGTGCAGCTGTGCCTTGCACGTGCCCTCCGCCACGCCGAGCATCTGCGCCGCCTCGGTGTGGGAGTAGCCATACAGGGCGTGCAGCACCAGCGCATCCCGCGCACCCTCCGGCAGTGTCCCGATCGCGTCCTCGATCTCCCGCACTTCCACCGGCGTCTCCAGTGTCCAGCAGGGCGCGGCGCCCTCCTCCTCGACGTCCACGTCCGCCACCGGCTCGTCGCGCGCCGCCTTGCGGCGCCTGGCGAGTGCCACGTTGACCGCGATGCGGTGCAGCCAGGTACCGAACGAGCTGCGCGTCTCGAACTGTGCGAGCGCGCGCCAGGCGTTGATGAAGGTCTCCTGGGTGCAGTCCTGCGCCGTATGCGGCTCGCGTGTCATGCGCAGGCACAGGCCGTACACCCGGCCGGTGTGCTCGCGGTATAGCCGCTCGAAGGCGCGGGTATCCCCGGCACGGGCCCGCTCTACCAGCGCCCCCTCCCAGTCGATCGGTGAGTCCGCGACCTGCGCAAGTGTCATCGGTAAGTTAGAGATGCCTCGGCTGGTCGCGGTTTAAATGCAGCACGTCGCTGATGGGCAACAGTTTTTTCCGGAACTCGGTCACACTGAGGTCCTCTAAGAGGACTCGTGGCGCGGGAAGGCAGTGCGGCGATGCGGCAAGTGTGGGATCTCGACTCCATTGGCTCGGCCCTGAGCGCGCACTGGCGCAAGGCGCGCGAGAGCACCTTGCGGCTCTTCTGGTCGACTCCGGTCAGCTGGCTGGAGGCGCAGCGGCTCCGCCCTCCCGTCACCACTTCACCAGGGGCGGCAGACTCATCAGGTACGCGTCCGGGTCCGCGTCGGTACTGAAGCCGAAGCGGGTACCCCGGTCGTAGACCAGATTGAACTCGACGTAGCGCCCTCGCTTTACGAACAGCCGCTCGCGCGCCGCCGCGTCGTAAGGGCTGTCCTTGCGCCGCGCGACGATCCGCGGATAAACCTCGAGCACGGCCTCGCCGACCGCGCGTACGAAGGCGAACTCGCGCCCGTCCGCCCCGGCCGCCAGGTCGTCGAAGAAGATTCCCCCGACTCCGCGCGGCTCCTGGCGGTGCGGCAGGTAGAAATACCGGTCGCACCACGCCTTGTATTCCGGGTACGCACCGGGGCGGTAGGTCGCGCACGCCGCCTCGAGCGCCGCGTGAAAGTCCGCGGTGTCCTCCTGTATGGGGAACGTGGGGGTGAGATCCGAGCCCCCGCCGAACCAGGCACGGCTCGTGGCGAGATAGCGCAGGTTCATGTGCATGGCCGGCACGTAGGGGTTCGTCATGTGGGCGACGAGCGAGATGCCGCAGGCGGTGAAGCGGCCTTGCGATTCCGCGGCTCCCGCCACCTGCGAGCGCGCTTCGGGGGCGAGCACGCCCCAGACGTGACTCACGTTCACACCCACCTTCTCGAAGACCGCGCCGCGCATGAGACGCGCCTCGCCACCTCCGCACAGGCGGTGACCTTCGGGCTTGCGCCAGGCGCGCGCCTCGAAGCGGCTCGTGGGCTCGAAGGCTTCGAACGCGGCGCAGAAGCGCACCTGCAGATCGCGAAAGTAGCCGTCAGCAGTGGCGGCAAACCCGCCTGGCGCCGGCTCGCCCGCTGTGGTGTCAGGGATGCTCATGCACGAAGTCCACGAGCCGCGCCACCGCATCCGGATCGGTGTCCGGCCAGATGCCGTGGCCGAGATTGAAAATGTGCCCCGGGGCGCTGCCCGCCTCGGCGAGCACGGCTGCCGCCGCCCGTGCGAGCTCCGCGGGAGGGGCGAACAACGCCGCGGGATCGAGATTGCCCTGCACCGCCTTGCCGGGCCCGAGCACGCGCCGCACCACCGAGAGCGGCGCCCGCCAGTCGACGCCGACCACGTCCACGTCGAGCCCCGCGACCGTGTCCATGAGAGCGCTGCCCTGATTGAGATAATAAATGAGTGGTACGCCGAGCGGCCGGAGCGCCGCGAGCGTGCGCCGCACGGCCGGGAGCGCGAAGCGCGCGAACTCGCGCACGCCGAGCAGCCCGGCCCACGACTCGAACAGCATGAGAGCCTGAGCGCCGGCCGCGGCCTGCGCGGCGAGGTACGCCGCCATGGCGTCGGCGAGGTGCGTCAGCAGCCGCTCGGCGTCCCCGGGCTGCGCGTAGAGGAAGGTGCGCGCCGGCGCAAACTCCTTCGACGGCCGGCCGCACACCAGATAGCACAGCAGCGTGAAGGGCGCGCCGGCGAAGCCGATGAGCGGCACCGCGCGCGGCACGCCCCGGCGCACCTGGCGGATCGTCTCGAGCACGAAGGGCACGTCGCGCGCGGGCTCGAGAGGCGGCAGTGCTGCGATCTGCGCCGCCGTGCGGATCGGCTCACTCACCACCGGTGCGGGCTCGAACGTGAGCTTCACTCCCATCCCCTGCAGCGGCGTCATGATGTCGCTGAAGAGGATCGCCGCATCGAGCTCGAAGCGCCGCAGCGGCTGCAGGGTCACCTCGGCTGCGAGCTCCGGCGTGCGGGTGAGCGTCTCGAAGTCGACCTTCGAGCGCAGCTCGCGGTACTCGGGCAGGTAGCGTCCCGCCTGCCGCATGATCCAGATGGGCCGATGAGGCACGCTCTGGCGGCGGCAGGCCGCGAGAAACGCGCTCTGCGGTGCGTGCGTATCCGTGGTGCCCGCGCTCATGCGCGCAGCCAGCGCGCAACTTCGGGCGCAAAGTAGCTGATGATGAGATCGGCGCCGGCACGCGCGATCCCGGTGAGCGTCTCGAGCACCGCGCCGCGCTCGTCGATCCAGCCGCGCTGCGCCGCCGCCTTGATGAGGCTGAACTCCCCCGACACCTGATAGGCCACCACCGGCACGGCCACGGCATCGCGCACCTGGCGGATCACGTCGAGGTAGGGCCCGGCAGGCTTCACCATGACCATATCGGCACCCTCGGCGACGTCGGTCAGCACCTCGCGCAGCGCCTCGCGCGCATTCGCCGGATCCATCTGGTAGGAGCGGCGATCGCCGAACGCCGGGGCGGACTCGGCCGCCTCGCGGAACGGACCGTAGAACGCGGACGCGTACTTGGCGGCGTAGGAGACGATCGGCGTCGCGGCGCGCCCCTCGCGGTCGAGCAGCGCACGGATCGCCTGCACGCGGCCGTCCATCATGTCGCTCGGCGCCACCGCATCCGCTCCGGCGCGCGCGTAGTTGAGCGCGACTTCGGCGAGCGTCTGCACCGAGGAGTCATTGTCGATGGTGCCGTCTGCACGCACGTGGCCGCAGTGTCCATGATCGGTCGCGCCGCACAGACAGACGTCCGCCCACACCAGGAGCTCCGGGCAGGCCTCCTTGATGGCGGAGATCGCCTGGGCGGCGAGGCCTTTGGGGTCGCGGGCGGCGCTGGCGCGGGCGTCCTTCTCCGCGGGCGCGGCGAAGATGAGCACCGCCGGCACCCCGGCGCCCGCCGCCGCCTTCGCCTCCTTCACTGCCTCGTCCACCGACAGCTGCGAGATCCCCGGCATGCTCTCGACTGGATTGCGCAGCGCGCGCCCGGGCACGACGAACAGGGGATAGATGAGGGCATCCGGCGTCAGGCGCGTCTCGCGCACCATGCGCCGCCACGCGGCCGACTGCCGGGTGCGCCGCGGTCTTTCCTGTGGGAATGGCATGGCTGGCCCTCTCTTCAGGCTCTCTCTTGCATGAGGCGATAGGTGGCGAGCGCGAGCCCGTGGAGGGTCGCGGTCTCGGCGAGCGTCGCGTTGCGCCCGTGCGCGGCGAGCGCACGCGCAGTGGTGCGGCCGATCGCGACCGGCGGCGCGCTGTCGAGGAGGCGCGCGAAGTCCTGCTCGCCGAGCGCCTGCGCGAGCTCGATCACGGCGGAAGGGCTGGCGAAGGTCACCGCGCCGAGTCCGCCGCGCTCGATCCACGCGCGGCATTCCGCCACATCGAGCGTAGCCGCATCGGTCCGGTAGGCTTCGACCTGGGTCACCTCCGCGCCGAGCTCCCTGAGGCCCGCGGCAATCGTGGGCAGCGCGCGCGAACTCGCCGGATAGAGCACCCGGACACCGGGAGCGCGGTCACGCCACTGGGCAGCGAAGGCATCGATCAGGGCCGCCGCATCGGCGTCCTCGGGCGTCAGGTGCACCGGCCAGCCGCGCTGGGTGAGGGTGAGCGCGGTGGCGCGTCCGACCGCAGCGACGCGCAGCTGCGGCGGTGGCTTAGGCTGGCGCGCGAGCACCGCGGCCACGGCATGGCGGCTCGCGAATACGATCCAGGCGAAGGATGTGAGGCGCGCGAGCGCCTCATCGAGCGCCTTGGAATCGGAGGCCGTGACGCTCACCGCCGGCCACGACAGCACCTCGAGCCCGAGACTCTTGAGCTCGCGGCTCAAGGGCCCGTCGGCGCTCTCCGCGCGGGTCACCACGACGGGCCGCGGGGCCGGCTCGCCGCGCATGGCGCCGTCACCGCGAGCGCCGAGCGGTCGCGCGCGATGAGCTGCGCGGCGCCGGCTGCCAGGAGCTCGTCCGCGATCCGCTCTCCGAGCGCCTCGGCCTCGGCGGCGGTGGGCGCGGCAGCGCGCGTCGCCGCCGTGCCGCGTGCGCGCAGCTCGCGCGAGCCGTCGAGCGCGCACACGGCGGCCTGCAGGGTGAACGTGTCGCCGCACATCCCGGCGAGCGCGCCGAGCGGCACCTGGCAGCCCCCCTCGAGACGCCTGAGGAGCGAGCGCTCCGCGCTCACCGCGAGCCGCGCGCCGTGGTCGTCGAGCGCGCGCAGCAGGGCGAGTGTCGCCGCATCGCCGGCGCGCGCGCACACTCCGATCACGCCCTGCGAGACGGCCGGCGGGAACTCTTCCGGCGACAGATGCTCGGTCACGTGCTGCGCGAGCCCGAGCCGGGCGAGGCCGGCCGCCGCCAGGATGATTGCGTCGTAATCGCCGGCCTTGAGGCGCTCGATGCGCGTCGGCACGTTGCCGCGCAGCTCCACAGGCCGCGCGTCGGGGCGCAGCCGCGCCAGGAACGCGCGGCGCCGCAGACTGCTCGTGCCGACGCGCGCGCCGGGCGGCAGCCCGCTCAAGGGGGTTCCGCTGCGTGTCAGCAGCGCATCGCGCGGATCCTCGCGCGCGAGCGTCGCGGCCAGCGCGAGGCCCGGGGCGAGCGCGGTAGGCAGATCCTTCAGGCTGTGCACGGCGATGTCGATCGTGCCCTTGCTCAGCGCCTCGTCGATCTCGCGCGTGAAGAAGGCGCGGCCCTCGGTCTGCCACAGGGGCACCTCGCGCTGGGCATCGCCCGTGGTGCGGATGTGCACCAGCTCGAGCGGCGGCGCCCCGGGCTGCGCGGCGAGCAGCGCCTCGACGTGCCGCGCCTGCCACAGCGCGAGCGCCGAGGCGCGGGTACCGATGCGAAGCTTAGCCGCGCTCATGGCTCGCCCGCCGCGAGAAAGCGGTAACCGACTCCCCACACGGTGAGGAAATGGCGCGGGTTGGCGGGATCGCGCTCGAAGCGCTTGCGCAGCCGCAGGATGAAATTGTCGACGGTGCGCGTCGAGGGAAACACGTCGTAGCCCCACACCCGCTCGAGCAGGTCCTCGCGCGAGACGATCTCGCCCGCCTGCTCCGCCAGCACCTTGAGGATCATCGCCTCCTTCTCGGTGAGCTCCTGCGCCTCGCCGTTCCAGGCACGGGCGCGGAAGACGCGAAAATCGACCTCGTTGCCGCCGAAGCGCAGCACCGCGGTCGCGGCGGTAGCCGAGGCGCTGCGGTACCAGTCCCAGCGACGCAGAATGGCGCGTACCCGCAGCAGGAATTCCTGCAGGTGAAAGGGCTTGGAGAGGTAATCGTCGCCGCCGGCCTCGAGGCCCCGTACCCGGTCGGCCGGATCGCCGCGCGCCGTGAGGAACAGCACCGGCGTGCTGTTGCCCTCATCGCGCATCGTGCGGCACACGGCCAGGCCGTCGATGCCGGGCAGCATGACATCGAGCACCACCAGCGCGCAGCGGTTCGCGCGCAGCCACCCGAGCGCCTGCTCGCCGTCGCCCGCCGTCGCCACCTCGTAGCCCTCGGCGCGCAGATTCTCCATGACGCCGGCCGCGAGGTGCGGATCGTCCTCCACCACCAGCACCCGGCTCGCGCCCTCGGCAGCGGCGCTCATGACTCACCCGCCGGAGCCGCCGGCCAGGTGAGCACGAAGCGCGCCCCCTGCCCGAGACCCGCGCTCTCGGCCGTGACCCGTCCCTGGGCGAGCTGCATCAGCCGCCGCACGATGTAGAGCCCGAGTCCCGTGCCGTAGGCGCCGCTGCCGCCGCCCGGGTGCAGCCGCGTGAACTTCTCGAACAGGCGCGGGCCGTCGCCCGGGTTGAAGCCGACCCCGCTGTCTTTCACCGCCAGCTCCACCTCGCCGTTGCCGGCGCTGGCGCTGACGGCGATGCGGCCGCCGCCCACCGGCGCGACCGCAGCGAGTGCGTTCTCCAGCACGTTGCGCACGATGACATCGAGGGCGAGCGGATCGGTGAGCGCGTACAGCCCCGGGGCGACCTCGCTCGAGATCGCCACGCGTTGCGCGCGCGCGCGCTCCTCGAGTGCCGCCACCACGCGGGCCACCGCGCCGTGCAGCTCCACCGGCTCGGACTTGAAGTCGACGCGGCCGCGCTCCAGGCGGGCGCTTTCGAGGATCTGGGTGACCATCGCCTCCATGCGCGCCAGGTCCGCGAGCATCCTGTCGATCAGGGTGCGCGACTGCCCGGGCGACAGCGTGCGCAGCGCCATGGTCTCGAGCGACAGCTGCAGGCTCGCGAGCGGCGTCTTGAACTGGTGCGAGACGAGCGCCAGGAAGTTCTCCTGCTGTTCCAGCACCCGCGCCTCGGCGCGCAGCGCGCGCGCGATCACGAACATGCACACCCCGAGCGCCAGCAGGAAGAATGCCCCTTCCCAGGCGTAGCGGTTGTAGCGCTGGTGCCGCTCGGCGCTCAGCATCTCCTCGAGCGCCGGCGCGACCGAGGCGCGGCCGCCCGCGACGACGATCTGCGGCAGCAGCTCGTGCACGCGCGCGGCCCTCACCCCGCCATCGAGCAGCGCCTGCGCGGCCGCGGCCTGCTCCGCGTAGGCGGCGCGCGCGGCGTTCACCCTCTCGATCGTGTAGGCACGCTGATCGAACAGCCAGTAGCTCACCTGCACCGCCGACACCACCAGCAGCACCAGCGCGGTGAGCTGAAAGACCCGGATGGCTTTCATGGCGGAGCGTACATGCGCTCACCCGCAGCGCGGCGTCGAGCGCCGCGGCGAATTCCTCGAGATCCGCCCGCGAATGCGCGAGCGAGAGGAAGCAGGCCTCGTAGGCCGAGGGCGGCAGATACACGCCGCGCCCGAGCATGGCGTGAAACAGCGCGGCGAAGCGCCGCGACTCGCGCTCGCCGAGCGCTACTGCGGTGCGCGGCGCGCCGTGCTCGTGCAACGACAGCCAGAACAGCGACCCGACACGCACCAGGTTCACCGGGTAGGGCGCGCGCGCCAGCACCGGCTGGAGCAGCCGCTCGAGCTCGGCACCGCAGGCCTCGAGCCGCTGCCAGCCGGACTCGCGCTCGAGCAGCTCCAGCGTCGCGAGCCCCGCCGCCATGGCGACCGGATTCCCCGAGAGCGTGCCCGCCTGGTAGGTATCGCCGTCCGGGGCGAGGCGCGCCATGATGCGCCGCTCGCCGCCGAAAGCCCCGACCGGCATGCCGCCGCCGATCACCTTGCCGAAGGTCGCGAGATCGGGGCGGATGCCGAGGAGCTCGGCGGCGCCGCCCCGCGCCAGACGGAACCCCGAGATCACCTCGTCGAAGATGAGGAGCGAGCCGTGCGCGCGCGTCGTGCGCCGCAGAGCCTCGAGGAACTCGCGCCGCTGCGGCAGCAGCCCGTGATTGGCGGGCACCGGCTCGATGATCACCGCGGCGATCCGCGCGCCCTCGGCCTCGAACAGCGCCGCGAGCGCTGCCTCGTCATCGAGCGGCAGCACCCGCGTGCAGCCGGTGAAGGCCTGCGGCACGCCGGCGGACGAAGGCCGGCCCAGGGTCGCGAGCCCCGAGCCCGCCGCGACCAGCAGATGATCGGCGTGCCCGTGATAGCAGCCGGCGAACTTCACGATGAGGTCGCGCCCGCTGAAGGCGCGCGCCACGCGGATCGCGCTCATCACCGCCTCGGTCCCCGAGGACACGAAGCGCACCTGCTCGGCTGCCGGGTAGGCGGCCGACACGCGCTCGGCGAGTGCGACCTCCGCCTCGCAGGGGGCGCCAAAGGTCGTGCCGCGCTCGAGCGCCGCGCCGATGGCGCCGACGACCGCCGGATGGGCATGGCCGGCGATGAGGGGGCCCCACGAGCAGACCAGATCGAGGAAGGTGCGTCCGTCGGCATCCGTCACGCGGGCGCCGGACCCGCGCGTGATGAAGAGCGGCGTACCCCCCACGGCGCGGAACGCGCGTACCGGTGAGCTCACCCCGCCCGGGATCACGCGGCAGGCACGCTCGTAGAGTTCGAGGGAGCGTACGGGTGCGGTCATGACTCGTCCTTCACGGCGGAGTCGCGGGCGCGCCCGGGCTTTGCCGCATCGAAGAAGGCATCCACGGCGTCGGCGCTGGCGTGTACCGCGGCGGCGCGCAGTCCGGCGAGCGGCAGGTGCGCGAGGCGGTGCGCCACCGCGCATCCCAGGCGCTCGAGCTGCGTGCGCTGCTGCTCATCGAGCGTCCGCAGCTCGTGGCGCAGCGCCCGCGCCACCTCCTCGGCGGCGATCTCCTCGAAGCGGGCGCGCAGGTCCTGCAGGCGCGGGCCGAGCGCGCGCGTGGCGAGCTCGGCGCGCAGGTGCGCGAGACGCTCGGCGTTCGCCGCGCGTACCGGCGCGAGGCGCAGCAGCTGCGCGAGGCGCTGCCCCTGTGCCGTCTCGATGAGCTGCGCCATGCCGACGCGCTCGAGTCCCGCGCGCCGGGCCGCTTCGGCGTCGACGTTGGGCGGCACGCCGAAATCGACGAGCAGCGGCGGCCGATCGGCCGCGCCGCGGCCGGCCGCGGCCCGCAGCCGCTCGAGCGCTTCCCGCTCGAGCACCGCACCGCGGCCGCCCGCCGCCAGCACCAGCGCGGCGAGCGGCGGCGGGTCGTTGCGAAACTCATCGAGCGACAACAGCGTGGCGGAGACCGATTGCGCCAGCTCGCGCGCGCTGCCGAGCGTGCGGTTGACGATGGTGAGCGGGACACGCGCGGCGTGCAGCAGCGCGGCGCAGCGCCGCGTCATGGGCGAGACTCCGAGCAGCGCCGTGGCGCCCGGGGCACCGTCGAGGTGCTTGAGCACGCGCTCGGCAGCGAGGTCGCCGAGGGAAGGAGTGCGGACGCGGGCGGTCATGCGCCGCACGCGCCGCGCCATCCCGAGCGCTTCGCCGATCAGGCGATCCAGCACCGGGCCGCAGGTGCGGGCGGCACGCGACTCCTCCCATGCATCGCGCAGCTGCGCAGCAATCTCCTGCTCGCCGGTCTGCGCCGAATCGAGCCCGCAGGCGAGCAGGAACAGGTGCTCGACCGCCGCTTCGCCCGTCCAGGCGCGTAAGCTGCGTGCCGCCTCGCCGGGCTGCGAGTCGCGACCGGTGAGGACCGCGAACACATCCGGGCGGGAATCGCCTGCCGGGCTGCCGTCGTTAGTGGCGTAGACGACCTCGACACGGTTGCAGGTGCCGACATAGAGGATCTCGGAGGCATTGAGGCGGGTGCGCAGCTCCGGCAGGCGCGCCGCGACTTCGGCGCGTGGCACGGCGAAACGCGCGACCTCCTCGACGCCCGCGTGGCGGTACGACAGGCCCACGACACCGATCTGGTGCATTCCGACAGCTTAACCGTGCGTCCCCGGGACGAATGTCACCGAATGGTCACGGACTTGAGGCGGCAGCGCAAGGAGTGTGAAGAGCGTCCGGAGCGGCGGCGCCGAAGACCGGCACAGCGGTCGGCAGGGCCGCGCTTGGGCCTCATGGGCCGAGACGCGCCAGATACTGCGCGAGGTCAGGCAGGTCCTCTGCCTGCAATCTCTGCAGCAAGTGGACGTGCTGCGGCGAAAAGTTGGGTCGCTGATCCTGTACTGCGTACTGCATCTGGCTGAGGAGGTACTCGCGGTGCTGTCCAGCCAGTCGCGGAAAACCGCGACGGTTGTCGCCTTCGGCCCGGGGTCCGTGACAACGGGTGCACAGGCGTGCGTACACTTCAGCGCCTCGCTGCACGTGCTCGTCGTTCCCCTGGTCCGCAGAGCGGGCGGGCGGTAAACGGCTGATGTAAGCCGCCAGATCGGCGATATCCTGCGCGCCGCTCAAATGGCGTTCGTCAGAAAAATGCTGCATGCGCGGATCCCAGCGCTCCTTATTACTGAAATCGACGAGCTCGCGCACGATGACACGAAAATGTTGACCGGCAATGGCGGGGACAGAACCATCGGGCACACCGACGCCGCTGCCGCCGTGGCAGGCAGCACAGGTCTCAAAGAGCATTTGGCCACGACCTGCATCCGGCGTCCGACGGAGCACGGAGTTGAAGTCCTGCTGCGCGTTCGAAACGCCGCAGACTGCGCAGGACAGTACCGCCAGGACCAGGCCGCTGAGCGGCGTGCTTACTGAATAGCGCAAACCCCATCCTCCTGTTCCTTGCGCACCCTTGGCCTGCGCATGATTGTTGACCGCGGACCTGGCTTCGGCGGGTGAATGCCGAGAACCCTGCGCCACCGGCGTTTCTTCGGCTAGTAGGGATTCCCGCAACGTCCCCACGGTATACCCGGTCCCCCGGCCAGCGCCCCCTACTAGCGGATATCCCGAATAGCGCTCGAGCCCGCCGCTGGAGCAGGCTTTTTCCTAGCTGATCGCGCCTGCGAACGCGAAAGTTTCGATGCACACGCAGTCCGGGGAGCTGGGCGACCAAGGAGACACGCATGGCCAAGTATCTTATTGAAGCGTCCTATACCGCCGAAGGTCTGAAGGGTCTGCAGAAGGATAAGGCCAGCGGCCGCAAGCAGGCGGTGACAAAGCTCATCGAGAGCCTCGAGGGAAAACTCGAGGCTATGTATTTCGCGATGGGTGAGCACGACGTCATCCTGATCGTCGACGTGCCCGATATCGTCACTGGCGCTGCACTGTCTCTCGGCGTGTCAGCGACTGGCATGGTGCGAACCAAGTCCACCGCGCTGCTCACCATCGAGGAGACCGACCGCGCGCTGGCAAAGAAGGTCAGCTATCGCGCCCCCGGCGGATGAATGACCCCACGGCCGCCGCGCCCCGCCGTACAGGTGCGGCGGCCGTTGCATGCAAGCGTTACAGGTGATTCAAGCGAGGGGCGAGGCATACCACCTTCCCCTGCCGACAAGCGCTACAGCGCGCGATAGCCGTCGCTCTCCCGCCGAAGATCCTCGAGAAAGTCCGCCAGCTCCTGTCGCAGAGTCGGTAGTCGCTTCCGGCCGGCGGGTGAAACCACCCCATCGGGCACCCGCGCGAGATTATCCTCGAGCATCTTGACCGCCCTGGGGCCATCCGGCTCCCCACCGTTCGGATCCACGAGGGCTATCACGCGGGCAACTCCAATTGCTCCCAGCCAGTCGAGCGCATCGGCATCGTGCAGATATACGGCCTCCGCCCCGACCGGCTTGCGATCGAACATATGGGTGCGAATCGCATTCCTGACGGCATCGATCTTCTCCGACGGAAATCCGGTGTCCTTGAGGACCGTATCCACTACGCGCGCCCCCTCGTCGGCATGGTCGATCCCCTCCTTCTCGCGGTCCCACGGAGCAAAGGCGGCTATGTCGTGCAAATAGGCAGCCGCGAACAGCACATCATCATCGAGGGCGACATGATCGGCAGCAGCCATCGTCTTCGCCAGCTGGTAGTCCCGTACTGAATGCGAGTATCCCCACGCCGGATGCTTGAAGTGCTGAGCGGCAAAGTTCCGCACCGTCTCCCGCCAGCCGGCATCGCTCGCGGAGGCCGTGACAGAGCAGGCGCCTGCGGTTGACAGCAACAGTAAGAAGGCAATCCGGCGCATTTGTGACCTCCCTCAGCCGATTATCGATCAGCCGCAGCGCTCCGGGACGTTAGCGTACTCTCCCGGGGCCCGCATGGTGAAAGCGCTCCCCGTGGCGTGTACGCTATCGCGAGTGCCAGCCGACGAGGGAGAGATTCTATGAGCAAGGGCATGGATCGGAAGAAAGAGAACAGGAAGAAGCCTGCCAAGACGTTTGACGAGAAGCGCGCAGCAAAGCGTGAAAGACGCGAGGCGAAGCGGCGTTGAGTCGGACGGCTCGGAGAGTCTGGGCAAGGCAAGGGACAGCCATGAAAGTCTCCTTGTGCAACTGCACACTGGCAGCGGTCATTGGCGCGCTGACCGGACTGCTCGTGACGCCGACGCTGCAGGCGCAGCCTGCGCCGGAGGTTACGCTCACACGTCTGGACTGCGGAAACCTGCCCACTCCCATAGCTGCTGAGGAGTTTTCCGATACGTATGCTTACCATGGCCTTCAAGTACCGTTTACGTTCAGCTGTTATCTCATCAGGCACGGCAGCGACTACATGATCTGGGATTCCGGCAACCCGGCGGGCAGCGCTCCCGGCGCACCGAAGGTCAGCCTGCTGGAACTGCTGGGGCAGCTGAAGCTGCGCCCCGATCAGATCAAGTACCTTGGTATCAGCCACTATCATCACGACCATATCGGACAGGCAAGTTCGTTTCCAAAATCCACCTTGCTCATCGGCAAGCGCGATTGGGACGAGGTGAGCGCTGCCGAGCCTCCGCGGGGCGTGGATCCCGCTACGGTTGCTCTTTGGCGCGCATCGTTTGCGCCTTGGATTTCTGGCGGCGGGAAGGTCGAAGCGCTGACCGGTGACAAGGATGTATTTGACGACGGCACCGTCGTGATGCTCAACACGCCGGGTCACACTCCTGGCCATCACAGTTTGTTGGTGAGGCTCAAGAGGATGGGCAATGTTCTCCTGACTGGAGACCTGGCGCACCTCCGTGAGACTTATGAGAGCAATGGAGTGCCCGCGTGGAATTTCAATCGTGCGGATACTCTGGCCTCGCTTGATCGATTCAAGCAGATTGCGAAGAATTTGCGGGCAACGGTGATCATCCAGCACGACGCACGCGATGTTGGCAAGCTGCCGGTGTTTCCGAATTCGGCAGACTGAAACGGAACCTCGAGGTAGCGGCCCGCGCCGCTCCGGAGCGCAGGTGGTCCTGGCTGCCACGGCCGATTAACGGCGCGTCACCTGACACCGCGCCATGGTCGAAACGGAGCGAATCCCGAGGTTGCGTCGCCAGCGTGCCGGCGCTTTGAGCTACCCGCGAAACAGGTCCCCGGCGAAATACTTCAAACCTGTATCCACCGCCACGGTGACCACGCGATGTCCAGAGCCAAGCTCGCGGGCCAGTTGCACGGCCGCGGCGACATTGAGGCCGGTGGAAGTTCCTGCCAGGATGCCTTCTCGCTCGGCCAGCGCACGTGCCATGGCGCGGGCTTCGGATTCTTCCACCGCGCGGACTTCGTAATTCCAGCCTCTCATGTGCGGTGGTACGAACCCCGGGGCGAGTCCCTCCACGCGATGCGCGCCGCCACGCCCTGTCGTTAGCGTCGGCGAGGAAGCCGGCTCGAGCGCCACAATTCGCGCCTGGCATCCGGCTTCCTTCAGCGCCCGCGCCGTTCCGGCGATCATCCCGCCCGTCCCGACGCCTCCACAGAAAACGTCAAGCGCGGCGCCTAATTGTTGGCCCAGTTCGCGCCCGATGGCCATATAGCCTTGAATCGCATCGAGGTTGTTGAATTGATCGGTGTAATAGGTGCCGGGCTCGGAGCCCAAGAGCTCGGCTTCCTCACGCATTTTCTGAAATAGCGGCGGCGTCAGCTTGCCGCCGTCGCTGCGGATGACGCGCAACTGCGCGCCGAACACCCGCATTGTCTGCAGCTTTTCCTCGGCAAAGCCGTCGGACGTGACCGCGGTGAATGAATACCCCTTGACGGCGCAAACCATCGCCAGAGACGAGCCGGTGCTGCCGCCGGTGTACTCGACCACCTTCATGCCGGGACGCAAGGCGCCGCGTTGCTCCGCCGCTTCGATCATCGCCAGCGCCATCCGATCCTTGTACGAACCGGTGGGATTAAAGAACTCGAGTTTGAGGTAGATATCGGCGGCGTTTGCGGGAACGACTTTCCGCAGTTGCACGACCGGTGTGTTACCGATCGTATTCAGGATGTTGTTTGCCATTGCCAGATTGTAGACCGCCATCCTCAGCGATGTTTGCTCCTGAGCGATCGCCCGCTGTCCCACGCCGGGGGAGTCACCTTGGTATTGACCAGTGATCGAGCCCGCCGGCAAGGGCGGCGACGGTCACTCCTGCGACCGGTGCGTCGAATCGGCGCCGTGCAAGATCGCTCGCGCTCCTGCACCGAGGGGAATCGACTGATCGCCGAGGTTGCAGGAGGCCCAAAGTCGAGCGCCGAAACACGCGAGCGACCCGGAGATACCTGACGAGCGTGCGCGCTGATGTCAGTGGCAACGTCGACGTTGCGGTACGAGTCGCGTCTGGTGAAGCGCGATGCACCGGTGGTGGCGGTGATGCGCGAGCCCGCCGCTCAGTACCCGCGATGGGTATCGTCGCATCCAGGTGTTCCTGGGTCGGCGAGGACATGTGATGAGCGTGGCTCGACATGACCGTAGACAGCGAAGTTCACCTGGTAGAGGTGACCAACCAGAGGGCCGCAAGCAATATGGCAAGGCCAGCGGTCACAAGCCCTATGGTCAGAGACTGCCATTGTCTCAATTGCCTCGGACGGC
>DAHUXE010000176.1 GCA_027307325.1 Gammaproteobacteria bacterium | reverse complement strand
GAGATCGTGCTGCCGCCCAAACGGCTCCAGGCCATCCCCACGCCGTTCAACCTTGCCTACAGCAGCGACGGCCGCTTCCTCTATGTGTCGTACGTGACACCTGCCGCCTCGTTTGGCGTGCTCGATCCGGCCAAGAGCACCGTGCTCTCCGAGATCGATACCGCCGGCTGCATGCTCGTGATTCCCTCGGGTCCGGCCCGCGTGGCCTCGCTCTGCGAGAGCGGACGGCTCCTCACGGTGACCCTCGACCCACAGGGTCACGAAGCCGCGCGCAGCATGTCGGCGCCATTCTTCGATGCGGACCGGGACCCGGTTTTCGTGCAGGGCATCCAGACCGCGCGCGGTTTTGCTTTCCTGTCGTTCCTCGGCGAGGTCCACGAGATCGATCTCACGGGAGCCGAGCCGGTGTTCGCGGCTCCCTGGCCCCTGCTCGGCGCCGGTGAGCGCGAGTGGCGCCCCGGTGGCTCGCAAGTGGGGGCGATCCACCGTGCGACGGCCAAGTTGTTCGTGCCCATGCATCGCGGCGGCGAAGGCACGCACAAGGACGGCGGCACCGAGCTGTGGGTGTTCGACCTTGCGAGTCACACACGTGTGGCGCGCTGGCCGCTCAAGGCCGCGGGCCTGAAGCCGGTGATTGCGATCGAGGTGTCGCAGGACGCCGCGCCCGTGGTATTCGCCGCCGCCGCCGATGGCAACGATAGCGCCGATCTCGCCATCATCGATGCCGGCAGCGGACACATACGCCACGTACAAAGACGGGTCGGCCGGACCCCGTGGCAGCTGCGGACGCCCTGAAGCTGCGAGGTACGGCATGCGCTCATTCGATCGGTGGTTCGAGCAATCCTCCCGCTCACTGGCGAACCGTACCTCGCGACGCAGTCTCCTCGCCGTGCTCGGGCAAGTCTTGACGGGTGCAGCGCTGCTGCCGCTCCTGCCGGTCGATCGCGCCAGCCGGGCGCACGCGGCGAATGCCACGCCCGGGAAACCCGGACCCGAGAGCTGCGAATACTGGAAGTACTGCGCGATCGACGGCTTCCTGTGTGCCTGCTGCGGCGGGACCTCGACTTCCTGTCCACCGGGCACGGGCTCGTCCCCCATCACCTGGGTCGGTACCTGCCACAATCCGGTCGACGGGCGCGACTACATCGTCTCGTACAACGATTGCTGCGGAAAGGCCAGCTGCGGCACGTGCGACTGCAACCGCAACGAGCGCGAGAAGCCGCTGTACCGGCCCTCGCGCAACAATGATCTCAACTGGTGCATGGCGAACGTCAATGCAGACTATCACTGCACCGTGTCGGTGATCGTCGGAGTCGCGGAAAAGTGACGCGCACTGGACTCCCGGTCGTGCTGGCGTTCGCGGCCGCCGGCGCGCCGCTCGCGGCGGCTGCCGCGGATGCGCCCCCGGCCGCCTACCCACAGGGGGCCGCGACGTTCCAGACCGATTGTGCCGTCTGTCATGGCGCCGCCGGCGCAGGCCTCCCCTCGCTCGCACCGCCCCTGCTCTCCTATCCCGCGCGCTATGCGGCCAGCACCGAGGGTCGGCGCCAACTGGCGATGACGGTGCTCTACGGCATGTACGGCGATGTCGCGGTCGAAGGCAGGCACTACGCCTTCCGCATGCCGGAATTCGGCCAGCTGGATGATGCGACTCTCGCCGCGCTGGTCAATTTCGTGGTGTTCGACCTCGCGCACGCGCCGGCGAGCGTGGCGCCGCTCGCGCCCACGGAAATAGCCGCCGAGCGTTCCCAGCCGCTCGATGGTGCGGCGGTACGCGAGCATCGCAACAGCGTCGCGCCCGAGGATCCCTGAGCATGCAGCGGCGCCGCGTGGCGGCGGCGATGGTGTTCGCCGTGGTGACACTCGTACCGCCTGCCTGGGGAAGTCCTGCGCAGGACTACATGCTCTACTGTCAGGGCTGCCACGGGGACCAGGCCCAGGGAGTGCCGGGCAAGGTACCGCCGCTCGCCGGCTCGCGCGCCCTCTTCATGCGCAGCGCCGCGGGACGCGATTATCTCCTGCGGGTGCCGGGCGCCGCCAACTCGGCGCTCACCGATGCGCAGCTGACGGCAGTGCTCAACTGGCTGGCCGAGAGCTTCCCGCCCGCCGGCGCGGCGGCTCCCGCACCGCCGCCCTTCACGGTGGCGGAGCTCGCGAAGGCGCGCCGCCTGCCGCTCGCCAGCGTGCAGGAGACGCGCCGCGCGGTAGTGCGCGCACTCGCGGCCAGCGGCCCGGCCCCGCCCGACGCCTACTGACGGCGTTCCCGCGCGCGCAGCGCGCTGCCGCCCTTACTGGCGGAAGATCACGGTGATGCCGATCGTGCTCGGCCTGAAGGTGAAGGCACGCTGCAGGCGGCTCGCACCCGGCGTGTTCGGATAGCACGCAACCCCGGGAGGGTCGCCCGGATTGCTGCAGATCGTGTAGTTGTAGGCCGTGAGCGCATGGGTGTCGGTCAGGTTGTCGACAAAGCCCTGCACCGACCACGGACCGAACTGCATTCCGCCGCGCACGCTGACGAAGGTCGTCGACGGCAACACGAAGTTTGCCGGATCGTACTGCGAGGTGTTGGGATCCAGCCCCGCGGTAGGCCAGCGGGCGCGCCCTTCGTATTCGCCATCGACACGGACGAAGGCATCGTGGCTCGCGACGTTGAACCGGTATTCGACTCCCATGGAGGCCGTGAACGGCGCGGTCGGCTGACCGCCTCCCGCCTCGCTGCTCGCACCGACGATGGCATCGCCGTTGGCGACCAGCGGGCGCGGGTCGAGCCCGGTGCTGCTGAAGCGGAAGTCCTCGGTGTAACGCGCGTTCGTGTAGCCCGTGGCCAGCTCCACCGTCAGGCTGTCGGTCACCGCAATGTCGGCCTGCAGGTCGGCTCCCTTGGCAACCGCGGCGCCGGTGTTGGCGATGAAGGAAATCTGGCACACCGGCGGCACGATCAGCTGCTGGATGTTGTCCCACTTGATGTAGTAGACGCTGGTTGCGAGCCGCACGCGGTTGTTGAAGTTGTTCTTCGCGCCGACCTCAAAGCTGTTGACCGAGTCGGAGCTGAACGTCCCCGGGTCGGTCTGAATGCCGAAGTTCGCGAAGTCCGTGGGGCAGGCCGCATTC
This sequence comes from Gammaproteobacteria bacterium, assembly GCA_027307325.1. GTDB lineage: Bacteria > Pseudomonadota > Gammaproteobacteria > Steroidobacterales > Steroidobacteraceae > 13-2-20CM-66-19. The sequence continues at coordinate 14,221 of DAHUXE010000176.1, read as the reverse complement.
GGGATGGGATTGTTGGCCCCACCCGGGCGGAAGCCCTTGGCGTAGGTCGCGTAGTACATGTCGCTCGGATCGGCCTGGAACTGCAGGCTGACCTTGGGGGTAAAGGCGTTCTCGCTGATATCGCCCGTGCCGAAACGCGGCGGGGCGTACAGCTGCGGTCCGCCCGTGTAGGTATCGAAGGAGTACTTCATGCGCGATTCGCGGGCCCCGAGGGTCAGCTTGAGGCGCTCGGTCATCGCGAGAGTCAGCTCGCCGAAGATCGCAAGCTGTTGATCCTTGGAGCTGGTCTTAAGGAAGTAGGAATCGGTACCGAATCCCGGTACGTAACCATCGGGCCCGGTGCAGGCACCGTTGGCGTCGAGATAGCAGAAGAAGTCGGTGAAGTTCGGATCCCCGAACACCGCATTGGTGAGCTGCCCGAGCATAGGGTCGTGGATCTGCTCGAAGTAGGTCTGGCGGTTCACGGTGGCAAACAGCCCCGCGGTCCAGATTAGCCGCGCATTCGCGTCGGAGGACTGCAGGCGGATTTCCTGGGTGAGGTTCTGCTGTCCGTTGTCGATGGTCGATGGCGCACGGTACTGCAGGCCGCCTGGAACGTGCAGCCCGCCGGCATCGAGCAGCGGGAAGCAGTCGGGGACGGGGCCGCTGCACGACCAGGGCCGCAGGAAGATCGGCGCGGCGTTCTGCGTCTGGTAGTAGCCGAGGTTGTAGAGCGTGCCCTCGTAGCCGGTCGTGTTCTCGCGGTGGTAGTAGGAGGTGTTCGAGATCAGGCGCGCCGAGCCGACATCGCCTTCGATCTTGAGCGCCGGCAGGTAGAACTGATCCGGTGAGTTGCGCGCCGTGGGGTCGGCGTTGACGAATTGGGCGTTGTCCGGGTTCGAGAACAGGGGCCAGTAGTCCTCGCCGTTGTGGCGCTTGCGATCCTGATAATAGATGCTCGGCGTGATCGACCAGTGCTCGTTGGGCGTCCACAGGGCCGCCAGGCGGACGAGCGCGTTCTCCTCGTGGTTGGCGTTGAACTGCACGGTCTGCAGGGTGTACGGGTCGAGCTGGTCGATCCAGCCGCCGTCCCGCCGGTACCAGACGGTGAGTCGCGCCCCGAGCGTGCCCTGGATCAGCGGCCCGCCGACGGCGATGCCCGCCTCGTAGCTCGGTGCCCCCCTCTCGGTAGAGGCAAGCTCCGCGCGGCTGTAGATGCTGGTCTTGGTGACGCTCGGCTGCGTGGTGATGTAGCGCACCGTGCCGCCCTCGGAGCCGGAGCCGAACAGAGTACCCTGCGGCCCGCGCAGTACCTCGACGCGATCGATGTCGAACGACTTGGGCAGCGCCTCGTCGGGACTGAAAGCGAGTGCGCGCATCTGGATCGGCGTGTCGTCGATGTAAATGCCGGTAGTGCCGGCGCCGCCGGTGCCGGCGATGCCACGGATCGAGATGTTGTTGGTGCCGGAGGTATCGAAATTCACGCCCGGCGTGAAGCGCGCGACCTCCGAGAAGTCCTTGATGCCGCGTTCATCGAGGCTCTCCTGGGTGAGAGCCGTGACGCTGATCGGCACCTTGCTGAGGCTCTGCTCGCGGCGCGTAGCGGTGACGACTACTTCCTGCAGGCCGACGGTCGGCGTCGCCTCCTCGGCAGGCTGCGCCGGCTGCTGATCGGCCCACGACGCCGCGCTGCCAAGAGCCAGAGCTGCCGCCACGAGCTGCGCGCCAGCGCGCGCGCACATGGATCCGTACCGGTAATTGGGCCGCATGGAGCCTCCCCTAAGACGTCAGTCGTTGTTCTCTAGCCACACCCTGGGTGCAGCGACCTGCTCACAAGGTAACGCGCCGGCGGCGGCGCGGCAACGGCGCGTCGCGCGCGTTCAAAGGGTGCGCGCCGGCACATCGGGCGAGACCTGAGCGCTCTCAGGCCTTGAGGCCGCGGCTCACCGGCAGCGTGCGCACACGCCTGCCCGTGGCGGCATAGATGGCGTTGCAGAGCGCCGCAGCCACGCAGGCGGTACCGGTCTCACCGACTCCGCCGGGACTTGCGCCGCTGGCGATGAGGTGCACCTCGACCCTGGGCGCCTCCGCGATCCGCAGCGGCAGGAAGTCGTTGAAGTTGCCCTGCTGCACGCGCCCGTTGGCGATCGTGATCTCGTTGGTGAGCGCCGCGCTCAGACCGAAGGTGACGCCGCCCTCGAGCTGCGCGCGGACTCCGTCGGGATTCACCACCTGGCCGCAGTCCATGGCGCAGACGACGCGTCCGACGCGCGGGCGGCCCGTGGCGTCCACGCTCACCTCGACAACCTGTGCAAGATAGCTGTCGAAGGCAAATTGAATCGAGACGCCGCGCCCGCTGCCTGCCGGCATGGCAGTGCCCCACCCGGCGCGGTCGGCGGCCAGGTCGAGCACGGCACGCATGCGCGGCTCCTTGAGGAGGCCCCGCCGGTAGCTCACCGGATCCTGCCGCACGGCCGCGGCCAGCTCGTCCACGAAGCTCTCGACGGCGAACACGCTGCGCGTCGCGCCGACGCCGCGCCACCACCCGGTGGGCACGCCGCGCGGGTCGCGGCGCACGAAGCGCACCTCCATGTTCTCGAGCGGATAGGCGAGATCGACGGCCGAAGTCACGGCATCCGCGTCCACACCGTTCCTGACCGTGCCCTCGCCGTAGTAGAGCGCCCAGAGGCCCGCACCCGCGATGGTGTGGCGCCACGCGAGCGGTATGCCCCGCGCATCGAGCGATGCCGACAGATGATCCACGTAGTACGGCCGATAGCGGTCGTGGCGGATATCCTCCTCGCGGCTCCACAGCACCTGCACCGGCCCGCGCACGTGGCGGGCGACACGCGCCGCCAGCACCACGCCGTCTACCTCGAGACGACGCCCGAAGCCGCCGCCGATGAACTCGTTGTGCAGGATGATCTGCTCGGGCTTCAGGCCGAGAGCGGCGAGCTTCGCGACCGCGCGGTCCGGCGCCTGAGTTCCGGTCCAGATCTCGCACTCGGTGTCGCGCCAGTCGACCGTGCAGTTCATCGGCTCGAGGGTCGCGTGCGCGAGGAACGGCTGATGGTAAATCGCCTGCACGTGCGTCGCGTCGCGCCCCGTCGCGGCCAGCGAGCCCTTGCTGAGCGCAACGGCGCCCGCCTCGTGCACGGCGCTCTCGAGCTCGGCGACGATCGCCGCCTGCTGCACCTCGGCGTTTGCGCCGTCGTGCCAGCGGATACTGAGCGCCTTCATGCCCTGCATCGCCGCCCAGGTGTCGTCCGCAACGACGGCCACCAGGTCACCCTCGTTCACCACCTGCCGCACACCGCGCACCGCCAGCGCCGCATCGTCGGCGGACGCCGCGACGCGGCCCCCGGCAACCGGCGCGATGGCGATCATGGCGACCCTGGCGTGCGCCGGCCGCGCGTCGATGCCGAAGCGCGCGCTGCCGTCGACCTTGGTCGCGCCGTCGAGCCGCCGCGTCGCACGACCGATCAGCCGGAAGTCTTTCGCCTCCTTGAGCGGCGGCGGCGGCGGCACGGGAAGCGCGGCCGCCTCGGCGGCCAGGGCATCGTAGCCGAGGCGCCGGCCCGAGGCGGCGTGGATCACCGCGCCGTTCTCGGCATGGCAACTCGCGAGCCCGACACCCCAGCGCCTGGCAGCCGCCTGGATCAGCATGAGGCGCGCGGTCGCGCCCGCCTGGCGCAGCGGCATCCAGCACTGAATGATCGAGAGCGAGGTGCCGGTCGACTGATCGAACTTCAGGCCCTCGTCCGCCGACGGGTCCGGCACGAATCCATACACCTCGGGATTGGGCGGAGCGGCCTCGATGTTCACCGTGTCGAGCCTCACTTCGAGCTCCTCGGCGATGAGCATGGCGAGCGAGGTGTAGGTGCCCTGGCCCATCTCGACCTTCGGCATCACGAGCGTGACGCGCTTTCCGGGACCGATCCGCACGAAGGCGTTCAGCGCTCCCGGCGCGCCGCCTGCGGTGCCGTCCTGGCGCTGCAGCCGTCGTACCGTGATTCCGAGCACCAGCGCCCCGCCCACGGCGGCCGCCACCAGCACGAACCTGCGACGCGTGACCGCGGGTGCGCTCATCGATGGCCTACGGTGTGAGACGTGCGAGTCCCCCGATCCAGGGGCGCAGCGCCTCGGGCACGTCCACCGAGCCGTCCTCGTTCTGGAAGTTCTCGAGCAGCGCCACCAGCGTACGCCCCACCGCCAGTCCCGAGCCGTTGAGGGTATGTACGGCTTCCGGCTTCTTGTCGAGGGGATTGCGCCAGCGCGCCTGCAGACGCCGCGCCTGGAACGCCTCGAAGTTGCTGCACGAGGAGATCTCGCGATAGCGCTCCTGCGAGGGCAGCCAGGCTTCGAGATCGTAGGTCTTGGCCGAGCCGAAACCGGTATCGCCCGCGCACAGCACCACGGTACGGTACGGGATCCCCAGCCGCTGCAGCACGCTCTCGGCGTGGCCGGTGAGCTCCTCGAGCGCCGCGTAGGAATCCGCCGGGCGCACGATCTGCACCAGCTCCACCTTGTCGAACTGGTGGTTGCGGATCATCCCGCGGGTGTCCTTGCCCGCCGCCCCCGCCTCCGAACGGAAGCACGGCGTGTGCGCGACGAACTTCAGCGGCAGCCGCTCCGCAGCCACGATCTGCTCGCGCACCAGGTTGGTTACCGGGACCTCTGCGGTGGGGATGAGGAAGAAGCCCTGCTCGCCGCCCACCGCGAACAGGTCCGACTCGAACTTCGGCAGCTGTCCGGTGCCGATGAGCGCCGCGCGCTGCACCAGATACGGCACGTACACCTCGGTGTAGCCGTGCTCGCGGGTGTGCAGATCGAGCATGAACTGCGCGAGCGCCCGATGCAGCCGCGCAACCGGCCCGCGCATCACCACGAAGCGCGCGCCGGAGATGCGCGCCGCGGCCTCGAAGTCGAGGCCGCCGAGGTGCTCGCCGAGCTCGACGTGGTCGCGCGCCCTGAAGCCGAGGCGCCGTGGGTCACCCCAGCGGCGCACCTCGCGGTTGGCGCTCTCATCGCGCCCGTCGGGCACCGAGTCGTGCAGCAGATTCGGCAGTCCGAGCTGCCAGTGCTCGAGCTCGCCCTGCACGGCGGCCAGCTGTCCCTCCGCGGCCGCGAGCTCGCCGGTGAGAGCCTCGCCGCGCGCCAGATGCACGCCGGCATCCTCGCCGCGTCCCTTGGCCATGCCGACCGCCTTGGCGTTGGCGTTGCGCTCGGCACGCAGCCGATCGACCTCGACAGCCCACGGCTTGCGCTTTTCCTCGAGAGCCCTGAGCGCTGCGACGTCCAGGAGGTGACCACGGCGCGCGAGATTGCGGGCCACTTCCTCGGGCTCGTTGCGCAGCAGCTTCGGATCGATCACTCGCTACCCTTCGGCGTGGATGCATGGCTTCTCAGGCGCGCCAGCGCCTCGGCAATCTTGAGCTCGAGGCCGCGCGCGACCGGCCGATAGTATCGCCGATCCGGCATTCCGTCCGGCAGGTAGCGCTCGCCGGCGGCGAAGGCGCCGGGCTCATCGTGCGCATACCGGTAGTCGCGTCCGTAGCCGAGCTCCTTCATCAGGCCGGTCGGTGCGTTGCGCAGCTTCAGTGGCACCTCCAGCGTGCCGAATTCGGCCACATCCGCCATCGCCTCCTGCATCGCCACGTACACCGCGTTGCTCTTGGGCGCGCAGGCGAGGTACACCACGGCGCTTGCGAGCGCCAACTCCCCTTCCGGCGTGCCGAGCCGTTCGTACGCCTCCCAGGCATCGAGCGTGAGCGCGAGCGCGCGCGGATCGGCGAGCCCCAGGTCCTCGCTCGCCATGCGCACCACGCGCCGCGCGATATAGCGCGGATCGCAGCCGCCATCGAGCATGCGGCACAGCCAGTAGAGCGCCGCGTCGGGATCCGAGCCGCGCACCGCCTTGTGCAGCGCCGAGATCTGCTCGTAGAACTGGTCGCCCCCCTTGTCGAAGCGGCGGTGCCCGCCGCCTGCGACCTCGCGCGCGAGCGCCGCGCCGAGCTGGTGCGGCGTGCTGCCGGCCTGCGCCAGCGACACCGCGAGCTCCAGCATGTTGAGCGCCCGGCGCGCATCGCCGTCGGCGGCGTGCGCGATCAGCGTGAGCGCCTCGGGCTCGGCCTCGAGGCGCTCGCGCCCGAGTCCGCGCTCCTCGTCGGCGAGCGCCGCGCGCAGCACCGCCTCCAGGTCCTCGATCGACAGTGCCTTGAGAACGTAGATGCGGGCACGTGACAGCAGCGCGCTGATGACCTCGAACGAGGGGTTCTCGGTGGTCGCGCCGACGAAGGTCAGCGTGCCGTCCTCGACGTACGGCAGAAAGGTGTCCTGCTGCGCCTTGTTAAAGCGATGCACCTCGTCGAGAAACAGCAGCGTCGCGCGGCCGTCGGCGGCGCGCGCCGCCCGTGCGCTGTCGACCGCGGCGCGGATGTCCTTGACCCCGGCCATCACCGCCGACAGCGGGATGAACTGCGCGCTGGCGGTCTGCGCGATGAGCCGTGCCAGCGTCGTCTTGCCCGCACCCGGGGGTCCCCAGAGGATGAGGGAGTGAAGCTGCCCGGACCTGATGCTGGTGTAGAGCGGCTTGCCCGGCGCGAGCAGGTGCCGCTGTCCGATGAACTCTTCGAGGCGGCGCGGCCGCATGCGATCGGCGAGCGGCCGCAGCCCCTCGGCGACGGCCACGCTCATTTGCGCGGCGTTCCGATCACGTCCGCGCCCCTGGGAGGCGTGAAGCTCACCTCCGCGGCGCTCACCGGCACGTTGCGTTCGGCCTTGTCGAACATGACGGTCGCGGTCTGATCGAGCTTATCCTCGAGGATCATGCGCTTCAGCTCACCCTTGTCGAAGCCGAACAGCGCCTCGCGAAAGTCCGCCTCCGCGCCGTGCGGCTCGACCAGCACCCACTGGAGTCCCTGGCGCTCGCCGGCCGGCGTAATGGTGAAGTTCCTGCGCACGTCGACCGCACCCGACAGCAGCAGCGCCGGCGTCGCCGACAGCGCCGCATCGACCGGCTTCACGGTCACCTGCTCGAGGTCGCGGTCGAAGAACCAGAGATTGCGCCCGTCGCAGACCAGAAGCTGACCGGCGGTGCCGGCGCCGCTCCCCGACTGGGGGTGTATGTCCCAGCTGAACTTCCCCGGACGCTCCACGATGATCGTGCCGGTCGCGCGATCGATCTCGCGGCCCTGGCTGTCGGCGAGCGTCTGCAGGAAGCTCGCGCGCAGCGTCTTCAGGTGATCGAGGTACGCATCGAGCTGCGTCGGCTGCGACTGCGCCGGCTCACTCTGCGCCGCCGTGGCGGCCACCGGCGCCGCGGGCTCGGATGCCGCACTTACGGCGGCGGGTGCCAGCGCCGCGATCGCCAGCGCGAGACCGACAGCGCGCGCCGGCAGCCGCGAGCGCAAAAAGGGATTTTCGGGGGCGTGCGCGGCAGGACGCCGCGCCCGCAGCCTCCAGGGAGGGATCCACGGCGTCCCCGAAAATCCCTTTTTTGCGATCGGGGCTGTGCTGGTCACTGAGCTCAGTCCTCCTGCGGCGCCGGTGCGAGCACATCGCGTGCCCCATTGGCCTGCAGCGCCCCCACGAGCCCGGCGAGCTCCATCGCCTCGAGCAGCCGCGCTGCACGGTTGTAGCCGATCTTGAGGCGCCGCTGCACGTAGGAGATGGACGGCTTGCGCTCCGTGGTCACGATGCGCACCGCCTCGTCGTAGAGCGGATCCTGCTCGGCATCGCCCGCGCCGAGGGTGCCTTCGCCGTCGCCCTCCTCCCCCGAGATGCCGGGCACCGGCCCCCGTGGCCCCGACAGGACTTCCTCGATGTAGTCCGGAGGCACGTGCGTCTTCAGCGCATCCACCACGCGGTGCACCTCGGCGTCGGATACGAACGCCCCGTGGACCCGTGTCGGCATCGAGGTTCCGGGCGGCAGGTACAGCATGTCGCCGTGCCCGAGCAGCGTCTCCGCGCCCATCTGGTCGAGGATGGTGCGCGAATCGACCCGCGCCGACACCTGGAAGGCGATGCGGCAGGGAATGTTGGCCTTGATGAGGCCGGTGATCACGTCCACGGACGGCCGCTGCGTGGCGAGCACCAGGTGTATCCCCGAGGCGCGCGCCTTCTGCGCGAGCCGCGTGATGAGCTCCTCCACCTTCTTGCCGACGATCATCATCAGGTCGGCGAACTCGTCGACGATCACCACGATATAAGGCAGCGGCGTCAGGTCGGGAATCTGCGTCTGATCGATGCTGGGATCGTTCGCCGCCCGCGCCATCATCACGGGGTCGCGGATCGGCTTGCCGGCGTCGAGCGCATCCTTCACGCGGCGGTTGAATCCCGCGATGTTGCGTACCCCGAGCGCCGCCATCAGCTGGTGCCGCCGGTCCATCTCCACGACGCCCCAGCGCAGCGCGTTCGAGGCCTGCTTCATGTCGGTGACCACCGGCGCCAGCAGGTGCGGAATGCCCTCGTAGACCGAGAGCTCCAGCATCTTCGGATCGATCATGATGAGCCGCACGTGCTCGGACGTGGACTTATAGAGGAGCGACAGCACCATGGCGTTGAGCGCCACCGACTTGCCCGAGCCCGTGGTGCCGGCGATCAGCAGGTGCGGCATGCGCGTCAGGTCCGCCACCACCGGCTGTCCGCCGATGTCCTTGCCAAGCGCGAGGGCCAGCGGCGAGTGCATCTCGTCGTAGGCGCGCGAGCGGATGATCTCCCCGAGCGTGACGATCTCGCGCTTCTCGTTGGCGATCTCGAGTCCCATGACGCTCTTGCCGGGAATCACCTCGACGACGCGCACCGACAGCACCGAGAGCGCCCGCGCCAGGTCCTTGGAGAGCGCCGTGATCTGGCTCGCCTTGACCCCCGGCGCCGGCCGCAGCTCGAAGCGCGTCACGACCGGCCCGGGCTGCACCGCCACCACCTCGGCGTCGATGCCGAAGTCCTTGAGCTTCATCTCCACCAGCCTCGAGAGCGCCTCGAGCGCCTCGGCCGAGTAGAGCGGCTCGCGCGCCGGCGGGTCGTCGAGCAGTTTCAGCGGCGGCAGCTCGCTCGCCTTGGGCGGGTCGAACAGCGGCACCTGGCGCTCGCGCTCGACGCGCGCGCTCTTCTCGACCGCCGACCGCGGCGGCTCGATGCGCGGCGGCGCGCGCAACGCCGACTTCTTCTGCTCGCTCTGCATCGCTTCCTTGCGCGCCAGGCGCCGCTCGCGTCCCTCGGCGACGTCGCGGCGCGCGGCCCAGCGTGCGCGCACCCAGCCGATGCCCGCCCAGGTGAGCGCGCCCATCCGGTCCATGACCGTGAGCCACGATACGTGGAAGGCGACCGACAGTCCGGCCATCCAGGCGGCAATGAGCAGCAGCGTCGCTCCGAGAGGGTCCAGCCAGGATGCCAGTCCCTTGCCCACGAGCCCGCCCACGACGCCGCCGGCCGTCTGCCGCAGCAGGCCCGCCTCCCAGTGGAGCATCGTCAGGCCGCAGCTCGCCGCGAGCAACAGCACGAAGCCGGCGGCCCGCACCGCGGTGTTCATGCGCGACACCGTCACGGCGTACGCCCGGCGCTGCAGTCCCCAGGCGGCGAGCGCCATCACCACCGGCAGCAGAAACGCCGGCCAGCCGAACAGAAAGAACAGTACGTCGCTCACCCAGGCGCCGGCGACGCCGATGCGGTTGTGGATCGGCGCGGCGTTCCCCGTGTAGGAGAATCCCGGATCGTCGGGGCTGTAGCTGGCGAGCGCCACGAACAGCGTGAGCGCCACGATCGCGAGCGCGATCACCGCGCTCTCGCGCAGAGCGCGGGACACCGCCGCCGTCAGGCGGGAGCCGTTGCGTGCCTGGACCTGGGTCTCAGCCAATTCTCACTGCCCCATCTTAAGATAGACGGCCCGCATTATAGGGCTTGGTACCATGCACCGATGGCAGAGATGACCTTCGCGAAAATCCGCCACAGCCGCTTGATTATTCTGGGATCGGGGCCCGCGGGCTACAGCGCCGCGGTGTACGCCGCGCGCGCCAATCGCGCGCCGCTCCTCATCACCGGGATGGCGCCCGGCGGCCAGCTCATGACCACCACCGACGTCGACAACTGGCCGGGGGATGTCGAGGGCCTGCAGGGCCCGGCCCTGATGGAGCGCATGCGGCGGCACGCCGAGCGCTTCGCCACCGAGATCGTGAGCGACCACCTGGTCGCGGTGGATCTCGCGGCGCGGCCGCTGACCCTGGTGGGTGAAGCGGGCCGCTACAGCTGCGATGCGCTCATCATCGCCACCGGTGCCAGCGCCCGCTATCTCGGGCTGCCGTCGGAGGAGCAGTTCCGCGGCCGCGGCGTGTCGGCGTGCGCGACCTGCGACGGCTTCTTCTTTCGCGATCAGCGCGTCGCGGTGGTCGGCGGCGGCAACACCGCGGTCGAGGAGGCGCTGTATCTCTCGCACATCGCCCGGCACGTCACGCTGGTGCACCGGCGCGAGCGGCTGCGCGCCGAGAAGATCCTGCAGGACCGGCTGTTCCGCGAGGTGCAGGCCGGCAAGATGTCGGTCATCTGGAACCACACCGTGGACGAGGTACTCGGTGACGGGCAGGGCGTGAGCGGCGTGCGCCTGCGCGCGCTGCCCGCCGGCACGCTGCAGACGCTCGAGGTCACCGGGCTGTTCGTCGCCATCGGCCACACGCCGAACACGGCGCTCTTCGAGGGACAGCTCGCCATGCGCGGCGGCTACATCACGGTGAAGAGCGGCCTCGATGGGGATGCGACGGCGACCAGCGTGCCGGGCGTGTTCGCCGCCGGCGACGTAGCCGACCACGTATACCGTCAGGCGGTGACTTCCGCGGGCTCGGGCTGCATGGCCGCGCTCGATGCCGATCGTTATCTCGAGACGCTCGACGCCCGCGCCCCCACCCGGCGACCCTGAGCCGCCATGGCCGCCGACCGGATCGAGTTCTGCGCCAGCATCGATCAGCTCGACCCGCGGCAGTGGAACACGCTCGCGGACGGCCTGCAGCCCTTCGCGCGCCACGAGTTTCTCGCGGCTCTCGAGCACGCCGGCTGCGTCGGCCCGGGCACCGGATGGCAACCGCACTACCTGACGCTGCACGACGCCGCGGGCCTCGCGGGCGCCGCCGCCGTCTACCTCAAGACGCATTCCTACGGCGAGTTCGTCTTCGACTTCGGCTGGGCGCAGGCTTATGAGCGGCTCGGGCGCCGCTACTACCCGAAGCTCACGCTCGCCACTCCCTTCACTCCCGCGACCGGCCCGCGCCTGCTGGTGCGCGCGGGGCTCGACCAGGCAAGCATCGCCGCGCAGCTCCTCGAGGCGCTCGAGCGCGAGACGCAGGCCCGCGGCGTCTCGGGCGTGCACGCGCTGTTCCTCGATGAGCGCTCGCGTGCGGCCTGCGCCGCGCGCGGCTGGCTGCTGCGGCGCGACTGTCAGTTCCACTGGAGCAACCGCGGTTATGCGAGCTTCGAGGACTATCTCGAGTCCTTCACCGCCGAGAAGCGCAAGAAGGCGCGCCGCGAGCGCCGGCGTGTGGCCGAGAGCGGCGTGCGCTTCGAGACGCGCTTCGGCGGCGAGCTCGATGCGCCGCTCCTCGAGCGGATCTACGCCCTGCACCGCGACACCTTCGTGCGTCACGGCCACGAGCCGTATCTCACGCCCGCGTTCTTTGCCGAGGTAGCACGGCGGCTGCCCGAGTCGCTCATGGTGAAGCTCGCCGTGCACGGGCGGACGCTGGTCGCAGTCGCGATCTTCTTCCGCAGCCAGGACACGCTCTACGGCCGCTACTGGGGCTCCGCGGCGGATTTCCACAGCCTGCACTTCGAGACCTGCTATCACCAGGGAATCGAGTTCTGCATCGAGCGCGGCCTCGAGCGCTTCGAGCCCGGCACGCAGGGCGAGCACAAGGTGAGCCGCGGCTTCGAGCCGCAGCTCACCTGGTCGGCGCATTTCATCGCCGACCGGCAGTTCCGCAGCGCAATCGCCCAATACCTCGAGCGCGAGGGCGCCGCGGTCGAGAACTACGCGCTCGAGGTCCAGGAGCACGTGCCCTTCCGCGGGCGGCGCAGCGCACGGTAGGCGCGCATGAAGACCGTGACCTGGCTCTCCGCGCACGATTCGCCGGAGTGGTTTCCGCCGCCCGAGCAGGCGCTCGAGGACCCGCCGGGGCTGCTCGCGGCCGGCGGCGATCTCGCGCCGGAGCGGCTGCTCGCCGCCTACCGGCGCGGCATCTTTCCCTGGTACTCCCCCGGTCAGCCGGTGTTGTGGTGGGCGCCCGATCCGCGCGCGGTGCTCTTTCCCGAGGAGTTCCACTGCACGAGGAGTCTCGCCAAGACGCTGCGCAACGCCGGGTTCACCACCTCGGTCGATCGCGACTTCGTCGCGGTGATCGACGGCTGCGCCGCGCCGCGCGCGGCGAGCCCGGGCACCTGGATCACCTCCGACATGCGCACCGCATACCTCGCGCTGCATCGGCTGGGCCGTGCCCACAGCGTCGAGTCCTGGCGCGACGGCAGGCTCGCCGGCGGACTCTACGGCGTGCGCCTCGGCGGCGTGTTCTTCGGGGAATCCATGTTCAGCGCCGTCCGCGATGGCTCCAAGGTGGCGCTCGCCCATCTGGTCGCGGTGTGTCTGCGCAACAGCATCGCGGTGATCGACTGCCAGCTGTACTCGCGCCACCTCGGCAGCCTCGGCGCCCGCACCATTCCCCGCGCCGCATTCCAGCGGCTGCTGCGCGAACAGGTGGCGCTGCCCTCACCGCCGTTCAGGTAGCCGCGGGGCCGGGAGCAAATTGCCTTACCAGCGGCCTTTGTGCTCCAATTCGCGCCCCCGCAGTCGTTAAGAGCACTTGTGTCCAAAGAAGACGCCATTCAGATGGAAGGCGAGGTCGTCGAGACCCTGCCCAACACGACTTTCCGGGTGAAGCTGAAGAATGGCCACGTCGTGACCGCACACATCTCGGGCAAGATGCGTAAAAACTACATACGTATCCTCACCGGGGACGCGGTGACGGTGGAGATGACTCCCTACGATCTCACCAAGGGCCGCATCATCTACCGCGGCCGTTAGGTCGCGCGCTCCACCGTGACGGCCGGCACCTGCGCCGGCTCACAGTGCAGCACCAGCTCCGAACCGTCCTCGTTGACCGACACGCTCACGTGCCCGCCGCTCGCGAGCCGCCCGAACAGCAGCTCCTCCGCCAGCGGCCGCTTGATGTGTTCCTGGATGGTGCGCGCCATGGGACGTGCGCCCATCTTCGGGTCGTAACCCTTGGTGGCCACCCAGCGCCGCGCCGCATCGTCGAGTGAGATCGTGACGCCCTTCTGCTCGAGCTGCGCCTCGACTTCGAGGATCAGCTTGTCCACCACGCGCTCGATCGTCACGGCATCGAGCGCGGCGAACTGAATCACGGCATCGAGCCGATTGCGGAACTCGGGACTGAAGATGCGGCGGATCGCCTCCATGCCATCGCTCGCGTTGTCGACCTGCGTAAAGCCGATCGAGGTGCGCGCCATCTCCTGAGCGCCGGCGTTGGTGGTCATCACGATGATGACGTGGCGGAAGTCGGCCTTGCGTCCGTTGTTGTCGGTCAGGGTGCCGTGATCCATCACCTGCAGCAGCAGGTTGAAGACGTCCGGATGCGCCTTCTCCACCTCGTCGAGCAGCAGCACGCAGTGCGGATGCTTGGCTATCGCCTCGGTGAGGAGCCCGCCCTGGTCGAAGCCGACGTAACCGGGCGGCGCGCCGATCAGGCGCGAGACCGTGTGGCGCTCCATGTACTCGGACATGTCGAAGCGCAGGAACTCGACGCCCATGGCGATCGCCAGCTGCCGCGTGACTTCGGTCTTGCCGACCCCCGTCGGGCCGGCGAACAGGAAGCTGCCGACCGGCTTGGCCGTCTCGCCGAGGCCCGAGCGCGCCATCTTGATCGCAGCGCCGAGCGCCTCGATGGCCTTGTCCTGGCCGAAGATCACGAGCTTGAGATTGCGCTCGAGGTTCCTGAGGACCTCCTTGTCGGAGACCGAGACGCTCTTGGCGGGGATGCGCGCCATGCGCGCCACCACATCCACGTTGGGCCGCACCTGCACCACCGGCTCGCGCTCCGCGACCGGTTTCAGGCGCGCGCGCGCGCCGGCCTCATCGACGACGTCGATGGCCTTGTCGGGCAGATGCCGTTCGTTGATGTGGCGCGCGGCGAGCTCCGCTGCGGCGCGCAGCGCCTCATCGGCGTAGGTGATGCCGTGATGCTCC
>DAHUXE010000168.1 GCA_027307325.1 Gammaproteobacteria bacterium | reverse complement strand
CGACAGGATCGTGCTCAACTGGGAAATCGCCGAGGGTTATTACCTGTACAAGGCGCGCATCAGGATCGCAACCGCAAGCGCCGCCGCCCAGCTCGGCGCTCCGCAGTTTCCCCCCGGCCAGATCAAGAATGACGAGTACTTCGGCCGCCAGGAGATCTATCACCAGGAGCTGCGGGTGACGGTGCCGGTGGCGCGCGCCGCCGGTGGCAGCTTCTCTCTTCCCCTGCAGGTGACCTACCAGGGGTGCGCGGAAAAGGGCCTGTGCTATCCGCCGATAACGAAATCCGTGAGCGTCGCGCTGGCGGGCGGTGCGGGCGGCGGCGCCGCATCGGGTAGTTCCGGTCCCGGCACCTCGGAACAGTCGCGCTTCGCACAGCTGCTCGCCGGCAACTTCTTCCTCATGATCGGCGGCTTCTATCTCGCGGGGCTCCTCCTCGCCTTCACGCCCTGCGTGCTGCCCATGGTGCCGATCCTCTCGGGGATAATCGCCGGTGGCGGCACGCGCGTGACCACTGGGCGCGCGTTCGCGCTCTCGCTGACTTACGTGCTCGGCATGGCGCTCACCTATACGGCGGCGGGCATCATCGGGGCGGCGATGGGGCGCGAGGTGCAGGCGCTGTTCCAGCAGTGGTGGGTGCTGGCAATGTTCGCCGCGATCTTCGTGGCGATGGCGTTGTCGATGTTCGGCCTCTACACGGTGCAGATGCCCGCGGCGATTCAAACGCGTGTCGCCAATCTCAGCAACCGCCAGTCCGCCGGCACCCTGGGTGGCGTAGCGATCATGGGTGCCCTGTCGGCGCTCATCGTCACCACCTGCGTTGGTCCCGCGCTCGTCGCCGCGCTCCTCGTCATCGGCCAGAGCGGCCAGATTGCCCGCGGCGGAGCTGCGCTCTTTGCCATGAGCATCGGCATGGGGACGCCGCTCCTGGTCGTCGGCGCCTCTGCCGGCAGGCTCCTGCCGAAGGCCGGCGCCTGGATGGACTTCGTCAAGAAGCTCTTCGGCGCCATGATGCTCGCGGTCGCCGCCTGGATGCTCGCGCGTATCGTCGCCGACCGCGTGGCGCTGCTGCTGTGGGCAGTGCCGGCACTGACCCTCGCCTGGCTCCTGTCGTTCGAGCTCAAGGCGCGCTCCGCCGCCCGGTGGGCGCTGCGGGTCGTGGGGCTCGCGGTCGGTCTCTACGGAGTCGCGCTCGCCGCCGGCTCGGCGCTCGGCGGCAGCGATCCTCTCTCGCCAATCCCCGCCCTGGCGCACGAGCAGCGCGCGCTGCCTTTCCGTGCCGTCCACACGGTCGCCGATCTCGAGCGCGAGGTACGCGCCGCGAGCGCAGCGAAGCGCGGCGCAATGCTCGATTTCTCCGCCGACTGGTGCACCTCGTGCAAGGAGATGGAGCGCTACACGTTCAGCGACCGCAGGGTGCAGAGCGCCCTCGCGGACGTCTCGCTGCTGCGCGCGGATGTGACCGCCGATGACGCCGACAGCCGCTCGCTGCTGCGGCACTTCGGAATCATCGGTCCCCCGACCATCGCGTTCTACGGGCCCGACGGCCGGGAGCGAAGTCAGTATCGCGTGGTCGGGTACCTGAAGGCCGATGCCTTCGCCACCCGGGTGCGCGAGGCGCTTCAGTCCCCGCCGTGATCCCCGCTCGCTCGGCCGCCGCAGTGTTGGCGGTCGCGGGGATCCTCGCCGGCTTCGGTACCGCCGGCTTTCTCCTCGCCCGCCACTTGGGTCCGGGAGGACCCACATTGCAGCCGGCAGCGCTCCATCCGGCCCCGCCCGCGCCGCAGCCGCCCGAGGCCAGCCCGCAACCCCCCCCCATCCCCGAACGGCTGCCGGACTTCGCGCTTCCGGACCTGACGGGCGTCTCTCACAGGCTCTCGGACTGGCGGGGCCGGGCGCTCGCGGTCAATTTCTGGGCAACCTGGTGCGAGCCCTGCCGCGAGGAGATCCCTCTCCTCCGGCACCTCCGCCTCGAAAATCGTCGAAATGGATTCGAAATCATAGGAATTGCCATTGATCATCGGGATTCCGTGGTCAAATATGCACGGGAAATGAAAATGGACTACCCGATCCTGGTGGGCGAGCGGGGCGGGCTCGAGGCCGCGGCGGCCTTCGGGATGGAGCCGGTGCTCCCCTTCACGGTGTTTGCGGACGCCGAGGGTCGAATCGTCACGGTCAAGATCGGGGAGTTGCATCGGGATGAGGCGACGTTCATCCTCGCGCGCCTGGCTGACGTCGGAGCGGGCCGACTGAGCCTCGGGGCCGCCCGGGAGCAGATTGCCGAAGGCCTGCAGCAGCTGGCTGTCGCCAGTGCCAGGGCCGGGAGCAACTGAGCAAAGTTCTGCGAGATCTCAGCAGATCCCTACAGGAACTATCCCAAGTGCGCCCCGATTAGGGTACATTCGCTGCGCTTGCAGTGATCCATTCTGATAAGAAGACGCGCACCCGATGGCCCGAGTGCTGTTGCTGAACGGTCCCAACCTCAATCTGCTCGGCACCCGCGAGCCGGCGGTCTACGGCACGGAGACTCTCGAGTCCATCGAGAAGCGGGCCGCCGCCGCGGCGCGCGAGGCCGGACTCGAGCTCATCGCCTACCAGAGCAACGCCGAGCACGAGCTCATCGAGCGCATCCAGCGCGCGGCGGCCGAAGGCGTCGGCTTCGTGATCTTCAACCCCGGCGCCTTCACGCACACCAGCATCGCGCTGCGTGACGCGCTGCTCGGAACGCATCTGCCCTTCATCGAGCTGCATCTCTCCAACACACAGGCGCGCGAGCCCTTTCGCCGACATTCGTACTTCTCCGACATCGCCGTCGGTGTCATCGCCGGATTCGGAGCCTTCGGCTACGAGCTGGCGGTGCGCGCCGCGGCGCAGCGGCTCGCGCGCGGCGCCTGAGCGGCACCTTAGCGCGCGCCGTAACGACCGCAGGGGGCATGCCCGGCATGGATATTCGAAAAATCAAGAAACTGATCGAGCTGCTGGAGGAATCCGGCATCGCCGAGATCGAGATCAAAGAGGGGGAAGAAGCGGTGCGGATCAGCCGCATGATCCCCGCCGCACAGCCGCCGACGCAGGTAGTGCACGCGGCGGCACCGGCCGGCCTGCCGCCGCGGGCGCCGGAGCCGGCGCTCGCCGCAGGAGCCGCCGGCAAGCCCAAGCCCAACGAGCACGTCATTACCGCACCCATGGTCGGCACCTTCTATGCCGCCCCCTCCCCCGGGGCAAAGTCGTTCGTCGAGATCGGCGACGAGATCAAGGTGGGGCAGGTTCTGTGCGTCATCGAAGCGATGAAGATGATGAACCAGATCGAAGCCGACAAGGCCGGGCGGATCGCCTCGATCCTGGCGCGGAACGGCGATCCGGTGGAATTCGGCCAGCCGTTGTTCGTCATCGAATAGCGTGGCCATGATCGAGAAGCTGGTCATCGCCAATCGCGGCGAGATCGCCCTGCGGATCCTGCGCGCATGCCGCGAACTCGGCATCAAGACGGTCGCGGTGCACTCCACCGCCGATTACAGCCTGAAGCATGTACTGCTCGCCGACGAATCGGTGTGCATCGGACCGCCGGCTTCCAGCGGCAGCTACCTCAACATGCCGGCGATCATCAGCGCCGCGGAGGTGACCGACTCGGTCGCCATCCACCCCGGCTACGGCTTCCTCTCCGAGAATGCCGACTTCGCCGAGCGCGTCGAGAAATCGGGCTTCGTATACGTGGGCCCGAAGGCCGAGACCATCCGCACCATGGGCGACAAGGTCTCGGCGATCAAGGTCATGAAGTCGCACGGTGTCCCGTGCGTACCCGGCTCGGACGGCCCGCTGGGAGATGACTCGGACGAGAACCTGCGCATCGCGCGCGACATCGGCTACCCGGTAATCATCAAGGCCTCAGGCGGCGGCGGCGGGCGCGGCATGCGCGTGGTCCACACCGAAGCGTCCCTTCTCAACGCCATCGGCATCACGCGCGCGGAGGCGCGCGCCGCCTTCGGCAATGACCAGGTGTACATGGAGAAATTCCTCGAGCGGCCGCGTCACATCGAGTTTCAGGTGCTCGGCGATGCTCACGGCAACGTCATCCACCTCGGCGAGCGCGACTGCTCGATGCAGCGCCGGCATCAGAAGGTGATCGAGGAAGCGCCCGCCCCCGGAATCACCCTGAAACAGCGCAAGATGATGGGGGATCGCTGCGTCGAGGCCTGCCGCGCGGTCGGCTACCGCAGCGCCGGCACGCTCGAGTTCCTCTACGAGGACGGCGAGTTCTTCTTCATCGAGATGAACACGCGCATCCAGGTCGAGCATCCCGTGACCGAGCTCATCACGGGCATCGATCTCGTCAAGGCGCAGCTGCTCATCGCGAGCGGCGAGCGGCTCGCTTATTCGCAGAGCGACGTGCAGATCCGCGGCCATGCCATGGAATGCCGCATCAACGCCGAGGACCCGAAGACCTTCACGCCCTCGCCGGGGCCGATCCGTCTGTGGCACGCCCCCGGCGGGCCGGGCGTCCGCGTCGACAGTCACGTGTATTCGGGCTACAACGTGCCTCCCTAATACGATTCGCTCATCGCGAAAGTGATCGCACACGGCGACAACCGCGATACCGCCATCGCCCGCATGAAGAATGCGCTGGCGGAGATGGTGATCGAGGGCATCAAGACCAACGTCGCCCTGCACCAGGAGATCTGCAACCACGCGGCCTTCCAGAAGGGCGGCACCGACATCCACTACCTGGAGCGGCGGCTCGGACTGCGGTGAGGACCCCGCGGCCGCGGCGCGCGTACCTGCCGCGCACGGCGGCGAGCCGCGCATAATCAGGCAATGGCTGCGACCGTCACGGTCTCCTTCGACTTAGGCGCCCTCGATCCCGGAGGCGCGGAGGCCGCCTGCTTCGCCTGCGGCGCGTCCGCGGTCACCTTCGCCGACTCGCGCGATACCCCGGTGCTCGAGCCCCTGCCGGGCGAGGTGCGGCTGTGGCCCGCAACACGACTCAGCGCCCTGTTTCTCGATGCGTCCGAGCCGCACGCGCTGGCCGCCGCGGTCGCGACGGCGCTCGGCCTCCCGCCCGCGGCGGTCACCGCCGAGCGCCTGGCGGACCGTGCCTGGGAGCGT
>DAHUXE010000184.1 GCA_027307325.1 Gammaproteobacteria bacterium | reverse complement strand
CCGCTCGGCGTTGAAGTAACGGTCGGCGACCAGCCCGACGACGAACGGGGCGATGATTGCGCCCCAGGCCTGAGTGCCGTAGGCGAGCCCGGTCTGCGCTCCGCTCGCGTGCAGATTCGCGGCCAGATAGCTCCCCATGGTGACGAACCAGCCGCCCCAGATGAAGAACTCGAGGAACATCATGGCGCACAGGCGCGCCCGCGTAACGGAGCTCATGGCTGTCGTCGCTCCCGCCTATAGGCGCATCCAGGCCGACCCGGCGCGCGAGCTCGCGACTGCCTGCTCGATGAAGCGCAGGCCGCGCAGACCGTCTTCCACGCCCGGATAATCTCGCCGCGGCGGCTCGCCGCGGCCGACGCGGCGCACGTCTTCGATGAAGGCGCGGTAGACGTTCGCAAACGCCTCGAGATACCCCTCGGGGTGGCCGGCCGGAATGCGGGTCGCCTCCCGTGCGGGTGCGCTCAGGTACGCTTGCCCCGTGCGGCGCAGCTCCCAGGGCCTGCCAGCGGGCTTGAAGACGAGCGTGTTGGGCTCGTGCTGGTGCCACTCGAGCCCGGCGCGCGTTCCGTATACGCGCAGCGACAGCCGGTTCTCATCCCCGCAGGCGATCTGCGAGCACGTGAGCGTTCCCTTGGCGCCGCCCTCGAGCCGCACCAGCATGTTGGCGTCGTCGTCGAGCCGCCGCCCCGCAACGAAGGAGGTTAGATCCGCGCACACCGCCTCGATGCGCCGGGCGGTCACGAACTCGAGCAGGTTGGCCGCGTGCGTGCCGATGTCGCCGACCGCGCCCGCAAGCCCGGCGCGCGCCGGGTCGGTGCGCCACTCGGCTTGGCGGTTGCCGGCGCGCTCGAGGGGCTCCATGAGCCAGTCCTGCGTGTACTCGACCAGCACCTTGCGCAGCTCGCCGAGCTGCCCGCCCTGCACCAGCGCGCGCGCTTCGCGCACCGCGGGATAGCCGGTGTAGTTGTGGGTGAGTGCGAACAGCGTGGTGCCCGCTTCGACGAGCCGCACCAGCTCCTCTCCCTCGGCGACGTTGAGCGCGAGCGGCTTGTCGCAGATCACGTGGATATCGGCCCCGAGAAAGGCCCGCGCGACCGGGCAGTGCAGGTGATTCGGCGCCGCGACGATTACGAAGTCGATGCCGTTGGCATCGGCCGACTCGGCGCGTGCCATCTCCTCGTAGGAGGTATAGGCGCGCTCGAGAAACCACTCCGCGGCGCTCGAGCGCGCGATCTCCGGCCGCGAGGACATGGCGCCGGCGACGACCAGCGCCTGCCCGTCGAGCTCGGCGGCCAGGCGGTGCACCGAGCCGATGAAGGCGCCGCGCCCGCCGCCCACGATGCCGGCCCGCAGGCGGCGCTCAGGGGGGGAGGACGTGGGCGTCGGGCACATCGGACGAATGCTAGCGCATTTCGCCGCTAGTGCCCGCACCACCCCGCGAGGCATGAATTCGCGGTGAAGGCATAGGGATATGCCCGCCGCCGCAGGCGGCGAGCCGCGGGCGAAAGTCACGCCTTTCGCACGCGGCGCGAGGGGCGGCACAGGGACGTGCCGATCCCGAGCAATTTCAAACTACACGTTCGAGTCGGGAAACGACGCCTTGCGCCGATTCATGTAGTCGAGCAGCGCCTCGTCCACTGCCGGGTCGAGAGGTGGCGCCTCGTACTCCTCGAGCTGCTTCTTCCACAGGGCGTTGGCGCGCTGGATCATGTCCCTGGCGCCCTCCGCCTCCCACTGCTCGACGCTGTTGTTGTCGGCGAGCGGCGAGCGGTAGAACGCCGTCTGGAAATTCGCCTGCGTGTGGGCGCAGCCGAGGAAATGCTTGCCGGGCCCCACCTCGCGGATCGCATCGAGCGCCTGGCCGTTCTCGGAGAGATCGACCCCCGCGAGCAGCGTGTGCATCATGCCGGCCTGGTCGACGTCCATGACGAACTTCTCGTAGCCCATGGCGAGGCCACCCTCCAGCCAGCCGGCGGTGTGCAGCACGAAATTGACGCCGCCGAGGCAGGTCGGGATCAAGGTGTTCGCCGACTCGTAGGCCGCCTGCGCATCCGGGATCTTCGAGGCGCACAGCGCGCCGCCGGAGCGGAACGGCACGCCGAGACGCCGCGCCAGAGCTGCCATCACGTACAGCACCAGCGCGGGCTCGGGAGTGCCGAAGGTCGGCGCCCCCGACTGCATCGAGAGCGAGGAGGCGAAGCTGCCGAGGATCACCGGCGCGCCCGGATTCACCAGCTGCGCGAGCGCCATGCCGGCGAGCGCTTCGGCGAGCGTCTGCGCGGCGGTACCGGCGACCGTGACCGGCGACATGGCGCCGGCGAGGATGAACGGCGTGACCACCGTCGCCTGGTTGGCGCGCGCGTAGGTCTTCAGCGCCCCGAGCATGGTCGCGTCCCAGGTGAGGGGCGAGTTGGCGTTGATGAGGCTCGTGATGCAGGTGCGGGGCTTGCCGGTGCCGGGATCGGTGAAGTTGTCCCCGAAAAGGATGCGCGTCATCTCGATCGTGTCGCGCGCCCGCTCGGGATGGGTCACCGAGCCCATGTAGGGCTTGTCGCTGTACTTCATGTGGCTGTACACCATGTCGAAATGCCGCTTGTTGACCGGCAGGTCGACGGGCTCGCAGATGGTGCCGCCCGAGTGATGCAGCGAGTTCGCGAGATACGCGAGCTTGACGAAGTTGCGGAAGTCCTCGATGCGTGCGTAGCGCCGCCCTTCGTCGAGGTTGCGCACGAACGGTGAGCCGTAGGCCGGGGCAAACACGGTGCGGTTGCCGCCGATCACCACGCTGCGCGCCGGGTTGCGTGCGTGCTGGGTGAATTCCCCGGGCGCCGAGCGGCGCACGATCTCCCGGCACATGCCGCGCGGAAAGCGCACGCGCTCACCCTGCACGTCGGCGCCCGCGTCCTTCCACAGCTCGAGCGACTCGGCGTCGTCGCGGAAATCGATGCCGACCTCCTGCAGGATGGTGTCGGCGTTGCGCTCCAGCAGCTCGAGGCCCTCGGCGGAGAGGACTTCGTAGCAGGGAATGTTGCGCGTGATGTAGGGAACGAACGCGAGGCTCCGCGCGGTGCGCGCGGCGATCTTGGCGTCGCGGCCGCTCGGGCGACGTGCGCGCGCCGGCTGGCTCGTCTGGGGCTGCTGGTCCATGAGGCTTATCCTGACCGATGCTGCGAGCGCGAGGGCCGAAGCCCCATTATCGGCAGCCCCCGAACCCGGCACTGGCCGGTTTGCGGCATCGGCTTCTCCGGCAGCGCCACGGAGGGCGCGCTTTCAGTGCCTCCCGACCAGCGGCAGACTGATGAAGCTCGCCGCCCCGCCGCTGTGGTACACGCGCTGCGTCGCCTTCCTGTAGTCCTTGGGAAGCGCCAGGAAGATGTTGTCGACGTAGCTCTGCGGGTTGCGGTCGTAGAGCGGGAACCAGCTCGACTGGATCTGCACCATCAGCCGGTGGCCGGGCAGGAACACGTGATTCACCTGCGGCAGCGCGAAGCGGTACTGCTGGACCTTACCCGAGGGTATGGGACTCGGCTGGCTCAGGCTCTCGCGATAGCGCCCGCGGAAGATGTCCATGGCTACGGCCAGCTGGTAACCGCCTAGCGGCGGATCCGACGACACCTCGTCGGGGTACACATCGATCAGCTTCACCACCCAGTCGCTGTCGGTGCCGCTGGTCGAGGCGAAGAGATTCACCATGGGCGCGCCGCCGATGTGCAGCGGCGCGGTGAGCGGCTCGGAGGTATAGGTGAGCACGTCGGGCCGGCCATCGAGCGCACGCTGATCGGTGAGGAGCCAGCGCTGCCACACGGGGCGGTCGTTCAACCGCATCGGGCGCGGGACGAAGGGCACGGGCTTGGCCGGATCGGAGACGTACTCGTCGAACGCCAGGCCGCTCCTGACCGGCGGCGCGGTAAAGCTCAACCCGAGGTGCGGCTGCAGGTATAGCGGCTCGGACCGCGAAGCGCACCCCGACTCGCAGGCGAGCGGCCACGCCGGCAGATGCCGCCAGACGTTGGTACCCGTCTCGAACACCGTCACCGGTGCGATGTCCGCCTTCGGAGCGCCGTCCTTCAGGTGCGCGGCGAGGAACGGCTCGATCACGTCGCGGCGCGCCTGCAGCGCCGTGTCGCCGTCGAAGTTCAGCGGTCCGAGGGTCGTGCCGTCACCGTTGATGCCGCTGTGCCGCCATGGCCCGAGCACCATGAAGACGAGCTTGTTGTCCTTGTCCTGCGGCTTGAGCGCGGCGTAGGCATGCACGCCGCCATACATGTCCTCCTGGTCCCAGATACTCGTCACGAAGAGCGTCGGAACCTTGAGCGGCCGGGCAGGAAGAATCTGGTCGAGCGCCTGGCCGCGCCAGAACTCGTCGTACGCCGGGTGCTCGGCGAGCTTGCGGAAGAACGGCAGCGCATCGATGCCGAAGTGCTGCGCGAACGCGCCGGCCGAGCCCAGCGCCAGGAACAGCTGGTAGTCGTCGAATACGCCGCGCGGGATCTTTTCACCCTCTGCGCGGCGGGTGGTCTGCCCGTAAATGTAGTCGAAGTTGCTCTGGCGGAAGGCGCCGTTGTGAAACCAGTCGTCGCCCTTCCAGCCGTCTACCATCGGGCACTCGGGCACCGCGGCCTTGAGCGCGGGGTGCGGATCGATGAGCCCCATGAGCACCGTGAAGCCTCCGTAGGAGGAGCCGATCATGCCCACCCTGCCGTTCGACTCGGGCACGTTCTTCACCAGCCAGTCGATGGTGTCGTAGGTGTCGGTCGAATGATCCACCGCCGTGCCGTTCAGCGGTCCGCGCAGGAAGCGCGTCATGACGTAGTCGCCTTCCGAGCCGTACTTGCCGCGCACGTCCTGGTAGACACGGATATACCCGGCGGCGACGAAGCCCTCGTCCGCCGTGCCGAGCTCGGCCAGCAAGTGAGGGCTCGGGGTGCGCTCGGTGGCGCTCGCAGCGCTGTACGGCGTGCGGGTCAGGATGATCGGAGCGTGTTGCGCGCCCTTCGGCATCACGATGACGGTGTACAGCTTCACACCGTCGCGCATCGGGATCATGACGTCGCGCTTCACGTAGTCGAAAGCAGTCGTCGGCGGGTTGAACTCGGCGGGTATGTCGGGCTTCATCGGCGGAGTCGGCGCCGCGGCCGCGCCCGCCACGAGCGCCAGCAGTACTCCTGCGCTCAACCCCGAAGCCTGCGGGCGCATCGAGTCCCTCCCTTACTCGGGCGAAACGGGGTTGGGGACCGGCAACTCTGCCGCGCGGGTCCTGAACAGCACCCCGGCGTAGAACAGCACGTAGTACCCGACCAGCACCGCGAAGATCCCGACTGTCAGCGGACTTCTCTGGTACGCGGCGGCGGCGTTCGGGTCGGAACCGAAACTCCCGTTTGCGCCGCTCGAGAGGTAGAGGAACCTGTAGACCAGGCGGCCGAGGAACAACAGGGTCACCGCGAGGCCGATGTACGTGTGGGGAGTGTAGAAGCGACCCTCCGGGGTCACCTCGAAGCGTGTATGGCGCAGCCCGACGTACGCCAGGGCCGTACCACAGGCGAGACCGCCAATCAGCGCCTCGAGCATCCCGGCGCCACGCATTACGCTGGTCGCGGCGAGCAGCCCGCCGGCGAGCGTGAGCACGCCGATGCGAAACCAGATCCGTCCCGGCTGCACCGGCTGGCGGCCGAAGGTCCGCCGCAAGCGGCGCACGATCGCCCAGGTCACGAGAGCGGCGAGCAGTATCGGCGTAATGAGTTTAGGATCCATGCTTTCCTTACAGGTTGATCGAGCCGCGTCCGAGCTCGATGACGTCACCGCTCACCAGTACGTTGCGCTGCTCGTCCACCCGCAGCCGCAGCGCCGACGGCCGCCCGGTGTACTCCCCCTGCGAGATGTCGAACTCGCACGGCAGCGTGCGTCCCGTGGCGAGGCACCAGCCGCCGAGATTAGCGGTCGCCGAGCCGGTCGCAGGGTCCTCGAGCACCGCCCGCCCCTGCGGGAAGAAGAAGCGCGCCAGCAGCCCCGTACCGGCGGGCGCGAACACATAGGCCATGCTGTGTCCGTCCGCGCTCTTGAGCTGCGCGAGAAGATCGGCACGCACGTTGACGCGCCGCACCGCCGCCTCGCTCGAGAGCGGCACGATGAGCTGCTCCACGCCCGCGTTCACCCACAGCGGCCGCTCCCCGAGTTCGCGTTCCTCCAGCCCGAGCATGGCCGCGAGCGTCAGGCGTGGCTCCGTGACCTCGCGCCAGGTCGGAGGCTTCGCCTGCAGCGTCCAACGATCGCCGCTAGCGCGCACCGGAATCACCGCCGCAGGCAGCTCGAGAGTCAGGCGGTCGCCGCCGAGCCCCAGCGCGCGGCACACGTGCGCGGTACCGAGCGTCGGGTGCCCCGCAAAGGGCATCTCATAGTTCGGCGTGAAAATGCGCACTTTCGCGCTGGCACGCTCCGAGGGCAGGATGAAGCTGGTCTCGGACAGGTTGAACTGCAGTGCCAGCGCCTGCATCCTTGCCGCTTCGAGCGCCTGTGCGCGCTCGAAGACGCACAGGGGGTTGCCGGTGAGGGGCATGCCTCCCTGGGTGAAGACGTTGACGAGCCGATAGGAGAACGCAGCCATGCGCCGCGCGATTGTATCCTCGGGGCCGCGCCGATGAGCACCGAATTACTGTTTCGCGAGGATGCCTACCTGAAAACCGCCGCGGCGCGGGTGCAGGCGGTCGGGACGCGCGGCATCGAGCTCGATCGCACCGTGTTCTACCCGCTCGGCGGCGGCCAGGCCGGCGACACCGGCGCGCTGGTGCGCGAGAGCGGCGAGCGCATCCCCATCGCCGATACCCGCAAGGGCGAGACTCCCGACAGCATAGTGCACATTGCGGCGAGCGGTGCTCCCTTGCCCGAGCCCGGCGAGCCGGTGAGCCTCGAGATCGACTGGCCGCGGCGCTACCGGCTGATGCGTCTGCACACCGCGCTCCACCTCCGGTCGTGCGTGGTCGTGGCTCCCGTGACCGGCGGCAACATCGTGCCCGACAAGGCACGCCTCGACTTCGACATCGAGCTCGCCGCTCTCGAGGCAGGGCGCATCGAGAGCGAGACCAACCGCCTGATCGCCTCGGGTGTCGCCACCGAGACCGCCTGGATCACCGACGCCGAGCTCGACGCGCAGCCCGAGCTGGTGAAGACCATGAGCGTGCAGCCGCCGCGCGGCATGGGCCGGGTGCGGCTGCTCAGGATTCCGGGGATCGATCTGCAGCCCTGCGGCGGCACCCACGTGGCGAACATTGTCGAGATCGGCGCCATACGGGTCGTCAGGATCCGCAGCGAGGGCAAGCACAACAAGCGCGTGGAAATCGTCCTCGTTGAGCCTCACTGATAGCGGCTGAGCTCGATGCCGTTGCCGACCGGCAGCAGTACCGAGCTCATGTCGCGCGCGACATGCACCGCGTGGCGATAGGCCTGCGCATGGGGCCGCGCGCTCGCGGGCTCGATCATGTTGTCGGCGACGACCAGCGCACCCGGCGCCAGCTTCGGGTGCAGCAGCTCGAACACCGGCACGTACAGGTTCTTCCACAGGTCGATCAGCACCAGATCGAAGGGGCCCGGAAGCTCGGCGAGGCTCGCAAGCGCATCGCCGACCCGGAACTCGACGAAGTCGGCGAGGCCCGCGCGCGCCAGCTGGGCGGTCGCGTACTCGGTCTTCGCGGCCTTGAGCTCCAGAGAGATCACCTTGCCATGGACCGCGCGGGCCGCTTCGGCCAGCCAGATCGTCGAGTAGCCGAAGGAGCTGCCCACCTCGAGGATGCGGAGCGCGCAGGCTTGCTTCGCAAGAAGATTGAGCAGGGTGCCGGTGGCGCGCCCGACCGGCAGCAGCATCTCATCGATGCGCCGCTCGGCCTCCTCCGGGGCAAGAGTGTCCCACAGGGCCTCCTCGCGCTCGGCCCGCGCCTCGTAGTCGGCCAGCACCGTCCCAACTGCTGCATCGATGTTCAAGAGAAGTACTCCTGGAGCGAGCCCACACCGAGCCGCTTCGCCTCGAACAGACTCTCGAGGTGCTCGCGGGAGTTAACGAGCCCGCGTGCGCGCAGCACGCCCCGCTCATCGAGCAGGGCCGCGAACGGCAGCCGGCTCACCTGATAGGCGAGGCCGAGGGCGGCCGATACGACGTAGGGAATCTCTTCGAGCCCCTGTGCGCGCACGAACTCGCGCTGCTCGGCCGCGTCACCGTCGCTCGCCAGTATGACGTCCATCCAGGAGCGTTCATCCTTGCGGCTGGACTTGACGGCTGGCAGCAGCGACTTGCACACCGGGCAGCTCGGCGAGACGAACAGCAGCAGCGTGCTGCGGCCGTCGTCGCGCGCCAGGCCGACCCTGAGCTCACGGACGTCGAGTGCGGCTACCTCCAGCACCGGCGCCGGCTCGCCGAGATTCAGGCCGCGGCTGAGCATGAGCGCCCCGGCCGGCGCGATGCGCTGGTGAAGCACGCCGAGCTGCCGGATGAGCGCCAGGACCACGGCCGAGAGCGTCAGCACCAGCGCCCAGAGCACCACATTCGACACGGCGAGCGCGGTCATCCCCGGCCCCTGAGCGCTTGAGTCCACGGCGCCACCCGGCCGAGGAGCCGGTCCAGGCATACATATAAGAGTGTCGCCACCACCGCTCCGCCGCCGACCGTCAATGCGTCCGTCGGCGAGAGCGCTCGCTCGCGCCACGACACGAGAGTCACGGTAAGCAGCAGGGCCAGCGCGACGTTGCGGGCCACCATCCAGGGAGCGATCGGCCGCGCGTCATCCGGCCCTCCGCATCCGCAGGCGAGGTCGCGCCGGCCGCGCCGGAGGTTGACGCCGATCGCCGCGGCATAGAGCAGGAGCAGCGCCGCGCCGGCAAGGGCCGCGCCGAAACGCGCAGCGGGAGCCACAAGCCCGGCGGCAACCGCGAGCTCCGCGAGAGGCACGAGGGGTGCGAGGCGCACGGTCCCCTCGGGAAGCACGCGGTAGGCCTGCAGCACGTCCGTGAAGTGCGGCAGGTCGCGCAGCTTATGCAGCGCCGCGCTCGCGAACAGCAGCGCGAGACATCCCACGAGCAGCAAGCCGGCGGCGGGGTCGAGCATACGGTGTGCATGATAAAGCACAGCCCGGCTCATTGCGGCGGCCGCAGATCCTCTTCCCAGAACTCCTGCGCGCGCCGCCCGGCGGCGCGGGCTTCCTCGAGCTTGCGCAGCTCGACCCGGCGGATCTTTCCTGAAATGGTCTTCGGCAACGCCGCAAACTCGAGGCGGCGGACACGCTTGTAGGGCGAGACGCGCGCGCGTACGTGTTCGAAGATCGAGCGCGCCGTCTCGGCGTCCGGCTTCGCTCCCGGGGCGAGCGTGATGAATGCCTTGGGCACCGAGAGGCGCAGCGCGTCCGCACTCGGCACCACCGCGGCCTCCGCAACCGCGGCGTGCTCGATGAGCACGCTCTCGAGCTCGAAGGGACTGATGCGGTAGTCGGAGGACTTGAAGACATCGTCCATGCGGCCGACGTACGTGAGATAGCCTTGGCTGTCGCGCGCGGCCACGTCGCCCGTGTGATAGTAACCGTCCTGCATGGCGCTCGCCGTGCGCTCCGGATCGTCGAGATAAGCCTGCATGAGCCCGAGAGGGCGGTGCTCGAGGTCGATGCAGATCTCGCCCTCCTCCGCGAGCCGTCCTTCCGTATCGATCAGCACCACCGGGTACCCGGGCAGCGGCCGTCCCATCGACCCGGGCTTGAGCGGCTGCCCGGGAGGATTGCCGACCTGCGCCGTCGTCTCGGTCTGGCCGAAGCCGTCGCGGATGGTCATGCCCCAGGCGTCCCGCACCCGCTCGATCACTTCGGGATTGAGCGGCTCGCCGGCGCTCGCCAGCTCGCGCAGCTCGACGCGGAAAGCGCGCAGGTCGTGCTGGATCAGCATCCGCCACACGGTCGGCGGCGCGCAGAAGGTGGTGACGCGACAGCGCACCAGCTGCTCGAGGAGCGCGCCGGCATCGAAGCGCTCGTAGTGGTAGGCGAGCACGGTCGCCTGCGCGTTCCAGGGAGCGAACAGGCTCGACCAGGCGTGCTTGGCCCAGCCGGGCGAGCTCAAGTTGAGATGCACGTCGCCGGGACGGAGCCCGAGCCAGTACATCGTCGAGAGATGCCCGACCGGGTAGCTCACCTGGGTGTGCGCGACGAGCTTGGGAAGCGCGGTCGTGCCGGAGGTGAAGTAGAGCAGCATCAGGTCGTCGGCGCGGGTCGCCGCGGCGGGAAAGACCGTGTCCGCATCGTACGTAGCCTGGTACGGGGTCCAGCCGGACACGGCGTCCCCCACCGAGATCCGCAGCGGCGCCCCGGCGAGCGCCGTGAACCGGCCTGCGAGCGCCGTCTGCGTCACGATCGCCTTCACCTGGCCCCGCTCGAGGCGGTCGCGCAGATCCTCGCGCTCGAGCAGCGTCGTCGCCGGGATGATGACCCCTCCGAGGCGGATGGTGGCCAGCATCGTCTCCCACAGCGCCGTGCAGTTCGGCAGCATGATGAGGATGCGATCGCCCTGCCGGACGCCCGCGCCGCGCAGGAACGAGGCCACCTGCGCGGAGCGGCGCGCAATCTGCGCGAAGCTCAGCGTCTCGTCGGCACCCGCATCGTCCACCACCCGCAGGGCCGCCGTGTCGTTCCCCGCCGCGATCACGTCGAAGTAGTCGCGCGCCCAGTTGAACTCCCCGAACGCCGGCCAGCGGAATCCGCGCTGCGCCTCGGCCAGGTTCTCCCGGCAGCGCAGCATGTGGTCCCGGGCCGCGAGAAACGCTTCAGTGGCTCCCATGCTCTGCTCCCCCAAGAGGCCGCCACATCCGCCGACGGCCCGGCGGCAGCTTAACATCGGCTCGGGTCAAATCGGCCCGGGTTAACATGGCGCCATGAAAGCCGCCCGCCTCGAGGCGTTCACCGACGGGGTGGTCGCCATCATCATTACCATCATGGTGCTCGAGATCCACGTTCCCCAGGGGAGCGATCTCGCGGCGCTCAAGGCGGACGTGCCGTTGCTGCTGGCATACGTCCTCAGCTACGTGAACGTCGGCATCTTCTGGAACAACCATCACCACATGCTGCACGTCACGGAGCGGATCAACGGCAAGATCCTCTGGGCCAACCTGGCGCTGCTCTTCTGGCTGTCGCTGGTGCCGTTCGTGATCCGCTGGATCGACGAGGCCGGATTCGTCGCGGCGCCGACCGCGGCGTACGGAGTGGTGCTGGCGTGCGCGGGGCTCAGCTACTCGAGCCTGCGGACACAGATCATCGCGCTCAACGGCCGCGAGTCGCGGCTCGCCGTGGCGACCGGCAGCGACCTCAAGGGAAGGCTTTCGATCGTGCTGTACGTCAGCGCCATTCCGCTGGCATTCGTGTGGCCGTGGGTTGCGATACTCATCTACGTGACCGTCGCCGCGATGTGGCTCGTGCCCGACAAGCGCATCGAGGCCCTGGTCGGGAAATAGGCAAGTCCGCATGAGCACCATCCTCACCGTGACCGCCGTAAACGGCGCTACCCCGTACGTCGTTACCCTCGAGGACGGTCGGGGGCATCACTGGCTGGCGGATGAGCCGCTCGAGGCGGGCGGTGCCGACCAGGGCCCCTCGCCCACGGCGCTGCTGCTCTCGGCCCTCGGGGCGTGCACGGCCATGACCGTGCGCATGTACGCGGCGCGCAAGAGCTGGCCGCTCGCGGGCGTCGACGTGCAGCTCGAGCTCAACCCCGAAGGCCCCCCCGCGGAGGGCAACGACATCCGGCGCAGGATCTCGCTGCGGGGGTCATTGACCGCGGAGCAGCGCGAGCGGCTGCTCGACATCGCCAACAAGTGTCCGCTCCACAGGATTCTGAGCGGCAAGACGCGGATCGACACCGCGCTCAGCCCCGTATGAGCGACGCCCGCCTGGCACCCGAGCGCCTCGAAGCGCGCAGCGCCGAGATCGGCGGCGGCCTGACCATCCGTCGCGCCCTTCCCAATCGCCAGCGGCGCACGGTGGGAGCGTGGTGCTTCCTCGATCACGCGGGACCGGTGGAATTCGCCGCCGGCGGAGGCATGCATGTAGGTCCCCACCCGCACATAGGGCTGCAGACCTTCACCTGGATGATCGAGGGAGAGGTCGTCCACCGCGACAGTCTCGGGAACGAGCAGGTGATCACCCCGGGCCAGGTCAACCTCATGACGGCAGGAGAGGGAATCGCGCACGCCGAGGACTCGATGCCGGGCCGCGCAGGCCGGCTGCATGCGGCGCAGCTGTGGATCGCCCTGCCCGAGGGCGAGCGGCGGCGCCCGCCCGCCTTCCGCAACTATCCGCAGCTGCCGCTCGTCAGGTCGGGTGGCTTCGATGTGCGCGTGCTCGCCGGGAGCGCCTTCGGGCAGGTCTCGCCGGCCGAGGTCTACTCACCCCTCGTCGGGCTCGACTTCGCCGCCGCGGGCGCGGCGGCGCTTTCCGTGCCGCTCACGGCGACCTTCGAGCATGCCGCGCTCGCGTTGAGCGGCGCGGCGAGCGTCGCCGGCGAGGCGCTCGCCCCGGGGACGGTCCTTTACTTCGGTCCGGGGCGTGAGGAGCTCGCGCTGCGGACCGAGGGCGCCGCGCGCATCCTCCTCATCGGCGGAACGCCGTTCGGCGAGGAGATCCTCGTCTGGTGGAACTTCGTGGCGCGCACCCGCGAGGAGATCGCATCCGCCACGCGCGACTGGAACGCGGGGCGCTTCGGCGCCGTCTACGGCAGCCCTTCGCCGCCCCTCACCGCGCCGGACCCGGCGGGCCTCAACCTCCGCCCCGCACCCCCCGGGGTCACCTGACGCCTCATCCGCGCCCGAACACTCTCACCGCCGCACCGGTCACGGCGCGGGCCGCATCGGAGGCGAGAAACACCACGACGTCCGCGACCGCCTCGGGGTCGACCCAGCGCGTCACGTCGGCATCGGGCATAGCGGCGCGATTCGCCGAGGTGTCGATGGTTCCGGGCAGGATCGCGTTCACCGTCACGTTACGATCGCGCAGCTCGGCGGCCAGCGCTTCCGTCAGCCGCTCCACGCCGGCCTTGGACGCCGCGTAGGCGCCCATGCCGGCGGCGGCGCGTGCGGCTGCACCGGCGCCGATGTTGACGATGCGTCCCCCGCCCGCGGCGATGAGATGAGGCAGGGCCGCCTTCGAGGCGACCACCGCAGTCTTCAGGTTCATCGCGAACATGAGCTCCCAGGTGGAGACGTCGCCTTCCGCGAGCGTCTCCCAGCGAAATCCGCCGGCGACGTTCACCAGCGCCTGGAAGCCGCCGGTCGCCGCGGCCACCGCCCGCATCGCCGCATCCGCGGCCTGCTGCACGCTGAGGTCCACGCCGCCCGAGAGCACGTGCGGTAGCCCGAACTCCTGGCGGACCGAAGCCGGCACCGGCTCGCGGCCGAGCAACCCGAGCCGCACGCCGCGGCCGGCGAAGCGGCGGGCCACCGCGAGCCCGAGCGCGCCGAAGGCGCCGGTCACGACGACGGTGGAAGGCTCTGCCAAGGCTGGAAGATCTCGATCAGGTAAAAAGCGGCTGCACCGGAACGCGCCGTGATGGTACACCGCCCCGCCCGCCCGATCCTCAGGGCATCGAGCGCCGAGAGCGAGAGCTCCGCGTCCGCGCAGCGGACCAGGAGATCCGCGACCGCAACGAGCAGCGTCGTATCGGCGCGCGGCTCGAGGACCGCCGTGGCGCGCGCGAACCGGCGCGCCAGGCGGGCGCTGCAGCGGGCGCGCCGCGTCATGACGTTGAGGTCGGTCACCGGTGCGCCGAGCGGCTCGGCGGACACCGGCGCCTCGCCCGGAAATTCTGCCGCCTCGCTCTCGGGCGTGAGGGTGACCGCAGGGCGCCCGCCGACCGCGAGTGACAGGGCGCCCCTCAGGACCGCCATGCGCCGGTCGATCCCCGGGAAGACCGAGAACGGCCCCGCCACGCGGATCTCGGCGATGCTGACCCGCCAGTCGAAACCGTCGAGGTCGCTGCCGCGCGGATGGACCGCAACCTCGCGGGTGAGGCCGCCGCCATTCTTCCAGGCGACCGGCGTGCGCGCCGCGGCGCGCAGCACCTCGAGCGAGCCGGCCGCCGCCCGCACCGCGGCGCTAGCCCCCCGCGAGCCGCTGCTTGAGGTACACGAAGCTGAGCGCCCACATCTCCGCGGCCTGGCGGTGGTCGGCGGCAGCCGCGTGCCCGCCGTCGGTATTCTCGTAGAAGAGCACCGTGTGACCCTGCTCCTCCATGCGCGCGGCCATCTTGCGCGCGTGCACCGGGGTCACGCGATCGTCGCTCGTGGCCGTGACGAAGAACACGGGCGGATAGCGTCTCGCCCTGCGCACGTTCTGATAGGGCGAGTACTTCATGATCCAGGCGCGGTCGGCCGGTTTGTCGGGATCGCCGTACTCGGCCTCCCACGAAGCGCCCGCGCCGATGTGCGTGTAGCGGATCATGTCGATCAGCGGCACCTGACACACGACCGCGCCGAAGAGCTCCGGACGCTCCACCATGTTGGCACTGACGAGCAGCCCGCCATTCGAGCCGCCCATGATGCCGAGTTGCTTCGCCGTGCTGATGCCCCGTTTCACCAGATCCGCGGCCACGGCCTGGAAGTCGTCGTAGGCCTTCTGGCGGTTCTGCAGGAGGGCCGCCTGGTGCCACGCCGGTCCGTATTCGCCGCCGCCGCGAATGTTGGCGACTACGTACACCCCGCCCCGGGTGAGCCACAGCATGCCGAAGTTGGCCGAATAGCTCGGCGTCAACGAGATCTCGAAGCCGCCGTAGCCGTAGAGCACCGTGGGCGCAGGTCCCGTGAGGCCGCGCGAGCGCGTGACGAAGTACGGGACCCGGGTGCCGTCCCTGGAGGTGGCGAAGTACTGCTCGGTCGCAAGGTTCGTGGCATCGAAGCGCGCCGGCAGCGACTTGATCGGCGCCGGCGCGGCCTCACCCGCAGCTGCGTACAAAGTCGTCGGGGCCGTGAAGCTCTCGAAGCGGAACTGGGCCTCCGGCCCCCAGGTATTCGCCGTCACGATGTGGGTCGAGCCACCGCTCGGCAGGTCCAGCGTCGTCTCGCTCCAGGTGCGGTTCGCGCCCGGACGGAACACGTGGACGCTGCCGGTGACGTCGTAGTTGACCGAGACATACACCGCATCGCGGCCCGCGACCACCTCGTCGATCGAGCTGTGCTCGTCGGGTGTGTAGAGCACGACGGTACCGATGCGCACGCCCTTATCCCCGGCTGCCACGTGACAGGCGATGAGGGAGCCCTTCCTGATGGGCGAGCCTGCGGGAAGACTCCAGTCGTCGCGCAGCGTAAAGAGAAGCTCATCGCCCTGCGCGCCCTTCAGGTCTGCGCCGAGCGGCAGCGGCAGCTGGCGCGTCGTGCCATCGGGAGCGAGCCAGTAATACTCGGAGGTGAAGAAGGTGACGGCGCGCTGAATCACCGCGATCGTGCCGGCCGGATTGTGAAACACCACAGCGGCCGAGGCGACGTCGCTCTCCTTACCCTCGTACACCGTGCGGGCACTCGCCATCGGCTCGCCGCGCTTCCAGAGCTTCACGATCCGCGGATAGCCCGAGGAGGTCATGGAGCCCGGACCGAAGTCGGTCCCGAACACGACCCTTTCCTCATCGAGCCAGGTGATCTGCGACTTAGCTTCTGCGAGCTCGAAGCCGTCCCTGACGAAGGCCCTGGCGTCGGGGTCGAACTCGCGCACCACGGCGGCATCGCCGCCGCCACGCGAGAGCGTGACAAGGCAGCGCTTGAGCGAGGGCGTGCAGTCCGCGCCCTGCCACACCCAGTTCTCGTGCTCGTCCGCCGCGAGCTTGTCGACATCGAGCAGCACGTCCCACGCGGGCGCGGCGTTCGCGTAGTCCGCGATGCTCGTGCGGCGCCAGATGCCCTTGGGATGCTGCGCGTCCTGCCAGAAGTTGAAGACGTACTGATGGTCGAGCTCCCCATAAGGGATGCGGTCGGTGGCATCCAGCACCCTGAGAATCGCGTCGTAGTCCTTCTGGTAGTCGGGATCCGCTTGCAGGACGGCCAGCGATTTCGCGTTCTGCGCCTTCACCCACTGCAGCGCCTTCGCGCCGTGAACGTCCTCGAGCCACAGATAAGGATCGGCCGCCCCGGGGGCGGCTTGCGGGTTCTTGTCCACCTTCGCTCCTGCGAGTACCGCGGCTGCCGTCAGCGCCGCCAGGGCCGTCACCACCAGCCTCGCTCTGCTTCCCATGTGAGTTCTCCGTCAGTGCCCGGCGTACGGCGCCGGACGGCGCGCGTAGATGCCGAAGCCACAGATCACCGCATAGCAGATCGCCGGCACGATCAGCGCGGCCTTAAGCCCCGCGAAATCCGCCATGCCCCCCGTGATCAGGGGAACGATCGCCCCGCCCACGATCGCCACGCAGATGATCCCGGACGCCTCGGCGGCCCGCGGCCCGAGCCCCTCGCAGGCAAGTGAGAAGATGGTCGGAAACATGATGGAGTTGAAGAGGCCTATGGCGAGCAGCGACCAGCCGGACACGGCTCCGCTCGTGTTGGCGGAAATCAGCAGCAGCGTGATCACGGCGGCGGCGACGAACCCCAGCACCTTCCCCGGCGAGAAGATGCGCAGCAGAAAGGACCCGATGAACCGCCCGACCATCGCGCCACCCCAGTAGAACGGTACGTGCTTGCCGGCCGCCTCGGCGCCGAGCCCGAGCACACTCGACTGCATCAGGTAGTTCACGATCACCGAGCCGATCGCAACCTCACCTCCTACATAAACAAAGATGCATAAGGTGCCGTAACTAAAGCGCGGAAGCTTCAGCAAACTGAGGTAGTGCGAGAGCGTCGGCATCTCGCTCGGGGCTTCGACGAGCTTGTTCCGCGCGAGCCACACGAGGGCTGCGATCACGGTGAGCGCGGTCGCAAGCCCCATGTAGGTATGCACGATCACCTGCGTTTCCTGGGTGCGGAACAGCGCGAGCGCGGCGCCGGAGAGCTTCGCGGGATCGACCTGGGAAAGGGAGCCGAGGATGAGAATCGAGCCGACGTAGGGAAAGATCGTCGTACCGAGAGAGTTGAAGGCCTGCGCGAACGTCAGGCGGCTGTGCACGGTCTTCGGCCGCCCGAGCATCGAGATCAGGGGATTTGCGACCACCTGCACGATGGTGATGCCGGAAGCGAGCACGAAGATCGCACCGAGAAAAGCGACGAAGAGTCCCGACGACGACGCCGGGATGAAGAGCAGACACCCGGCGGTCATGGTCATGAGCCCGAGCGCCGCGGTCCGCATGTAGCCGACGCGCGCCACGACCGCAGCCGCCGGAATCGAGATGAGGAAGTAGGCGATGAAGAACGCGAACTGGACCAGCATCACCTGCGCATAGTTGAGCGTGAACAGCGCCTTGAGCTTCGGGATGATCACATCGTTCAGGCTCGTGATCCCGCCGAACATGAAAAAGAGCGCAAATACGAACAGGCGCAGCGTCCTCACCGCGGACTCGCCAGCGCCGGCAGTCGCACCCGCACTGGGACTCGCCTGCTGCACACCGGGATTTACCAAGTTGTCTCCTTCGCCCTCGGGTACAGCGCCATGAGCCTGGCGGTGACCCCGTTGGTCCAGCCGAAGCCATCCTGCAGCGGGTACTCGCCGCCGCCACCGCCGCGCTCGGTGAGCACGTCGTACTTCTCGACCAGCTTGCCACTCTCGCGGTAGACCCGCCCGACGTTGCGCAGCCAGCGCCTGGCGATCGTCTCGGCGAGCTGCTCCTCGCCGTAGCGATTGAACCCCGACACGGCGATCCACTGCAACGGCGCCCAGCCATTCGGCGCATCCCACTGCTGGCCGGTCGCAAGCGGCGTCGTGACGAGCCCGCCCGCCTTGAGCAGCATGCCACGAACCGCGGCGGCGACCCCACCTGCCTGGTCACGGGAAGCACAGCCGAAGAAGAGCGGATACGTGGCTGCAGCCGAGAGACGCGCGATGGGCGCGCGCTCGGTCCAGCGGTAGTCGAAATAGACCGCGCGCGCGCGCTCCCAGAGATAGCGGTCGATGGCCGCGTGCCGCGCAGCGGCGCGGCGGCGGAAATCCGCGGCACCGCCTTCGTCCCCCGCGCGCTCGCAGCCCGCGACGATCGCGCTCTCGAGCCCGAACATGAGACTGTTCAGGTCGACCGGGACGATCTCGGTGGTAACGATCGTCGTCATGCTGCGCGCGTCGGCGAACCAGCGGGAGCTGAAATCCCAGCCGCTCTCGGCGGCGGCGCGGATGTTGCGGAAGACCTGGCTCGGCGTGCGCCCGCTCGCGCGCGCGAGCTCGCTGTCCTCACGGTAAGCCTCATCGCGCGGGGTGTCGCGGTCGTCCCAGTAGCGATTGAGGATCGCGCCGTCGGCCATGGCAACCACGCGGCGGTGCGCCGCGCCCGGCTCGAGCGCCGCGGCGCCTTCCATCCAGAACTCGTACTCGCGCCTGAGCTGCGGCAGGTAGCGCGCGAACCCCGCGGCCGGGTCAGCCGACAGCAACCCGACCATGGCGAAGAAGAACGGCGGCTGCGAGCGGCTGAGATAGTAGCTACGGGTGCCGTTCGGTACATGCCCGTAGCGGTCGATGAGGTGCGCGAAGTCCTCCACCATGTCGGCCACCAGGTCGTCGCGGCCGCTCTCGACGAGCCCGAGCATCGTGAAGTACGAATCCCAGTAATAGATCTCGCGGAAGCGTCCGCCCGGAACTACGTAAGGCTTCGGCAACGGCAGCAGCGACGACCAGCGCGGCGCGCTCGGAGTCGTACGGCTCAACTGGCTCCAGAGCGCGTCGATGTGCGCGGCCAGCGTCGTCTGCTGCGATGGTGGCGCAACGGGTGGAGGAGCCGTGGGAAGGGCGAAGCGCGCCTCCACGAAGCCTTTGAGCGCCTCGGGCGTGTCAGGGTGCAGTGCCCGGTATGCGGCGAGAATGGCCTCGGGCGCCTCGCGGGGCACCGCATCCACGAAGGTCTTGCCGTCAGGATAGATGGCCGCGGACTGCACCGCGGCGAACAGCTCGCCGAACAGCGCCTGGGGCGGCTGCGGTGCATCGGACGCCGCGGACACGCCTGTCTCCGCGCGGCCTATGGTTGCTCCCAGGACTCGGTCGGCACATTGCTCGGCACCGGCAGCGAGCGGAGGTAGGTTACGAGGGTCCACACCCCAGCGGCTCCCAGCACCCCGCCGAAGGCCGGCATTCCCTTCGGCCGGCCGTAATAGATCGAAGAGAACACCTCGGCGTCGGCGCCGCCGTAGCGCCAGCGCCCGTCACCGAGGTTCGGACCCACCCAGCCGCCCGCCCCGAGGTTGTGGCAGCCATCGCAGTTCATCGCATGAAAGAGCTCTTCCCCGGCCTTGGCCACGGCCGCGTCCCCGGCGTGAGGATTGTTGAGCACACCGCCCGCAGGCGCGATGCCGCCCGCCGCCACGTGCGCCTCGTATGCAACGGCGGGCGGTGCCGCGCTGCCGGCGGCCGCGGGAGGAGCCGCCGTGCGCGCGCAGGAACAGAGCACCGCGCAGGACAGGAGCAGCAGGAGCGTGCCGCGCCAGCCGCTCACAGCCCGAAGATCCAGACGATGCCGCCCTGGCTCGTGTGGCGCGCAATGTCCTTCATGAAGTCCGCGGGCTCGCGCACGTCCGTCGGATCGTCCGAGCGCGTATCTCCGGCGATCAGCGACCAGTCGCCACCGATTCCGGCGTAGATGGCTACATACTCCTTGCCGTCCGGACCGCGGTAGGCGATTGGGTTGCCCACGACCCCGGAGCCTACCTTGAATTTCGAAAGCACCGCACCCGAGCGGGCGTCGACCGCCTTGAACCAGCCGTCGAGCGTTCCGTAGAACGCCACATCGCCCGCCGTCACCAGCGCGCCGCTCCAACTAGGGTACGACTCTTTATTCTCCCAAGCCTTCGTGCCCGTCGTGGCATCCCAGGCGATGAAAGCGCCGAGGTGGCCTCCCGGACCCGCATGGTACGCCCAGTCCACCCCAACGTACGGCGTGGCCCGCAGGTGCGCTGCATGCATGGCCCCGTAGTCCATGCACAGGTTGTTGGTCGACGTATAGAAAAGATGGGTTCGCGGCGAGTAGGCCGGTGGCGACGTCGGGCTCACTCCGCCCTCGAGACTCGGGCATACGCCCATGACCTTGCCCTTGGACACGCCGGTCTGCCTGGCAGGATCGATCACCGGCCGCCCGGTCGCAAGATCGACCGACTTCGCCCAGTTCACCGGCGCAAACTGCGCGGCCACCAGCACCTTCCCGGTGGCCCGATCCAGCGTGTACGCGAAGCCGTTCTTGTCGAAGTGCACCAGCGCCTTGACCGGCTTGCCCGCGATCGTGAGGTCCACGAGGACCATCGCACCGGTCGCGTCGTAGTCCCAGTTGTCGTGCGGCGTGAACTGGTAGGCCCATACCAGCTCCCCGGTAGCCGGGCGGCGGGCCAGCACGCTCGCACTCCACTTGTTGTCGCCGACCCGGACCTCCGCATCATAGGGAGCGGCGTTGCCGGTGCCGTAGTAGATGAGATCGAGCTCCGGGTCATAGGAGATCCAGCCCCACACAGGAGCGCCGCCGGTCTTCCAGCTGTCGCCCGCCCAGCTCTTCGCGCCGACATCGACCCCGCCGTCGTACAGCGGCCGGAACGTGCCGGCAGACGCGAGCATGTCCCGATCGGGGCCCAGGTTGTGGGCGGTCCACGCGATATTCCCGGTCTTGAGATCGAGCGCCTTCAGCCATCCGTAGATGCCGAACTCGCCGCCCGATGCGCCGACGATGACCCGATCGCCGACCACGAGCGGCGCCATCGTGACGGTCTCGCCGTTACCGAGGTCGGCGATCGCGGTCTTCCACAGCTCGCGACCCGAGCGCGCATCGACCGCCACGGTGTGGCCGTCGAGCAGGTTATAGACGATGCGCCCGTCGGCATAGAACGCGCCGCGATTGACCGCGTCGCAACAGGCCACCCCGAGCGCGTTCGCGCTGACGTCCGGGCGATACTTCCAGCGCAGCGGGTGCCCTTCCTTGCGCAGGTCGAAGGCGTACAGCACGTTCGGCCACGGAGTGACGACATACATCGTCTCGCCTACCACCAGCGGCTGGCCTTCGTGTCCGGCAAGCACGCCGGTCGAGAAGGTCCACAGAGGATGGAGCGAGCGCGCATTCTGCGCGTTGATCTGCGCGAGGCCGCTGTAGCGTGTCGCCGCGTAGTCCTTCGCGGGCATGGTCCACTGGCCATCCTCGGCGGACGCCGGAAGCGATGCCGCGGCGCATGAGAGCAGCAGCAAGATGACGGGGGAGCGCACCATAGGGGGCATTATAGGTACGCGCACCCGCAATCATCCACGCGGCGCGGGTGCGGTCACGCCAGCCCGATGCGGCTCAGCAGCCTCACGAA
This sequence comes from Gammaproteobacteria bacterium, assembly GCA_027307325.1. Classification (GTDB taxonomy): domain Bacteria; phylum Pseudomonadota; class Gammaproteobacteria; order Steroidobacterales; family Steroidobacteraceae; genus 13-2-20CM-66-19. The sequence goes on along the minus strand of DAHUXE010000184.1, from coordinate 11,600 downwards.
GCGCGGATCACCTCGCAGCTTGTCGTAGCGCGCGTCGACTTTCAGGTGCGTCAGCCTGGCGCTGCGCCCCTCGTACGACCTCTCGAGCCACGTCAGGGCTTTGTCGAGCTCGCCGACCCGCGCGGCGGAGGCGGCGATCTCCTCGGGAATCGGGTGCGGCAGGGCTTCGAGAAAGCCGATCCGGTGCCACAGGAAGCCCTCCCAGGAGCGTGCGGCAAATGCCTGCTGCATGGCCTCGATCTCCGCCGCCGGCTCACCATCGAGTCGCTTCTGCCGCGCGTATACCTCGACCGCCTCCGCGTACATCCCCTTGTTCGCATAGGCTTCGAAGAGAAAGTAGCTCGCGTCGGCGAATCTGGGATCCAGCTCGAGCGTCTTCTGCAGTTGGGCGATCGCCTCGTCGTAACGGCGCGCGGAGTTCAGGGCTATCCCGAGTCCCAGATTCGCAACCAGCGACAGGGGATCGATCTGCAGCGCGCGCCGCCCATGCGCCAGCCCTTCCTCGAAGCGTCCGGCATTCACCAGCAGCTCGCAATACCACTGATGCGGCGACGGCGCGTTTGGACTGAGCTCGATTGCGCGCTTCAGGTGCTGCTCGGCGCCCTCCCAGTCATAGTCGAAGAGCGAGAGGGTCAGGGCCAGCGAGGCGTGTGCTTCCGCCAGCCCATCGTCCAGGGACAGCGCTTTGAGCGCTGCCTGCTTCGCCTGCGGCATCGTCTCGGTCGCCTTGACGGCACTGTCATAGATCGGCAGCAGACTGAAGCTGTCGGCGATGCCGCTGAAGGCCAGAGGATAGTCCGGATGCGCCACGATGGCCTGTCTGAAGAACTCGATTGCCTTGCGGAAGTCCTGGGGTGAGCGCTTGTTCCAATGGAAGCGCCCGAGGAGATACAGCTGGTACGCTTCGGAGCTATGCAGCGCGACAGGCGGCGGCAGCGTCCCGGACAGCAGCTTGCCTTTGAGCGCCGCGACCACGGCGCCGGCGATCTCCCGCTGCACCTCGAAAATGTCGTCGAGCCGCCGGTCGTAATTTTCCGCCCAAAGGTGGTAGCCGTTGTCGGCACGGATCAGCTGCACGGTGATGCGGACCCGGTCACCCGACTTGCGTACGCTTCCCTCGAGCAGGTGCTCGACGTTCAATGCCTTGGCGATCTCCGCCACCGTCGTCTGCCGGCCCTTGAAGTAGAAGCAGGAGGTGCGCGCCGGAACGCGCAGGTCCGCGGCCTTGGTCAGCAGAGTGATGAGCTCCTCGGACAGACCATCCGAGAAGTACTCCTGGTCGCGGTGCTCGCTCATGTCGACGAACGGCAGGACGGCGATCGAGGGCGGCGCAGCGGCATGCGCCAGCGCGAGCGAAGGCGCGACGCCCTCGCTGGCGCCGTGCGCGGAGCGGCGCCCGACGAGCCGGTCCGCCAGCAGCACCAGAATGACCAGCGTGAACACCGGCACCGCGGATTCGTCCGCCGGGCGGTGGAGCAGCCAGCGGTCGGTGAGCATCGCGATCACCGCCAGCGCCAGCAGCGCAACGATGATGATCTCCAGCTTGCGGGCCGTGATCTCATGGATCGGGTTGCGCCGCCCCCCGCTGTGCGTCAGCTTGAAACCTTCCGGCGTCAGCTCGAACAGCCAGGCCAGCAGCAGCACCAGCGGCAGCCCGGCGGCGAGACCCGCGATCACAGCTGGCATGAGTTGGTGCAGTACCGCGAAATTCTCGCCGAGGACGGTGCCCATGTGCACGAGAAACCACGAGGCGCCGAGATAGGCGCCCGCGACGCGAAACACGTTGCGGCGCCGCAGCTCGCTCAGGAGCTGAAATTCGAACGCTCCCAGCCGGTGCTGGTGCGTTGGGCCGTGTGGCGGCTCGGTCATGTTGGTGTTCTCTCGCCGACGCCGGCGGCGTTTATCCGCTGAAGGGCTGAATCTGTCAAGAAAGTGGCCGACCCGCTCCCGTCACGAGGCGCCCCGCTCACCCGCCCGGGCAGTCACGGGTCGCCGGCAGCCCCTGCCGACCGGCCGGATGCGGCGCGATTGACGCCCTGCTGCCCACCGCGTAGAAATCGCGGGTGGCGTCCGACGGACCGTGCGCCGCTGCGACCGGGGGCATGGTCCGAATGATAAAAGTAAAACAACTCAAACTGTGGATCTTCGCGCAGTTCCTGATCATTATCGCGCCGATCACCCTGGTACTGTTCTACCAGGCGATCTCGGACGTGCGACGCACGGCCGCCATCGAGAGCGTCGTCACTCACAAGGTGTATTCGCAGGCGACCAAGGACGGCTTCGAGTCCTTCATGACCCATGCTGCGGACGCCGTGGATACCGGCAGCCTCGGGCGCAGCGCCTATGAGGCGTTGCAGCAATCGGCCGAGGCGGCGACCGTACTGAGCCGCAGGGACCAGGACGCGGCCGCGACCGCCGCGGCCCTGCATACCCTCGCCAGCCGGATCTCCGTGAGCATGCCGGTCGAGAAGCTGCTCGCGCTGCAGCCCGAGATCCGGCAGATACGCGAGGCGATCCGCACGCTCGATGCCGGCTACGAGAAGTCGCGCAGCGAGACCATTGCGCGCTCGATCGACTCGGCCCGCCGCCAGAGCCGCGTTGTGGCCATTGCAACCGCTTTCACCCTGCTCACCGCCGCCTGGTTCATCTACAGCATGATCACCGGCGTCACGGTGCCGCTCAACGCCGCCGTCGATCTCGCGCGGCGTATCGCCGCGGGCGAGCTGAGCGCCACTGCCGACCGTCTGCCGCGGCGCGACCTCGGCAACCTGCTGGCCTCACTGCAGATGATGAGTGAGCGCCTGCGCCAATCGCAGCTCGCCAGCGAGGAGGACCAGCGCCGCCTGGAGCAACGGGTCGCGGAGCGCACCGCGGAAGTCGAGGCGCGCACCCGGGAACTGATGCGCTCGGTCAGCGAGCTGCAGGTGCTGAACGAGGTCGGTCAGGCCGTGAGCTCCTCGCTCGATCTGGAAACGGTGCTGTCGACAGTCATCGCGCGCGCCGTGCGGCTCGCCGACGCAGACTCCGGCACGCTCTACCAGTTTGTCGAGACCGAGGGGGTATTCGATCCGCGCGCAAACTTCGGCGTCAGCGCGGAGATGATCGAGAGGTTGCGCGGCTCGCGCATCGGCCTCGGCGACGGACCGGTGGGCCAGTGCGCCGTAAGGCGCGCTCCGGTGCAGCTGACGGACGTCGAGTCCGCACCCCGGGTGAGCGTGCTCTGGTCGCACGACGGGATCCGCGCCGTGATCGCCGTACCGCTGTTACGCGATGAACGCGTGACCGGCGCCCTGGTCATCCGCCGCAAGGTGAAGGGCGAATTCGCGTCCTCGACCGTGAAGCTGCTGCAAACCCTGGCCTCGCAGTCGGTGCTCGCCATCGAAAACGCACGCCTGTTCAAGGAAAGCCAGGCCAAGAGCGAGCAACTGGCGGAAGCCAGCAAGCTGAAATCACAGTTCCTGGCGAACATGTCCCACGAGCTGCGCACGCCGCTCAATGCGATCATCGGCCTCGCGGAGATGCTGCTCGAGGATGCGCGTGCGCTCGAGCGCGCCGCCGAGGTCGAGCCACTCGAGCGGGTGCTGCGTGCCGCACATCATCTCCTCGAGCTGATCAATGACATTCTCGACCTGTCGAAGATAGAGGCGGGCAGGATGGATCTGCACCTCGAGACCTTCGCCATCGGCGCGCTGGTTGCGGATGTCGCGACCACCATGGCTGCGGTGGTGGCGAAGAACGGCAACCAGCTCCTGGTCAATTGTCCGCCGGACATCGGCGAGATGCATGCCGATGCGACGCGCATCCGCCAGACACTGCTCAACCTGATGAGCAATGCCAGCAAGTTCACCGAGCGCGGCCGGGTGACGATCGATGTCGCGCGCCTGCCGGCGCAGGGGGGCGATGAGGAGATCACGATCGCGGTCGGCGATACCGGTATCGGCATGTCGAGCGAGCAGCTTGGCCGGTTGTTCCAGGAGTTCGTACAGGCCGATCCTTCGACGACGCGCAAGTACGGCGGCACGGGGCTCGGTCTGGCGATCAGCCGTCACTTCTGTCAGATGATGGGTGGCGACATCAGCGTTCAGAGCGAGTTGGGGCGGGGATCGACCTTCACCGTGCGCCTCCCTGCCCGCGTCGAAACCGCGCAACCGGCTCCGATCATGCGCCGCGTTCGTCCCGAGAGGCGGCCGGCCAAACCGGTCAAGGGCTCGCTGCTCCTGGTGATCGATGACGACCAGACCGTGTGCGAGGTGATGACCCGCTATCTCGAGCGCGAGGGCTTCGTGGTGCGCACGGCGACGGGTGGCACAGAAGGCCTGCGGCTGGCCCGCGAGCTGCACCCGCAGGCGATCACGCTCGACATCCACATGCCGGACCTGGACGGCTGGACGGTGCTGGCTGCGCTCAAGGGCGACCCACAGCTCGCGGACATCCCGGTGGTACTCGTGAGCATCGAAGACAGCCGCAGCCGTGGATACTCGCTCGGCGCGACCGAATACATGACCAAGCCGATCGACCGCGAGCGACTCATCAGCGTGCTGAAGGAGATCAGCAGTTCGGCCGCTCGTCGGGTGCTGTTGATCGACGATGACGAGATCATGCGCGAGAGCGTGCGCCGCGTGCTCGAGCAGGAGCACTGGGAGGTCTCGGGCGCCGGCAATGGCCGCCTTGCACTGCAACATCTCGCCACTGCATCTCCCGACGTCATCGTGCTCGACCTGCTGATGCCGGAGATGGATGGTTTCGAGTTCCTGATCGAGATGCGCCGGCACGGTGAATGGCGCGACATCCCGGTGCTGGTGCTGACGGCCAAGGATCTGAGTGTCGAGGAGCAGCAGCGGCTCAACGGCCATGTCGATCGGGTCATGCAGAAGAGCGCCTCGGAGCTCGACGAGCTGCTACGCGAGCTGGGCCGCATGCTGCCACTCTCGATCGAGCGCGGCCAGCATGCCAAGGCGAAGGGGGTTCTGGCGTGAAGATCCTGTATGTCGAGGACAATGAGGACAACATCTACGTGCTCGAGAGCCGCCTCAGGCGCCAGGGTTACGCAGTCGTGATCGCGCGCGACGGCGCCCGCGGTGTAGAGCTCGCCATCAGCGAGCAGCCGGACGTGATCCTCATGGATCTCAGCCTGCCGGTGCTCGACGGGTGGGAGGCGACGCGCCGCATCAAGGCCGCCGAGCAGACCCGCCACATCCCCGTCATCGCCCTCACGGCCAATGCGATGACCGGGGACCGTGAGACCGCACTCGCTGCCGGGTGCGATGATTTCGACATCAAGCCGATCGTCATGACCCGCCTGCTGGAGAAGATTCGCACGCTTTTCCCGCCAGGCGGCGCGAACTGAGGCCGCCGTCGGCGGCCACGATGCTCGTCGACCACTGCGTGTACGGGAGCACGTCATGAACAAGATCCTGTTGATCGAGGACAACGAGCTCAACCGCGACATGCTGTCGCGACGCCTGCGCAAGCGCGGCTTCGAGGTCATAACAGCAGTCGACGGTGAAACCGGCATTGCGCTGGCGCAAACGGAGGCACCGGCGATCATACTGATGGACGTGAGTCTCCCCGGCATCGATGGCTGGGAAACGACCCGGCGACTCAAGTCGGCGGCACAGACCAGCCGCATTCCGGTGCTGGCGCTCACCGCCTACGTCACCGCCGGCGACCGCGAGACCGCGTTGGCCGCGGGCTGTGACGACTTCGACATCAAGCCGATCGAGCTGCCGCGGCTGCTGGGGAAGATCGCGGCCTTGCTCGCTCACGGATCGCGCGCGTGAGCACCGATCGCACCTACCTGAGTCATCTGCGCCACGAGCTGCACACGCCGCTGAATCACATCATCGGGTACAGCGAATTGCTGCTCGAGAGCGCCGCCGAGCGGGACATGCCCGCACTCGAACCCGGGCTGCGCGAGCTGCACCAGCATGCGCGGCAGCTGCTGCTGCTCGTCGACGATGTGCTCGGACGCACGCGCCAGGACAGCGATATCGATCTCGGGCGTCTGCACGACCTGGCATCCGGACCGATAAGCTCGCTCATCAACGCCGCCGACGTGCTCAAGGTACGCGCGCAGCAAAGCGGCCCTGCCGGAGTGGACCAGGATCTCGATCACATCGCCGGTGCCGCGCGCACCTTGCGCTCGATGATCAGCGACGGGGCGAGCGTGCGGGTGCTCGAGGCGGCGATCACGAGCTCGGACACCGCGCGCGTGCCGCTTGCCCCGCTGCCGGCTGCGGAGACCGGCAGCATCCTGGTCGTCGATGACAATGCCGAGAACCGCGAGATGCTGAGCCGCCGCCTGGCACGCGACGGTCACCGGGTGCAGGCCGTTGCGAGCGGCGCGGATGCCCTGGCGCTCGCGCGCCAGCAGCCGATCGACCTCGTGTTGCTCGACGTACTCATGCCCGAAATGAGTGGTTACGAAGTGCTGCAGCGCTTCACGGCGGATCCGGCGCTGCGTGACATCCCGGTCCTCATGATATCGGCGCTCGATGAGATGGAGAGCGTCGTGCGCTGCATCGAGCTCGGCGCGGCCGACTACCTGCCCAAGCCCTTCGACCCGGTGCTGCTGCGCGCGCGTATCGGCGTCTGTCTGGAAAAGAAGCGCCTGCGTGATCGCGAAGCCACGCACCTGCGGGAGCTGGCCGAGTGGAATCAGAAGCTCGAGCAGCGCGTCGGCGAGCAGGTAACGCTGCTCGAGCGTCTCGGCCGTCTCAAGCGCTTCTTCTCCCCCCAGCTCGCGGAGCTCATCGTGGCAGGCGGCGCGGACGACCCGCTCGCAACTCACCGCCGCGACCTCACCGTTTGCTTCCTCGACCTGCGCGGCTTCACGGCCTTCGCCGAGAGCGTGGAACCCGAGGAAGTCATGGGCGTGCTGCGCGAGTACCACGCCGAAATGGGCCGCCTGATCGTGGAGCACGAGGGCACCCTGGAGCGCTTCACCGGCGATGGCATGATGATCTTCTTCAACGATCCGGTGCCGGTCGCCAATCCGGCGGAGCGCACCGTGCGCATGGCGCTCGCCATGCGCACGCGCGTCAGCGAGCTGATCCTCTCCTGGCGCAGGAAGGGCTACGAGCTCGAGCTCGGCATCGGCATCGCGCAGGGCTATGCCACGATCGGCGCGATCGGCTACGAGGGGCGCTGGGACTACGGCGCGATCGGTACGGTGACGAACCTCGCCGCGCGCCTGTGCGGTGAGGCCAGGCCCGGGCAGATCCTGGTGTCCAAGCGACTGCTCGCGGCCACGGCCGATCTCTTCGAGGTCGAGTCGGTAGGTGAGATGACTCTCAAGGGGCTGCACCACCCGGTTACGGCCTACAACGTAATCCGTGTCAAGGCGCCTCAGCAGCAAGCCTGAGCGCCACCGGGAGGCAGGAGCGAGAACGTGATCACTGCAGACCAGCTGGTAGCCCACGCGGTGGGCGATTACATCCTGCAGTCCGATTGGATGGCGCAGGAGAAGACCCGGAACACCTTCGCCGCCTTAGTTCACATCAGCACCTACATACTGCCGTTCCTGCTCCTGACTCGCTCGCCGCTCGCGTTGGCGGCGATCGCCGGCAGTCATTTTGCGATCGACCGCTGGCGGCTCTCCCGCTACCTGGTGTGGATGAAGAACTGGCTGGGGAAAAACCGCCCGTGGAAGGAGTGCGCGGCGACGGGCTATCCGCCGGATCGGCCCGCCTGGCTGGCGGTGTGGCTGCTGATCGGCGTCGACAACATCATGCACATTCTCTGCAATGCTGTCGCGCTGCGATACCTTTGAGGATTCAGTGTGCGTTCGTCAGTCCGGCCCGCGTGCCGACCCGATCGTGATGCGCAGCACTTCGAGTCCCTCGACTCCGCCCTCGAGCCTGTCCCCGCGCCTGACGGCCCCTACTCCCGCGGGTGTTCCGCAGAAGACGAGATCGCCGGGTCGTACTTCATAGAGGGTCGACAGCTCCGCAATGATGTGGCGCACATCCCAAAGCATGTGCTTCACATCCGACTCCTGACGCAGCTCGCCATTCACGGTGAGCCAGATCCGCCCCTGCGACACATGGCCGAGGGCCGCCGGACGGATCGCAGCGACTGGCGCCGAGCCCTCGAAGGCCTTGGCGGCATCCCACGGCTGCCCCCACTGCTTCGCGCTGCGCTGCAGATCGCGACGCGTCAGGTCGATGCCGACGGCGTAGCCGAACACATGCTCGAGTGCCTGCCGTTCGGAAATATCGCGGCCCTTGCGGCCGAGCGCCACCACCAGCTCGATCTCATGCTGGCAGTTGGTCGTGCGCGAGGGATAAGGGACGGCGGCGCCGTTCGCGACAATTGCGTCTGCAGGCTTCATGAAGAAGACCGGCGGCTCGGAGCTGATCTCGCGCCCGGGTGTCGCGTAGTTGTGGCTCACGCAGTAAATGCAGTGCACCGGAAAGCGTTGACTGCTGCCGGCCACGGCGACACTCGGTATTGCGGGGGGAGCGAAGACAAACTCACTCATGGCCTGCGAATGTAATACCGCCGGCCACGCACCTCAACGACCAGGGCGACGTGTTGATACAACTCTTGAACGAGACGGCCGTGCGCTGCGGCCGGCCACGCCGGGCTCAGCGAAAAGCGTTATCGTAGGCGTGGCCGCAAAGCATTCAGACGCTCACTGAAGGGCGTGCTGCTCGCTGCCGGATTCAACAACAAGATCTGTCAGTTGCCGAGGGGAGTCCAAAGATGAACGTATTCAAGATCGTCGGATTGTCAGGCGTGCTTGTCGCCATCGTCGCCGTATTTGTCAACGTACCCTACGCCGCGCCGCTCCTGGCAGTCGCGGGTCTGGTCGTGGGCATGAGTGTCGCGGGCGAGCACCAAGTGCGGGTGATCGTCTCGGCCCTGGCGCTGCATACGATCGCGAACACCTTCAACGGGATCCCTGGGGCAGGCGCTTCCATCACCGCCATCCTCGGCAACTTCGGCACGCTGGCCGCGGGCGCGGCGCTATTGATCATCCTGCGCAATATGTACGCGCGATTCAAGCTCTGACCGAAACTCGCGGCGCAAGGGCCCGCTGCGGCGGGCCCTGTTTCTTTCGGCCGAGTCTACTTGGGGGCCTCTGCGAAGCGCGTGGTCTTTTCCGCAGCGGCGATCGCGGCCTGCACCTGCGGCGTTGCGGCCTTCACGGTATCCGTAACACACGACCCGGTTCCGAGCTCCTGCGACGTACCGGTCGGATAGAGCCTGGCGAGCTCCTCGCAAACCGCCTTGGCGGCGTCGGTGACGCGCTGCTCCAGGATCTTTGCGCCCATGTGCGAGGCAACATTGATATCCGCGTAGTTCACCACGCGCGAGAGCTGTACGACTTCCACCGGGTGGCCCGAAGCAGTGCGGCCCTGCGCCAGCACCGGCTTGTCGGCCACGACCTTCACTTCCGGCAACTGCTGCGCCATAGCCACCGTAGTCATCCCGGCGATGGCGGCGGCGATCAGACTTCGATGCACGAGACGAGAAACTGACATGACGCGTCTCCTTCCTGTGTGATCCGGCGGGACGCTAGACCGTCGCGTCATTCATTTCCATCCGTACTTATATCCGTCCTGGCGGAGAGGGTGGGATTCGAACCCACGAGCCGCTTGCGCAGCCTCCGGTTTTCAAGACCGGTGCAATCAACCGCTCTGCCACCTCTCCGGCGCAGCCGGGTCACTCGCGGCGGCGATTCTATCAGGGGGCGTGCCCGAGCCCGTCAACCCTTCGACGCGCCTTTGTAGCGAGGCAATTTCGCACGCAAGACTATGCACAACGCCATCAAGGCTCGGGCCGCCGTCCATTACCGACCACCGCGCCCCTCACTCTGGATCGCGTCCAGCCTCGCGGCGAGGTGCGATATGCCCCAGCGCAGACGATCGACAGCTTCGTCCAGCTTGGCGATGGCGGTGTGGTCCGGGTCGTCGGCCTGCGCGTCTAATTTTCGGCGGAGAATCCTTTGAACGCGGTACAGCGTACTCAGGAGATCGGCCGCCTGAGACAGCACCTCGGCGTGCTCCTGTCGCTCCCGCCGCAGCTTATCGCGCAACTCGGCTATGAGAGTGGCCCGCTTCTGCTCCTTCCGGCGCAGCACGTCGTAAGCGTCCTTGGCCGCATTGATGAGCTCGGGGTCACGGAAGTGCTCGAGCATGGGCTGGTACGAGCCACGGTTGACGCCGCATTCCTCGAGCGCGCTGGTGAGGGCCTCGATCTGCTTAGGCGTTAATGAGAACTCGAACTCGCCGGCCATGGCTCGGTGTCTCCGAACTTGTATCCAACTTAGCAAAAGCCGGAGTCCTTTGGCTGATGGCCCGTGACGGAATGACGATCTGTTTCAACTGAGGCCCGCCTAGATTCTATCAGGGAGCGCACCCGAGCCCCTCGACGGCCCCTTGTAACCCGGCAGCTGCGCCGCCGCCGGTGAGGCGGCCAGCTTCAGGCCAACGGCGACGGCGCTGTCGAAGTCGGCGCGCGTCGGGCCGATCCTGACTCGCGGGCGAAAGAAATCGGCCCACTGGAATTCGCAGAATGCCGTCGGCGACTTCTCGTACCCGCCGGCATCGCGCACGTAGCCCGCGAGCGAGCGGTACGGGTCGTCGATCAGCTTCTCGAGGTGATCGGGAATCCTCTCGAACCCGCACGGCCTGCCGTTCTGGTCGATGGGATGCGCCCACTTCGCGGCGGCCATCCTCGGCCAGAACTGTGCGATCGGCACCTTCGAAAAATCCTCCTCGACCGAGAAGAAGCCCGTATCGATGCCGGCCTCCTCGGCGGCGCGCCCGAGGTGATGGTGGTCGGTGATGTAGAGCTTGCCGTCGGGTCCCCACACCGCGGGAATCGGGTGGTCTGACAGAAATGCCCTGCGCTCGTGCTTCTTCAGCGCCTCGAGCCTGGCCCTCTTGTCGCGCACCTCGATCAGCCCGACCGTCACCTGGGTAGGCCGCAGACGGCGGATTTCGACTTCGTGCAGCTTGGACATCGCCGTTTCCGGCCCGTGCGCCAACCGGGCTCCGCAACCTAATCGTAACACCCGGCCCGCGGCGCCCGGGCCGTCAACCCTCCCGGGGACGAATCCGTTGGCCCGGAGGACCAATCCGTGCGGGTACGCTTCAAACCGAAACGCTCCGCGGTGTCTCATACCTACGGCAGCTACGTCGCCGGGAGGTCAACATGAGGCTCGCGAGCTGGGCGGTCTGCGGATCTCTGCTCATCAACGTGGCCTTCGGCCTGGTCGTCACCGGCGCAGTACACGCCGCCCGTCCGGCCGTCGCCAACGCGGTCGCTCAGTGCACCCACCACGCGCCGAGCGCCCCGCGCCGGCCCATCTCGGGTCACTATCTCGCGGCCGTGCGCATGGGCTGGGCAGTCGGTTGAAAACCGGGCGTCACCCCTAACGCGCCCGTCGGCCGGAATCCGGTGCGCACCGGATTCCGCGCCGTTCTCACCTGGAACAGCCGTCAGTGGCTGACGGCCGCGGCGCCGCGCGCCGCGGCGCGCTCGCGCCGCGCCGAGCGCAGCATCGACAGCGCGGCGTACACCACCACGAAGGTAATGAGCCAGCGGATCGGCTTGACCGAATCGTGCTTCAGGACGTAGTTGAGGATCGA
>DAHUXE010000152.1 GCA_027307325.1 Gammaproteobacteria bacterium | reverse complement strand
CCGAAACGCGCCGTGGATGTCTTCGGTCTCCTGTTCCGGCGCCGGGTGGGCGTCGACCTGCTCGGCATGGCGACCGGCGAGAGCATCGCGCACCTCAACTGTCTCATGGCTCGCGGCCTCCTCACTCGCAAGCTCGATTCGGCCGGGGTCGCCTGGTATCGACGCAGCTGAGCCGCCGCCACGCTAGAATCCCGTTCCGGTTTCCGCGCGATGGAGCGAATGGCGCCTCGAGAGCAGGCGCGTGGATGGAGCTTTGCAAACAAGAAAAGTCCTGACATCGCTGCTGACCGCAGCCAGCCTGACACTCGGCGCCACCGCATGGGCCGAGGCACCCGAGAGCGCCACCGCTCAAGCGCCCGCACCGCCGGCCGAGCCGGCGCAGCCGCCGGCGCCGGCTTCGCCCTCGGGCACCCGGTCATACCTCTCCGACGTCGGCGGCTACTTCACGGCGCCGCTCCGCTGGGACGGCAGCGACTGGGCATGGTTCGGCGGCGCCGTGCTCGCGATCGGCCTGGCCCATCGCTATGACAGTCAGGTGAGAACGCACTTCGTCGGAACCGGCCCGGTCTCGAGCGCCAACACGAACGATACCAAGGACGCGGTCCCCGCTGCAGCGGTCTTCGGCGGCACCTGGGCGTTCGCTCTCCTCACCCAGGATCGGGACGGCTACCGCGAGGGGTGGGCGATGGTCGAAGCGGGAGCGCTGAGCGGCGTCACTGCCTACGCGCTCAAGTTCGCGGCCGGGCGTCAGCGACCGGATGCGGCGAGCGACCCCAACGAGTGGTTCAAGGGGGGCGGAGACTCGTTTCCTTCACTGCACTCGACCGCCGCCTTCGCCATCGGCACGGTGCTCGCGGAATCCGGCAACGATGACTATCGGCTGGTGCGCCGCCTGCTCGGCTACGGAGTCGGCGTGGCCACGAGCTACGAGCGGCTCAAGCACAACGCGCACTGGCTCTCCGATACGGTCGCGGGAGCCGCGCTCGGAATCTCCAGCGCTCATTTCGCGATGAACCGCAGGTATGCGACTGGCGACGAGTCGCATCTAGCGCTGGTGCCGATCGCGGGCGGTGCGATGCTCACCTACCGGGTGACACTGCCGTAGGCGGCGCGCTCGATCAGTCAGCCGACGGTGAAGTTGAGGGGTCGGGCACCCACGGCACATGGCGCCGAGGGCGCACAATTTCTCAGCGCCCGAGGCGCCAAACCAGAAGCGCTTCACGGACCCCTCCAACGATTGTTAGAAGGGCGCGGCCCTAGCGACCACGCCAATAGCCCGGTTTCCGACGATGGTGCGCAACCGCCATGACCTCGACTAGCCCGGAGCGATGACGATAAACAACGCTGAATGGAAAACGGTGCAGAAGGTAGCGTCGGAATGTGCCGTGAAAGGAAGGCCAGCGCTCCGGGCCCTCGGAAATGTTCTGCACTGCAACGTGTAACTCGTGCAGAAACGCTTCGGACAGCGAGGCGTTGCGCACGGAATACCAGATGCGTGCAGCCTCAGCTTCATCCGCAGCGAGCGGATGGAACCGGACGGAGGTCTCAGCCACGTGGGGCGCGCGCGAGGCGCTGCTTCACCACGTCCCAAGGAATGCTTTGCACCGAGCCGGAATCGAGTTCTTTGGCGCGACGCGCGATCTCTGTACGCCAGGCTTCCTCAGCTCCAGCTTCAACTGAAGAATCAAGGCTATCTATCAGCGCACCAATGAGATCCGCGCGCTCCTCTTCCGGAAGCGTCAATGCGGTGCGGATTACCTCGTCTTTCGAAGCCGCCATGGCCTCAGCGTACACCCAGCCCAAACGAAGGGAAACCGCGCCTTCTAACGGTGAAGTTGAGGGGCCGCACGCAGGCCGAGGCCGCACTGAGAACGAACGAAGCTCATCGGGCGGTCCCTAGGCGGCTGGATAGGAGTCGCGGGCGCACAATGTCTTCGCGCCCGCGGCGACAGTTGAAGCCCTGAAGCTCGTTCCCGCCGCGGCCGGATAGGCGCCGCGGGTGCGCACCACGCCTCAGCGTCCGCAGTACAGTGATGAGCGGCGCCCCTCGGGCTGCGTCTCACGGACCCCTCCAATGATGAGAAGGCACCCCTTACTCGATGTCTTCAAGAGGAAAGCCGCGGCCCGAACGAAGGCTCGAGAGAGCCTTCGCGATACGTCTCAAAAAACGTGGATCGTTCTCAAGGCGGTACTCTAGCCAATCATCCTCAGACTCGAAGCCAATTAGAACGCCCGCGGGCTTGCCGTGCCGCGTAATCACAATCTCCCGAGCCGCCGCCTCCTTCAGGTAGCGGGAGAAATCGTCCTTCACCTCTGCCAGAGGTACTTCCTTCATGGTTTTCCGAACTGCGCGAGCCATGATGTCGTCTCCGATTTCGAAACTATAGCGAGGACTTCAACTACCCCATCCACCACGTCATAGAAGACTCGCACTTCGCCAACTCGCAACCGATATTGCGGTCGCGACACGCCACGCAACCGTTTGATGCGGCTGCGGCTGGTCTTTTGGGGCTCGTGGCGCAGGTGCGTCTCAAGGGCCGCCTTCACCGCTGAGCGTACCGTCGCCTTAAGCCTTGCGAGGTCTTCAACCGCTTCCGGGGCGAGGACTATGGCAAATGGCATTCTGGCCAGATTATAGCCAAAATAAGGTTACCGAGCCAACGATGCCTTCTAACTGCTCTTATGCGTGAAAACCATACCGAGCAACGCGCCCTCACGGCTCTCTCCGCGCGTCCCCTCCCGCCCAATACACGACGCCGGCGCAGGGCACCAGCAGCCGGTCCACCCGATCGAGAAAGCCCAGCGTGCGGACGAGCGCAAAAGCGCGGATATCTGCCTGGGGAAGCTCCCGTCGGAGCCTGGCGGCGGCCGCGAGCAGCGTGCGCCCCTTGGTAATCACGTCGTCGATCAGAACGATCCGCTGCGGCGTCGGTCCTCGCCTGGTGCCGACCGCGAACGATTCGTAGTGCTGCCGAACCGTGGGCCGCTTGCCGAGCAGTGCGGTTGCCGAGCGCGTTACGGGCAAGCGGCGCGCGATCCCGGGCCACACCTCCTGCGCGAGGCCGAGCCCGTGGAAGGCCATCGCCAGCTGACACGCGGCGGTCGACGTGGCGCACGCGGGTGAGCAACCGGGCACCGGCACGAGCCACGCATCGCGTGCGAACAGCCGCGCAAATACCCGCTCGCGCTCGCAAAGCTCCGCCACCTGACCCGCATATCGAGGCAGCCACAGGGGATCGCTCGTCTTCACCCGCTGACAAAGCAGCCGCGCCCCCGTTGACAGCAGTCCCGCGCCGCGCGGTGCATAGATGTAGCAGGAGGCGAACGAGAGAGTAGAGCGCAGCGCCCCAATGGCGCGGGGCCAGTCGTCCCCGTCCGTGCCGGCGGTCCTAAAGTGCGAGGTCATCATCACGCTCGCGTGAGCTCTCAGCGCCCGGATGCTCACGGCCCTGAACCTCGAGTTCGCGCGCGGCGGGGCGCTGCTCGCCGTGACCGTCTGCCTCCCGCGCGCGCAGCTGCCGCCACGCCTCGCGCGCCTGCCGGCGAATCTCCTCGAGGTCCTTGACCTGCGCGGGTGCTTCCTTGCCGGCCGCGCATTCCAGGCGAGCCGCCACGCGCCGGCGATAGGTCTCGCGGATCCGATCGGCGACTGCGCTGCGTATGCCGCGCTGCTCCATCTTGAGAGAGGCTATCGGGATACTCGGCCCCGGCTCCCGGTCGATGCCGCGTTCGGCCAGGGTGCGGTGATCGACGCGCGCCTCAACCTGCGCTTCGCGCAGCGCCTCGTTCGTGAGCGTCGCCCACCGCTCCCGCAGCGTGCGGAACTCCTCGCGCGAGCTCGGCAGCTCGCGCCTCGCCCGCTCCCGGGTGTGCATATCAAGGCCGGTCTTCGCGCCGAGCCCCCTGGGCATCACCTCGCGGGTAGTGGTCAGCAGGTGGGCGTGGAAATTGCGCCGATCACCGTCGGGGCGCGGCAGGTGGACCGCGAGATCGACCGCGACCCGGTAACGCTCGGCCAGCTCGCGCGAGAACGCGCGCGCGAGCGCGACCTGCTGAGCGTTGTTCAGCTCGTGCGGCAGGGCGACCTGGTATTCGCGGGCCACGCGCGAGTTGGATCGCTTCTCGGTGTGCTCCGCGAGGTTCCACAGCTTCTCGCGGTTCGTGGCCCAGCCATCGGCGGCTCCGGCCAGATGTGCCGGAAGGAAGATCTCCGTGTGCGTCACGTCCTTGCGGCGGGAATAATTGTAAAGAAGTCCGCTGCGCTCATCGCGCAGCCGCTCGCCGGCACGGTAGGCGGCCGCGGCGGTGGCGCGCCGTCCGGCACTGCGTCCCACCGAGCTGATGTGAAAGTGATAGCTGGCCAAGCGGGCCCCTCGGCTCTCACGGCCGGAAACTCACCCGCAACCACGCACTCGACGAAGCGGTCTTCAGGAACCCCGTCAGATCCGCAAGCTGCTCGAGCTCGGAGGCCATCACCGCGACTTCGGTGATCCGCTGCTCGCTCACGCTCATCGAGCGGCGCTGGCCGCGACCGGTGAGCCAGCCCTCACGATCCCGGCCGCGCGCGGTCTGCCGGTGCACTACCTCGCGCTCGCCGATGAGGCGCGAGGCGAACTGCGAGGTCCCGCCGTGCTCGCTGCCCGCGCAGCGAAGGATCAAAGTGGTGCCGCAGTTCTCTACCAGCGTCTGGGCCTCGCCGGATCCGTAGGTACTGGAGACCTGAGCAATCGACTGAAACCCGAGCACGCAGCGGCCGCCGAACTTGCGCAGCCGTGCGAGCGCGTCCTTGAGCCCATCGATCGCGCCGAGCGAGTCGAGCTCATCCACGACGAACCACAGGCGCTGGTCGTCGCCGGCAAAGCGCATCGCCTCGAAGATCGCGAGCCGCACCCAGGTTGCTATGATCGAGCGCAGCGCCGCGATCTGTCCGGCACTGTAGGGCATGAACAGCACTCCCCTCCCCCGACGCACCCAGTCGCGGACCGAGAATGGCCGGCCGTGTTGTGCCTCGAGATGCTCGAAGGCCGCGACCGCGGATGCGGTCACGGCACGGATCGAGCCGAACATGC
>DAHUXE010000079.1 GCA_027307325.1 Gammaproteobacteria bacterium | reverse complement strand
GAGCCCGAGCGTCCCGTGGCTCCCGTGCCCGTGCCGCCCGCGCCCACGACGCCCGCGCCCACGACTCCCGCGCCCGCGGCCACGGCGAGCCCCGCGGCCGCGCCCGCCGGGTCTGCCGGCGGTTCCGCCGGTAATGCGATCCTCGCGGCGCCGGGTGCCGCTGGCAGCTCGAGCGCGGCTGCCGGGGCTGCTGGCGGCGTCGCGCTGGAGCAACCTGCGGTGCCGCCCGCGGCCAGCGCGGACTTCGCGCGCGCCGTCGGCTACATGCGCGCCGGCAACGCGACCGAGGCCGAGCTCGGCTTCAAGCAGTTCGCGCTCGAGTACCCGCAATTCGCAGCCCCGCTCGCCAATCTCGGCATCCTGTACCGCAAGGCCGGGCGGCTCGATGCGTCCGAGCAGGCGCTGAAGAGCGCGGTCGAGCACGAGCCCGGGAGCGCCGTCGCCTGGAGTGAGCTCGGTGTCACGCAGAGGATGCGCGGCGAATTCAAGGACGCGGCGGCATCCTACGAGCAGGCGATCTCGGCCGACCCGCAGTTCGCACCCGCATGGCGTAACCTCGCCGTGGTGTCGGACCTCTATCTTGGGGATCCGGGGCGGGCACTGACCGCGCTCACCCGCTACCAGGAGCTCACGCACGAAGAGAAGCCGGTGGGCAGCTGGATTGCGGAGCTGCGCCAGCGCCTGGGATTGCCGCCGGCGAAACGGCCCGAGGCCGCGCCGGAGGCGCCGGCCGCGCAGCCGGGCGCGGGTCCGGCAGGCGCGCCGGGCGAGGCGCCGCCGGCTGCGCCGGGAACCACGCCGGGAGCGACGCGGCCCAACACAGCAGCCGCAAGCCCCCGAGCAGGAGTCTGATCATGCGAACCGTTCTCATGCTTCTCACCGCGATCGTCTGCGCGTCCGCGCAGGCGCAGCAGAGTCCCGGCACCGCGCCCGCCGCCCGGCCGCCGCAAGCCGTGCCGTCTCCCGATCAGCTCGAGCCCGCCGTCGATACGACCGCCGCGACGACGCCCGATGCGGCGCCCGCCCGTGCCGCGGCCGCCGCCGGCGCGCGCGGCACGGCTGCTGCGCGCGTGGCGCCAAAGGGCGACAAGACGGCGACGGCCGGCAGCGCCGCGGGCGGCAAGCCCGCTGCACGCGGGGCGAAGGGGCCCGATCGGGTCGAGCTCGAGACGACCGACATCACCGGCAACCGCGAGCTCCCCAAGGTGCTGTACATCGTGCCGTGGAGGCACTCCGATCTCGGCGATCTCGTCGGCAAGCCCGCCAACAGCCTGCTGGACGACGTACTGCAGCCGATAGATCGCGACGTGTTCCTGCGCGAGAATCGCTATTACGACGCCCTCAAGTCCGAGACGGCGGGGCCCAAGGCGGGCACAGTGCCGGGTTCTGGCGACAAGCCGTGAGGGAAGGCGCTGCAGCCCTTCAGGATGAGAGCTGGGTCGCAGCTTTTTCGTCATATGTCATTCAGTTTTCACATGCTTGCGTCCCCATGTGTGATGGTTTCTTGACCGGGAGAATCAGATGCAGATCTGGAATCTGATCGTGCGTTTCTTTCAGGGCGGCGGGGACTTCATGTACCCGATCGCCATCGTGTTCGTGTTCGGACTGGCCATCGCCATCGAGCGCTGGGTCTATCTCGCGCACACCGCCGCGCGCAATCGCGGCCTGTGGAACGAGATCGTGCCGCTGCTCTCGCAGGGCAACTTCCGCGGCGTCGCCCAGCTGACCTCGAAGTCGCCATCGGCCATCGGCCATATCCTCAATTACGGTCTGGCGCGCATTCAATCGGCCCGCCGGCGCGACGACATCGAGAAGGCCATGGAGGAGAGCCTGATGGAGGTCGTGCCGCGGCTCGAGAAGCGCACCCACTATCTGGCCACCTTCGCCAACCTGGCGACACTGCTGGGGCTGCTTGGCACCGTGATGGGCCTGATCCGCGCCTTCGCCGCGGTGGCGACCGTGAACCCCGCAGAGAAGGCCAACCTGCTCTCGGCGAGCATCTCGGTGGCGATGAATTGCACCGCCTTCGGCCTGATGACCGCCGTGCCGCTGCTGTTCATTCACGCCTGGCTGCAGACCAAGACCACGGACGTGATCGACAGCCTGGAGATGGCGTCGGTGAAGTTCCTCAACGCCATCACCGAGCGGCAGACGGCCCCCGCGGCCGCCTGAAGCGCAGCGCCCGAGCGTCCCCAACGGCCGAAGGAAGCGCATGCGCCGCTCTTATCAGAATCGCAAGCTGGAGCGCCGTGTGCGCAAGCCGGCCGAGCTGCTGCTCGTTCCGATGATCGACATCTTCACGGTGTTGGTCACGTTCCTGCTGATGACCGCGGTGTTCTCCCGCACCGTGATCCTGCAGCTGAACCTGCCGCCGCCGAACACGACCTGGAAGGAGCCGCCGCAGGGACTGCAGCTCGAGGTGATGGTGCGCAAGAACCTGCTGCAGGTCGCCGACCGCAATACCGGCCCGCTCGCCACACTCCCCAATACGGCGAGCGGCTACGACTACGACGGTCTGACCGAGTACCTGAAGCGCGTGAAGGCCAGGTTTCCCGACAAGACCGACGCCAGCATCCTGCTCGAGCCCGATACCCCCTATGACACGCTGGTACAGGTCATGGACCGCCTGCGCGTGTTCGAGGTGGGGCAGGGCATGAGCACCGTGCAGGCGGAGCTGTTCCCCGACATCTCGATCGGGGATGCGCCTTCGACCACCGAGACGCCCGGCGCGGCGGCTCCGGTCGCGGGAGCGCCGGCGGCCACCGCGCCGCGATCCGCCGCGGGCAGCGGAGGTCACTCATGAGCATGTCGAACCGCGCGCGGCGCATGGCGCAGCATCACCTGCGGCACAAGGCGGACGCGCAGCTCAACCTCATCCCGCTCATCGACATCCTGTCGGTCATGGTGGCGTTCCTGCTCGTGTACTCGACCGAGGTCGAGGTGATCCAGAACTCCAAGGGCATCGAGATCCCACAGTCGATCGCGCAGACGGCGCCGAAGCAATCGGTGGTGGTGATGATCACCCGCGAGGATCTGTTCGTGCAGGGCGAGTACATCGCCAGGGTGAAGGACATCGAGGCCGCGACCAGCCCGCTGATCGCGCCGCTCAGCGCCGCTCTCAAGCGCCCCATGCTGGTAGGGCAGGCGACGACCGAGCAGGACATCGCGGAGCGCGAGATCACCATCATGGCGGACAAGGCGCTGCCCTACGAGGTCCTGAAGCGCGTCATGCAGACCTGCACCGACGCCGACTACGGCAAGATTTCCCTTGCCGTGATCCAGAAGGAAAAGCCGGTTGCCGCCGGCCAGGTGAAGACGGGTTAGGCCAAGCATGATTCTCGCTCCCTATTACCGCGAATACGAGCTGCCCTGGGAAGGTGACCCGGAGTCCGCTGAGCGCTTTCGCAAGATCCTGCGGGTGCTGCTCATCGTCCTGGTGGTGCTCGGGATCCTGTTTCCGCTGCTGCCGACGCCGCAGCGCGAAATGGCGCAGGACATTCCGACGCGGCTCGCAAAAGTGATGCTCGAGAACAAGCCGAAGCCGCCGCCACCGCCGCCGAAGCCGCAGGAGCAGCCGAAGGTCGAGCCCAAGCTCGCGGTGGTGAAGCCGCCCCCGCAGGTCGACCTGAAGGAGCTCGCGCGGCGCAAGGCCCAGCGGCAGCTCAATCAGGTGAAGGACGAGCTCGCCGACCTGCGCGAGCAGATGGACCTGACGCCGCTGCAGACGAAGAACCTCTCCGGCTCGGTCAGCGCCGACTCGCACGCCGAGCGCTCCCTCATCACCTCCAGGGTGGGCGCGGGCTCGGGCGGCATCACCTCCGCCAACGCCAGCCGCGGTTTCGGCACCGGCGCGGGCTCGCTCACCGGGCACACCGCGACTTCGGTCACCTCTTCGGTGGCGCTCGCCAGCGCCAACAACCGCAACGTCCACTCGGGCGGCGGCGGTAAGCCGGCGCGCTCGCCCGAGGAGATCGCGCTGGTCTTCGACCGCAACAAGGGGCGGATCTACAACCTGTACGCGCGCGCCCTGCGTGACAACGCGGAGCTGCAGGGCAAGCTGGTGCTCGAGTTCACCATCGCCCCCAACGGCACGGTGACCATGTGCCGCGTGGTGTCGAGCGACCTGAAGGATCCCGAGCTCGAGAAGAAGATCATCTCGCTGGTGCGCCTGTTCCAGTTCCAAGCCGAGGACGTCGATGCGGTCACGGCCACCAAGCCAATCGACTTTTTCCCGACCTCGGCCTAACCTCCGCGGGCGTTGGTCGCATGAGGCAGCCATGAATCTCAACTCCGAGATCGAGTTCTTCGGCGAGCTGCGTACCGTCGACAAGGCGCGCCTGCTTAATCTGTTCCTGCACGAGCTCGCGGAAGAGGCGCGCGCCACCTACGGTCCGGGCGCCGAGCAGGTACACGACGGTGCACACCTGCGGTTCGTCAACGAGCTGGTGTTCCGCCTGACGCGCGTGGTCGAGCAGCTGCTCGCCGAGGATGCGACGCGGCCGGCCGACGACGTGGTGCTGCGCATGCTGCTCACGGCGCGCGCCGACAAGGTCGCCGAGCGGCTGGTCTTCAACGCCTATGGCCGCGCCATCCAGGGCTTCGAGAGCTACGATACGACCGTGCTGATGGGCCCCGATCGTTAGCGTCCCCGCGATGAGCAACCCGTTCCGGCGCGCACTCGCCGCCGCCGCGCTGTCCGCCTTAGGTTTGGCGGCGACCGCAGCCGCCGACGGCGCTGCCGCGGGTGCCGTGCTGCTGCTACCGAAGCAGGTATGGACCGCGGGCGAGCCGCCGCACGCGGGCTGGGCGGTGCTCACCGACGGCGCGCACATCGCCGCCGTGGGTCCCGCGGCCGCCGTGCATGCCCCGGCGGGCGCTGAGGTGATCGAGCTGCCGGGCGCGACGCTCCTGCCCGGGCTCATGGACATTCACTCGCACCTGTTCCTCCATCCTTACAACGAGACTTCGTGGAACGATCAGGTGCTGAAGGAGCCGGTGCCTTACCGCACGCTGCGGGCCGGCGTGCAGGCGCGCGCAACGCTCATGGCCGGCTTCACCACGCTGCGCGATCTCGGCACCGAAGGGGCGGATTACGCCGACCTTTCGCTCCGTCAGGCGATCGAGGACGGCCTGATCGTCGGGCCGCGCCTCTTCGTCGCCACACGCGCGATCGTCGCTACGGGTAGCTACGGCCCCGCGCCGCGCGGCTTGAGGCCCGACGTGTGCTGCACGCCGCAGGGAGCCGAGGAGGCGAGCGGCATCCCCGAAGTGATCCGCGCGGTGCGCGAGCAGGCCGGGCGCGGCGCCGACTGGATCAAGGTGTACGCCGACTATCGCTGGGGCCCCGGCGGCACGCAGCAGCCGACATTCAGCGAGGAGGAGCTCAAGGCGCTGGTCGAGGCCGCGCACTCCTCCGGACGGCCGGTGGCGGCGCACGCGCATACCGCGGAAGGAATGCGCCGCGCGGTGCTCGCCGGCGTCGATACCATCGAGCACGGTTTCTCCGGGACACCCGAGGTCTTCAGGCTGATGGCCGAGCGCGGCGTGGCGCTCCTGCCGACCCTCACCGCCGTCGAGGCCTACGGGGAGTACTTCGAGCATTACGTGCGCGGGTCTAGCCCGCCGACGGCTGCGATGGCGGAGGCAGCCCGGGCGTTCCACACCGCGCTCAAGGCCGGCGTCACGATCGGCTGCGGGAGCGATGTGGGGGTATTCGCACACGGCACCAGCTACCGCGAGCTCGAGTGGCTGGTGCGCCTGGGGCTGACACCCGTCGAGGCGCTCACGGCTGCCACCGCCACCGATGCCAGGATCCTGCGCCGCGACGCCGATCTCGGGCGGGTGCGCCCGCAGATGCTGGCCGACCTGGTGGCGGTGAGCGGCGACCCGACCACGGACATCGCCGCGATCGAGCACGTGGTCTTCGTCATGAAGGGCGGAGTCGTGTACCGGCGGCCGTGATGCGAATCCCGAACCGTCGGCCCGGTTGCGTCCTGGCGCGCGGCACTACCCGGATTTCTCCACTCTGTGCGTCCCACGCGAACGGCACCCGCTCTACCGGATGGGTTGACCACTCGGGGTGTGCAGCCATGAACCCGGGCACCACGGCTGGCGCCACGCTCTGCGCTCGCAGCTGCCAGGCGAGAACGACCAGGCGCTGAAACGCCGCGACGTCGTACACACGCAGCGGATAGTCGAGGAAACCCGGGCCCCCGAGGTCCACCAGGCTCTTGCCGATCGGATTGTAGAGAATCGCCGGAAAGCTCCATGACGCGAGCTGCCCGAACCAGTCCACATAGGCGCGCGCGTTCTCCGAGTAGCGTGCGGGATCGCCATCTGCCACTGCGCTGAGACGATCTAGGATGCGCGCCTGTAAGTTGCGGGTCGCATTGTGCTTCACGAGCAGGCGGCCGAGATCGGTCGACCGTCTCTGCACCCAGTCCCAGCCCGGGTCGAACGCATGCAGGAAGTGCTCGGGATCCTCGCGTGCATCTGCAAGTACCGCACTCGACCTTCGAAATTCCGTCCGGAACGCCTGGCCGATCTTCCAGGAATCGACCGGCCAGGCTTCGAGTACCGCCGCAGCGCCGTTCTGAATCTGATCGAGCGGCACGCTGCGGTCTTCGATCATGTCCGCGAGCAGGATGAAGTCTGCGTGCAGGGACGCGGTGGCGACCATCTTGGACACCAGCGTGCCTTCGCCCTGCAACATCCGCCGCCACAGCGCGACGTCGTCTGCAAGGGACTTGATGGCAGCGCGGCGCTCGGTGTCGGCAGCGGATTGCACGGCGTCGGCGATTCCTGCGAGGTACAGCGCTCGCAGGGACTGAGGCACGCCGTAGAAGAGCGCGATGGAGCTGCGAAGAGGCTCTTCCTCATACCCCTGGGTTGCGGCGAGGGCCGAGTATCGATCGAGCAGGACGCGATTCTCGCTCGTCCAGCTGGCAAGCTCCGGGTGCGCTGCCCGGGCATTCTCCCAGACGGACGACGTAAGCATGTTCCACTGCGGCAGATCCGTCGTCACGGTCAGTCGCGCAGCCTTGGGCGTCTTACCCACCTCGGCGGGGGACATACCTCGCAAGGGCAGATGCTCAGTCACCACGCGCCGATAGGCGGCGATGTTGGCTTCACCAGCCGCGAGCGGCGACCGATCAGCGGGCGCATCGAGCCCGGCAAGAAGCACGAACAGGTTCTCGCTGTCGGGATATCGGGACGGCGGCGGCGCAAGTATCGCCCGCACCTCGGCCGAGAGGTTCTCGTCGGCCGCGTTGGCGATGAGGAGCACAGCGATCAGCAGCGCGACCGCGGCCACGGGCCAGCGAACGATACGCCAGGCGAGTTGAGCGGCGCTCAAATGCGTCTCAACCATCCGCGCAACCTTAGCATCCGCGCTGAAAGGTCGGCTAATGGCCGAAACCCGGGGCGCCGGCGCGCAGCGGATGGCCGTCGTCGTCTTCGTCGCAATTCCCCGACAGAGAACGTTGCGCTGTTCAGGCGCCGATTGACGTACGCTGCGCCGGGAGCTGGCTCAAACGGGGACTGGTCATGAGGAAACGATTTCCCGGCGGTTCCATCGGTCCTAACCGCTACCCACATTGCAAGGTGAGCGACAGCGGTCATCTGTGTTTTTGGGATACGAAGCTGGCGATATGGGTGCCGATGTTCCGGCTGACCAACGCGCAGCTGTTTCAGTGGATGAAGAGCATCAAGGTGCTCGACGCGGAGTTGCGGTGAAATCAGATGACGAGGACGACCTTGCCCGTGCTCTTGCGCGACTCGATATAGGCGTGCGCTTCGCCGGTCTGTGCGAGCGGGAAGGTCCGATCCACATGAGGGCGTACCCAGCCTGCATTTACCCCATCGACCAGGGCCCTCGTCCAGGCCTGGATCTTCGGCGCCTCGTGCCACAGGTGCCCGAGATTGACCCCGAACACTGCCCGATTCCGGTTCATCAATCCCACCGGGTTGAACCAGGGCATCCCGAAGCCCACCTTGAGCAGCTTCAGCGGGCCAGGGAGCCGCGATTCGGTCATCGTGGAAGCGCCGAACACCCCCAACCTCCCGGTGTGGCGCAGAGCGCGATAGCTCTTCTTCCATCCTGACCCGCCCAGCGGATCGGTGATGAGCTCCACGCCGCGCCCTTGTGTGAGCCTTGCCACCTCGCGTGCCCAGTCGAGCCTGGTGTAGTCGATCGCCTCATGGAGGCCGCGCTGCTTGAGAGCAACGTGCTTGCGAGCGCTCGCGGTGCCGTAGATCGTGGCGCCGATATGCCGGGCAATGTCGATCGCCGCCAGTCCGACGCCGCTGCCGGCGTTATGAATCAGCACAGTCTCGTCGCCCTTCAGTGCGCCCATCACGACCAGCAACTGCCAGGCAGTCAGATAGTTGACCGGGATCGCCGCCGCCTGCTCGAAAGTCAAAACGGCAGGCTTCTCGAAAGTCTGGACCTCGGGCACCACCACGCTGTCGGCGTAGCCGCGAAAGCGAGTGAGGGCGAAGACGTCCTTGCCCATCCAGGCGGCATCCACCTGCGGGCCGACGGCATCGACTGTGCCGGAGACTTCGTAGCCAACCACGGCCGGAAGCTTCGGCGCATCCGGATAGAGACCCTGGCGGGCCAGGATGTCGGCAAAGTTGATGCCGCTGGCCCGGACTGCGATGCGTAGCTCACCGACCTGCGGCTGCAACTCGGGAGCCTCGCGCAGCTGCAGCTTTTCGGGACCTCCGGTCGCGATGATCCAGACTTGCCTCATGGCGGGTCCGTGCGGCGCCTGAGGAACACGTGCGTGGCGCGCTCGCCGGCGAGCTGGCTCGCGCACTCATAGCCGAGCGCGCGCAGGTCGAGGTCCTTGAACAGCTGCTCGCCCGAGCCGAGCAGCACCGGCCGCAGCGCGAGATGCAGCTCGTCGATGAGGCCGGCGCGCCGATACTGGCGGATTGTGGCGACGCCCCCGCCGAGGCGCACGTCGCGGCCAGCGGCGGCGGCCCGCGCCTGCTCGAGCGCCGCATGGATCCCTTCGGTGACGAAGCGGAACTCGGTGCCGCCCGCCATGGTGAGCGGCGCCCGCGCATGGTGGGTCAGAACGAACACGGGGGTGTGATACGGCGGCTCATCGCCCCACCAGCCGCGCCAGCCGTCGTCCGGCCATGGCCCGCGCACCGGACCGAACATGTTGCGCCCGAGGATCCAGGCGCCGATCCCCTCGAATCCTCGCGCGGCGACCGCGTCATCGACCCCGGCCTCGCCGCCGTCCTCCTGAGCGTGCATCCGCCGCCATACTCGCGTGTTGAAGAACCACTCCATGAGCTCGGTGCCGCGGATGCCGAGCGGGTTCTCGAGGCTCTGCCCGGGCCCGGCCCCATAGCCGTCGAGGGAGATCGCAAAGCTTCGTACGAGGAGCTTCTGCACCGGGCCGACCTCAGTCGCGTTTCAAGGCTGACTGCCGGCCAGGCGCTGCAGCGCCGGGCCGGCCAGCCGGTAGGTGGTCCACTCGCTCTGCGCGACGGCACCGAGGCGGCGGTAGAAGCCGATCGACGGCTGGTTCCAGTCGAGCACCGCCCAGTCGAGCCGCGCGCAGCCACGCTCGTGCGCAGTCTTCGCAAGATAGGCTAACAGCAGCCGGCCGGCGCCGAGGCCGCGGGCCTCGGGCCGTACGAACAGGTCCTCGAGATAGATCCCGGGCTTGCCGACGAAAGTCGAGAAGCTGTGGAAGTACAGGGCGAACCCCACCGGCTTGCCGTCGAGGCAGGCGAGGGCGACCTCCGCGTGGGGCCGCGGTCCGAACAGCGCCGCGTGCACATCCGCCTCGGTGGCGACCACCTCGTGCTCGAGGCGCTCGTAGACGGCGAGCTCGCGGATGAAGGCCAGGATGAGCGTCACATCGGCCGCGGCGGCGCGACGGACCGTGAGGGCGCGAGTGGTGCCCGCGGGGCTCATGCGCCTCAGCCGCTCGCCTGCAGTCCCTGTGCGATGCCGCCGACGCTGGCGAGCAGCGCCTCGAACAGGTCGCGGTCCTCGCGTCCGTGCGCGCGCCAGCGCTTGAGCAGATCCACCTGCATCAGGTTCATGGGATCGACGTAGGGGTTGCGCAGCTCGATCGAGCGCTGCATGGTCGGATCGGAATCGAGCAGCGCGCGACTGTCCTTGATGGCGAGGATCCGCTGGCAGACGGCGAGGTACTCGGCGCGGATGCTGCCGGCGAAGCGCCGCAGTCCCTCGGGGGCGAGCGTATCGTAGTGCTGTGCTATGTCGAGGTCGACCCGCGCCAGCATGGTCTCGATGTCGTCGAGCAGGTTGCGCATGAAGAACCATTCGCCGTAGATCTCGCGCAGCCGCGGCAGTCCGTAGCGGTCGAGAGCGGCGCCGAGGCCGGCGCCCGCGCCGTACCACTCGGGCAGCATGTAGCGCGTCTGCGACCAGGCGAACACCCACGGCACCGGCAGCAGGCCCTCGATCCCGGCGTCCTCGGCGCGATGGATCGAGCGCGAGCCGATCTGCATGCGCTCGATCACGTCGATCGGGGTGATGGCGCGGAAGTACTCGTAGAAGTCGGCATCCTGGTAGACGAGGCGCCGGTAGGCGGCGCGGCTCTCGGCGGCGAGCAGCGCCGCGCACTCGAGGTGGCCCGGGTCGTCGGGCTTGAGCGTGCCGCGCCGCTGTGCGGCGGTGGCGCGCGCGAGCGCGTTGAAGGTTCGCTCGAGCGTGCGCATCGCGATGGGCCGCAATCCATAGCCTTGCTTCACGGTCGCGCCCTGCTCGCGGATGCGCAACACGCCGTCCACGGCGCCGCTCGGCGCCGCCTTCACCAGCGACTCGATGCGCCCGCCGCCACGCGCGATGCTGCTGCCGCGCGCGTGAAACACGATGGTCTGCTCGCCCGCGGAGCCGAGCACCCGCGCGAGCTCGCGCTGCGCCTCGTGGATGATGACGCGCGAGGCGCAGGCGCCCGCCTGCTTGTTGCTGTCGGAGTAGCCGACCACCACGCACTGGCGGCCGGCGCGCGCCTGCAGGTGCCGCCGGTAGAGCGGATCGGCGAGCAGTTCCCTGATGGTCGCGCCGCAGCCGGCCAGCGCCTCCTCGGATTCGAACTGCGGCGCAATGTCGAGCGCCACTTCGCCGGTGCGCTTGTCGTAGGCCGACGCCCAGCGCGCGAGCAGCAGCGCCGCCAGCACGTCGTCGGCGCCGCTCGCCCCGCTGACGATGAAATAGCCGATGGCCTCGGCGCCGTAGCGGTGACGGCTCTGCACTATGGCCTCGAACACCGCCAGCGAACGCTTGCCGAGCGCCTCGAGGTCGCGCGCCGGGCCGCGGTCCTTGGTCAGCGCCGTCGTCAGCAGCTCGCGCCGCTCGGCGCTCGGGCGCGAGCGCCAGGCCGGATCGTCGAAGCCGCGCGCGATCACCTCGTGCAGGACGCTCGCGTGCACGCGCACATCGATAGCCGCGAGGTGGAAGCCGAAGGTGTCGATGCGCCGCAGCAGCCGCTCGACGTAGAAGAGGCCGGCGTTTGCCCCCTTGTTGGCCTTGAGGCTCGCGGCGATCAACGCCATGTCGGCGCGGAACTGCTGCGGACCCTCGTAGCCCGAGGCGCGTCCGTCGTAGGCGTGACGCAGCCGCTCGCCGACCTGTGCGAGGAACAGCCGATAGGGCATGCGCTCGTGGTGCACCCGCGTGCTGGCGCTGGCTGCCGGCAGCAGCGCCGTATAGCGCTCGATGCGCTTCGCCAGCTCGGCCGAGATGCCTGCGCGGCTCGCGCTCTGCGACAGGCGCTGCGCCAGGGTCTGGCACTCGGCGAAATAGCTGTTGACCAGCACCTCCTGCTGCCGCGCCAGGCTCTCGCGGATGGTCTTGGCGTGCACGTCTGGATTGCCGTCGGTGTCGCCGCCCGCCCAGCTGCCGAAGTGCAGCAGCGCCGGCACGCGCACCGCGGCCGCTTCCGCGCCATAGACCTTGGCGAGCGCCTGGGCGATCTCCTCGTAGAAGGCCGGCACCACCTGGTAGAGGACTTCGAGCAGATAGAACAGGATCTGCTCGCGCTCGTCCGCGACCGTGAGCCGCTCGCGCGGCAGCTCCTCGGTCTGCCACGCCGCCGTCATCTCCATGCGGATGCTGTTCCAGAGATTGCGCTGCTCGCTCGGCGTGAGCGCCGGGTCGAGCCGCTCGAGCAGGCAGTGCGCGATGCGCTGCTGCTTGCGCAGCAGCGTGCGGCGGTTCGAGTCGGTGGAGTGGGCGGCAAACACCGCCTCGATGGAGAGGCTGCCGATGAGGTCGAGCACTTCGCCGAGCGCCCAGCCGTCCTGCCTGAGGCCCGCGATCGCATCCTCGACTCCACCGGGCTGCGGCCGCTGGCTGTCCTTGAGGAAGTAGTCGCGGCGGCGGCGGATGCGATGCACCCGCTCGGCGAGGTTGACCGCCTGGAACCAGGTGGAGAAGGCGCGAACCAGGTCGCGCGCCAGTGCCGGCGGCCGCTCGCGCACGCAGGCGGCGAGCTCCACGCGCGCGTCGCTCTCGCCGGCGCGGCTGCGGATCGCGGCCACGCGGTCCAGCTCCACCAGCTCGAACAGCTGCTCGCCACCCTGCTCGCGCAGGATGTCGCCCAGCAGGGCGCCGAGCGCATGCACGTCGTCGCGCAGCGGCTCATGCTTGGGAGGGAACTGGATGTCGCTGCGCTTCAATCTCACTCCCAGGTATTGGCGCGGGCCGCGAGCTCGACGCGCGCGTCGCTCTCACCGGCGCGGCTGCGGATCGCGGCCACGCGGTCGAGCTCGACCAGCTTGAACAGCTCCTCGCCACCCTGCTCGCGCAGGATGTCGCCCAGCAGGGCGCCGAGCGCATGCACGTCGTCGCGCAGCGG
>DAHUXE010000175.1 GCA_027307325.1 Gammaproteobacteria bacterium | reverse complement strand
GCCCGGCGGCGGCGCCGCGCGCACCCCGGGCGGAGGCGGCGGCGGGCGCGTGGGGCACGCGGTCAGCAGGAACGCGAGGAATAAAGTGCCCAGTGCGCGGGTCTTGCAACCGTCCTGCACCTCTTTAAGCTTAAAGGTCATGGCCCTCCGCAACACGACCCGCCGCGGGGGCGCGATCGCGCAGACATTCCACTGGCTCATTGTCGCGCTGATCATCGCGCAGGTAACGCTCGCGGAGATGGCCGACGACCTGCCGGCCGGAGTGCGCAAGCTGACCCTGCTGGCGCGCCACAAGTCCTTCGGCATCACGATCCTCGGCCTCGTGATCCTGCGCCTCGCGTGGCGCTGGCTGAACGAGCATCCGCCCCTGCCCGAGACTCTCAGGCGCTACGAGCGGACCATGGCGCGCTTCACGCACCTGGCGCTCTACGTGCTGCTGTTCGCGATGCCGCTTTCGGGCTGGACGATGTCCTCGGCGCGTGGGTTCCCGGTGAGCTGGTTCGGGTTCTTCCAGCTGCCGGATCTGGTGCCGAAGAGCCGCCCGCTGTATGAGGCGCTGCTGGTGACGCACCACACGCTGGCCTGGACGCTGTTCGCGGTGATCGGATTGCACGTCGCGGGAGCCCTCAAGCATCATTTCGTGCACAAGGACGACGTGCTGCGGCGCATGTTGCCGTTCACGCGCACCTGAGCCGCACAACCCACGGGAAGGAGCCGCTCGATGCGCTACGCCATGCTCTCGCCGATACTCGCCGCTACGCTGCTCGCCGCCGGCGCTCCCGGGTGGGCGTGCGCCGCTGCTGCGCCGGCGGCTGCCGCCGCCCCGGCGGCCGCGCACTACACGCTCGACCCGGCGAAGAGCTCGCTCGAGTTCACGTTCCTGCAGGCGGGCGCGAAGAACACCGGGCGTTTCCCGCGCTTCACGGTGACGCTCGATTGTCCGGGCCCGGAGCCGGCCGGCGGGCGGCTCGAGGTCACGGTGGAGGTCGCCGCGCTCGATACCGGCGACGTGGATCGCGACGACGTCCTGCGCGGAGATGACTTGTTCGCCGTGGCGAAATTCCCCCAGGCGCACTTTCTCGCCACGCGCATCGTGAAGACCGCGGCCGGCTACGAGGCCGAGGGCGCGCTCACCATCCGCGGCGTGACTCGCGAGACAAAAGTGCCCTTCACCTTCCGTGAGGCCACCGAAGGCGGCGCCGCGGTCGCCTTCATGACGGGCAAGACGCTGGTGCGCCGCCTCGACTTCGGCGTCGGCCAGGGTGACTGGAAAGCCACCGACCAGGCCGGGAACGAGGTCACGGTGTCGTTCGCACTGCGCCTGAGGCGCACATCGCGCTAGAGCCTCGCCTCGGGCGCTGGCACTGTCCGCAGGAGCGCTCCCTGCTGCGCAGCCGGCGAAAGTCACGCCTTTCGCCGGCGACAATCGAAGTTAATGTCCGCCGAAATCGTCGCAGACGATTTTGGCCTATAGATCAGTACGGCCTGCCGTCGCGGCGGCTCATCCTGCCGCGGGCGTGCGGCGCGTTCCACACCAGGTCCACGTCGGGCTCGGAGTAGCGCCCTTCGTCCTCCGGATCGCGGTTGCTCACCTCGAGGTAGACCGCCGGGCGGCCGCTGCGGTTGATGAGCTGGTGCCCGTCCTCGACGCCGGCAGGAAACCCGGCGCACATGCCGGCGGTGAGCAGCTGCTCGCCGGCGCCGGTGCGCAGCACCACCTCCCCCTCGAGGACGTACACGAACTCGTCCTCGCGCGTGTGCCAGTGGCGCATCGACGACTCCTTGCCCGGCGGCAGCGTCGTCTGGTTGATGCCGACGCGCGTCAGCCCGAAAGCATCGCCCAGGCGGCGCTTCTCGCGCGGCAGCACGCGCGAGCGGTAGGGCTCCGGATAACTCGAGCGGCTCTGCGCCGTGACGCTGCGTGCCTCGATGGCCTGCCTCTGCGATGCCATGTCGCGCTCCTTGGGTGCGCGGCGCGCGGTTGACGCGCCGCGTCGTCATCGGGGAGCATGCCACAACTCGCATGCCTGAAATATTCAACGACGTCGGACACTGCGTCGACGCGGTGCTGCGGCGGGTGGGATCGCGCATCGTGCTGGCGCTGCCGCTCGGCATCGGCAAGCCCAATCCGCTCGTCAACGAGTTCTACCGCCGCGCGCTGCGCGATCCGGGCATCGACCTCACCATCCTGACGGCGCTGTCGCTGCTGAAGCCGGGCGCCCGCTCGGCGCTGGAGGCGCGCCTGACGACGCCGCTGGTCGCGCGCGTGTTCGGCAACTACGTCGAGCCCGAATACGCGCGTGCGCTGCTGCATGACGCGCTGCCCGCCAATGTGCGCGTCAGCGAGTTCTTCCTGACACTCGGACAGTTCCTCGGCTCAACTCAGGCGCAGCGTGATTACCTGTGCTCGAACTACACCCACGTGGCGCGCGACTGCCTGGCGCGCGGCGTCAACGTGATCGCCCAGCTCGTGGCGCGGCGTGCACAGGACGGCGAGATGCTGCTCAGCCTCGGGTCCAATGCCGACGTCACCGCCGACCTGCTGCCGCTCATCGACGCGGAGCGCCAGGCCGGTCGCGACATCGTGCTGGTAGGCGAGACCCACGCGCAGATGCCCTTCATGACCGGCCACGCGCAGGTGGACCCGCGGCGTTTCGACTTCCTGGTGGATGATCCGCGCTACGACTACGACCTGTTCTGCCCGCCGAACCCGCCGCTCAGCATCGCCCACCACGCCATCGGCATGCATGCCAGCAGCCTGGTGTGCGATGGCGGCACGCTGCAGGTGGGCATCGGCGAGCTGGCCGAGGCGACGATCTATGCGCTGCTGCTGCGCCATCAGCAGAACGCCTCCTGGCGCGCCGCGCTCGAGGCGCTCGATCCGCACGGCACGGCGGCGCCGCTGCGCGCAGCGGTTGGGGGCACGGAGCCGTTCGTGAGCGGCCTGTACGCCGCCACGGAGATGTTCGTCGCACAGCTGCTCGAGCTGTATCACGCGGGAGTCCTGCGCCGCCCGGTGTATGACTGTCTGGCGCTCGAGCGGCTGCTCGCTGCCGGCCGGATCGGCGAGCGCTTCGACGAAGGCATCCTCGGGCTGCTGGCCGAGGCCGGCATGGGGCCGCGCCTGAGCGCCGCCGAGTTCGCCGAGCTGCAGCACCACGGCGTGTTCCGTGCCGACGTCGAGTTTGACGCGGGGCGCGTCCGTGGCCGCGGCGGCGGCTGGATCGAGGCGGACCTCGGCGACCCCGCGAGCCGCGCGCGCCTCGGCGAGTGCCTGGGGCGCGAGCTGCGCAACGGCCAGGTGCTGCACGCCGGATTCTTCGTCGGTCCCCGCGGGTTCTACGCGGCGCTGCGCGACCTGCCCGAAAGCACCCGCGGCCGCTTCGGCATGCGCGGGGTCGGCTACATCAACCAGCTCTATGGCGCGGACCAGGAGCTGCGCACCCTGCAGCGCCGTGGCGCGCGCTTCATCAACAGCACCATGATGGTGACGTTGCTCGGGGCTGCCGTCTCCGACGCCCTCGAGAGCGGGCGGGTGGTGAGCGGCGTCGGCGGCCAGTACAACTTCGTCGCCATGGCGCACGCGCTGCCCGGGGCGCGCTCGATCCTGTGCCTGCGCGCCACACGCAGCGAGCACGGCCGCAGCACCTCGAACGTCCTCTGGAGCTACGGCCACGAGACTATCCCGCGGCACCTGCGCGACATCGTGGTCACCGAATACGGCGCCGCCGACCTGCGCGGCCGCACCGACGAGGAGATCATCATGGCGCTGCTCAACGTCGCCGACTCGCGCTTCCAGGAAGGGCTGCTGGCGCAGGCCGTGCGCGCCGGCAAGATCCGCGCCGACTACCGTATCCCGGACGCCTGCCGCGACAACACGCCGCAGCACCTGGCGCGCACCTTCGCCGAGCATCGCCGCAGGGGATTCTTCAGCGAGTATCCCTTCGGCACCGACCTCACAGCCGAAGAGACCGCGCTGGTGCGCGCGCTTCGCTACCTCGATGCGCGCGCCGGCTCGACCCGCGCCCTGCTCGCCACCGCAGCGGCGGCCGCGATCGGCGCAAGCCCCGGGCCGCGGCACGCGGCCGCGCTCAAGCGCATGGCGCTCGATCGGCCGCGCAACCTCCGCGAACGGCTCGAGCAGCAGCTCGTCGTGCTAGGACTCGACGCGACCGCGGGCACGGAGCTCGGGGCCTAGCGCTTGCGCCGCGGCGCCGCGCGGCGGCGCGCGGCGCGTTGCGGCGTCCTGCGCGCCTTCGCCGGCTTGCGCTTGCGCGCGGCGGCTCGTTTCGGCCTGCTCTTCCTGGTCGCTTTGGTCGCCCGGGCGGCCTTGCGCGGCCTGGCCGCGCGGGGCTTCTTCGCCGCCGACCTTGCCCTGGCTGGCCTGGCCGCGCCGCCCCTCGCTCCCTTGTCCGCGCCGCGCAGCTGGTCGAGGATCGCGGGATTCTCCAGCGTCGAGACGTCCTGCGTGAGCTCCTCGCCGTTCGCGACCGCACGCAGCAGCCGGCGCATGATCTTGCCGGAGCGCGTCTTGGGAAGGTTGTCGGCGAAGCGGATGTCGTCGGGCTTGGCGATGGGACCGAGCTGCTCGCCCACCCAGTCGCGCAGCTCCCTGGTGAGAGCGCTCGTGTCGCCGGTGGGGCGCGGGCCGCGCAGCACGACGTAGGCGAACACCGACTCGCCCTTGATCTCGTGAGGCTTGCCGACCACGGCCGCCTCGGCGACCCGCGGATGCGCGACCAGCGCCGACTCGATCTCCATGGTGCCCAGACGATGCCCCGATACTTTGAGCACGTCGTCTATCCGGCCCATGATCCAGAAGTAGCCGTCCTTGTCGCGGTGCGCGCTGTCGCCCGCGACGTAGCAGCGGGTGTGGAACCTGGACCAGTAACCCTCGACGTAGCGGGGGTTGTTGCGCCAGATGGTGCGCAGCATCGCCGGCCAGGGCTTGCGGATCACGAGATAGCCGCCGGCGTCGGCGCGCTTCACCGACTCGCCGTGATCGTTGACGATGTCGGCATCGATGCCGGGCAGCGGCAGCGTGCAGGAACCGGGCTTGGTGGCGGTCACGCCCGGGAGCGGCGCGATCAGGATCGCTCCGGTCTCGGTCTGCCACCAGGTGTCGACGATCGGGCAGCGCTCCTTGCCGATCACGCGGTGATACCACATCCACGCTTCGGGGTTGATCGGCTCGCCGACGCTGCCGAGCAGGCGCAGCTTCGACAGGTCGTACTTGCGCGGCAGGTCGTCGCCGAGCTTCATCAGCGCCCGGATCGCGGTCGGCGCGGTGTAGAAGACGGTGACGCCGTGCGCCTGGCAGTTCTTCCAGAAGCGGCCGCCGTCCGGCACCGTGGGTGCGCCCTCGTACATGAGGACGGTAGCGCCCGCGGCGAGCGGCCCGTAAGCGATGTAGGTATGCCCGGTGACCCAGCCGACATCCGCGGTGCACCAGAACACGTCGTCGTCGCGCAGATCGAATACCCACTGCGTGGTGACCTTGGCGCCGAGCAGATAGCCGCCGGTGGCGTGCTGGATGCCCTTCGGCTTGCCGGTGGAGCCGGAGGTATAGAGGATGTAGAGCGGATGCTCCGCCTCGACCCACTCGGGCTCGCAGGACGGCGGCTGTCCCTCGACCACCTGATGCCACCAGACGTCGCGTTTCGCGTCCATGGGCACCGGCAGGCCGGTGCGCTTGAGCACGATGACGCGTTTCACGGTCGGGCAGCCGGCGGCGAGCGCGTGATCGGTGTTCGCCTTGAGCTCCACCGCTGCGCCGCCGCGCCAGCCGCCGTCGGCGGTGATGACGAGCTTCGCCTCGGTGTCCTCGATGCGATCCTTGAGCGCGGGCGCCGAGAAGCCGCCGAAGACCACCGAGTGGATGGCGCCGATGCGGTTGCAGGCGTGCATCGCCACCAGCACCTCGGGCACCATCGGCATGTAGATGACCACCCGGTCGCCCTTGGCTATCCCGGAGGCCTTGAGCGCGTTGGCGAAGCGGCAGACGTCGGCGTGCAGCTCGCGGTAGGAGAGCCGCCGCACGTCGCCGGGCTCGCCCTCGAAGATGACCGCCGTCTTGTGGCCGCGCTCGCTCAGGTGCACGTCGAGGCAGTTCCACGACGCATTGAGGCGCCCGTCGGTGAACCAGCGGTAGTTGGGCGCGCGCTCCTCGTCGAGCGCCACGGTGAACGGACGCTGCCAGCTGAGCTCCTGCGAGGCGAGGTCGGCCCAGAACCCGACATGATCGTCGGCGGCGCGCTTGCGCAGCGTCTCGAGGTCCTTCGGTCTGACGCGGGCACGCGCCGTGAACTCCGGCCACGGCGGAAAGGTGCGTTGCTCGATGAGGACCGACTCGATGCTCTTGTCCGTCGTCGCGACCGCCATACTCACCCCTCAGGACAGTGAATTGCGCCGGCACGGGGCCGGGTGCGCAGCATAGCCTCTAACCGCGTAGCTCCGCGAGCAGCCGCTCGATCACGCGGCGCGCACTCGCGGCGTAGCCGCCGGCGAAGAGGTTGGCGTGGTTCAACACGTGATAGAGGTTATAGAGCTCGCGCCGCAGCTCCGCCCCGGGCGGCAGCGGGGCCGCCGCAGCGTAGGCCCGGTAGAAGCGCGGACCGAAACCCCCGAAGAGCGCGGTCATCGCGACATCCGTCTCGCGGTCCCCGTAGTACACCGCCGGATCGAAGATCGCCGGCTCGCCGTCGGGCGTCGCGAGCCAGTTGCCGCCCCACAGATCCCCGTGCAGGAGCGAGGGCTGCGGGCGATGCGTCTCAAGGAGCGCTCCAACCCCCTCGAGCAGCCGCTCGCCGGGCGTTTCCAGCAGCGCGCCGAAGCCGTTCGCCACGGCGAGCCGAAGCTGCGGGCGCAGGCGCCGCTCGCGGAAGAACTCCGGCCACGAGTCCATGGCACCGTTCGCCTGCGGCGTGCTGCCGATGGTGTTGTCGCGCCACCAGCCGTGCTGCGGCGCGGTGACGGCGTGCTGCGCGGCGAGTTGCCGGCCTAAGCGCTCGGCGCTCGCCTCGGTGGCGGCGCCGGCCTCGAGCCACTCGAGCGCGAGAAAGGCCGACGCCCCGGCGCGGGAGCACGCCAGTACGCGCGGCACGCGCACCGCGCGGGCGCGCGCGAGCTCGGCGATTCCGGCGGCCTCGGCCTCGAGCATCGGCGCGGCGGCGCTTGCCGCCACCTTGACGAACGCCGGGCCCGATTCCGTCGGCCAGCGGTAGCAGCGGTTGATGCTGCCGCCGGCGACGCGCCGCTCGGGCTCGGGTCCGAAGCTCGTGCCGGTGAGAAGCGTCAGCTCCGCCGCGACCGCTGGCCAGGACTCCATGGCGTCATGGCGCGCAGCAAGCGTGCGCTTCAGGCGTACGCCGCGGGCAGCTGCGCCAGGCGCGTCCCCTGCTTACGCAGGAACGGACCGAAGCCGAGCCGGTCGTAGAGGCGCGACAGCGCCGCAAGGTCCGGAGCGCGGCGCACGAGCCCGGCGGCGCCGACGCCGAGCGGCAGGTCGCAGGCGATGCGCGTGAGCCGCTGGGCGAGATACACCGCATCGCGATGCGCGGCGAGACGTGCGCCGAGCGTGCCCGACCCGCGGATCTTGAGGCGGGCGACACGCTCGAGATCGTCGTAGAGGTCATCGAGCGAGGCGAACGCCTTCATGA
This sequence comes from Gammaproteobacteria bacterium, assembly GCA_027307325.1. GTDB lineage: Bacteria > Pseudomonadota > Gammaproteobacteria > Steroidobacterales > Steroidobacteraceae > 13-2-20CM-66-19. The sequence continues at coordinate 28,124 of DAHUXE010000175.1, read as the reverse complement.
GCGAGGCGGCGGTGCGGTGTCCGACGCCCGGCACGCCCGGGATGTTGTCGGACTCGTCCCCGGCGAGCGCCAGGTAATCGGCGAAGCGCTCGGGTTGCACGCCGAAATGGCGCTCGATGTCGTGATAGCCGAACTGTCCGCGGGCGCCGAAGTCCCAGAACAGGTCGCCGTCGCGCATCAGCTGCGCGAGATCCTTGTCGCGCGTGATGAAGGCGGCGCGCACGCCGGCCGCGCGCATCACTCCCGCGAGCGTGCCGATGATGTCGTCGGCCTCGTACTCCGGGTATACGAACTCCGCGATACCCAGATGCCGGCACAGCTCGCGGCAGCGCCCGAACTGCTGCGTCAGCGCCGCCGGGGCCGGCTCGCGGTTGGCCTTGTACGAGGGGTAGATGCCGCGCCGGTAGGAGTGCTGGCCACGCTGGTCGAAGGCCACCGCCATGTAGGCGGGGCGCACGCGCTCGATGAGATCGCCGAGGAACCGTGCGAAGCCGAACACCGCGTGCGTCGGATTGCCGTCCGCATCGCGCATATCCGGCAGCATCGAGTGGTAGGCGCGGAAGACGTAGACCGAGGCGTCGACGAGGAAGATCACGCCGCGGACCTTAGCAGGCGGCGCCCCAGACCGTCACGCGCCCTGACCGTCTCCCGGTCACACGGACGTACCCGCCAAAACCGCATCCCTGATGCGCAGGCGGCAAAAGTCGCTCCTGTTGCCGCCGGCAACAAAGCTGATGTCCGGCAAAAGCGCCGCAGGCGACTTTTGCCCAATTAACTAGCTCAAATAGGTGCGGATACGGTCGTGCAGCGGGCTGGTGCGCGGGAAGTGCGCCACCAGGTACTCCATCTGGTCGGCCAGCACGCGCCGCCCTTTGAGGAAAATGTACTCCGCGTAGGTAGGCGTGAACGGCACCGCGATCAGCTGCATGCGCGCCTGCTCGGGAGTGCGCGAGGCCTTCTGGTTGTTGCAGCGGCGGCAGGAAGCCACGACGTTGGTCCAGATGTCCGTGCCCCCCTGGCTGAAGGGGCGGATGTGATCGCGCGACAGCTCGCGCGAGGGGAAGCGCAGCCCGCAGTACATGCACAGGTACGCATCGCGCCGGAACAGGGTCTGGTTGTTGAGCGGCGGGATGTAGTCGTGGCGCGTGTTGCCGGGATTACCGGTGTGGCCCACCGTGGCGACGATCGAGTTCACCTCGAGCACGGTGCGGCGCCCGGTGCGCGCATTGGTGCCGCCGTACAGCTCATAGAGCAGCGAGCCGCACGTGTATGCGACTTGGCTCTGGGTGTAAAGTCGCGCGGCTTCCTTGTAATCGATCCACTCGAGCGGCATCCCGGCCACGTCCGTGCGCAGCACGAGCTGCGATAGCCCGCGCGGCGCGTGTGTGGCGATCACCGCGAGGTCGTCGAGGAGGCCGTGGTCAGCACGATCGAGGTCGATCCCGGGCATAACGCTGTAAGATACGGCACTTTTGTGCAAGAATTCAACACCGCAACATCTTAATTAAATTGAAATTTTCAAGTCGCGTGGCCGGGCAGCCACGGCACTGCGAGGGATACTGAATGCCAGCGACGATAGGCGCGCTGCGCGAGAGCGCGCACGGGGAAACACGCGTCAGTCTGACTCCGGAGATTGCCGACAAGTTCGGCAAGGAAGGCGCGCGAATTCTCCTCGAGCGCGGCGCGGGCGAGCGCGCGCGCTTTCCCGACTCCGCTTATAAGAATGTAGCGTGGGCGGATTCCTCCGCGGCGGTGCTCGCGGCCGCGGACGTGCTCCTCACGGTGCAGCCGCTCACCGTCGCACAGATCGGGCAGCTGAAGGCCAGCGCCGTGGTGATCGGCTTCATGCAGCCCTACGCGCGTGCCGCCGAGGTGCGCGCGCTCAGGGAGCGGCGCCTCACCTCCTTCTCCATGGAGCTGGTGCCGCGCATTTCGCGGGCGCAGTCGATGGATGCGCTCTCCTCGCAGGCGGCGATCGCCGGCTACAAGGCGGTGCTGATCGCCGCGAGCCACCTGCAGAAGTTCCTCCCCATGCTCACGACCGCCGCCGGCACCATCCGCCCGTCGCAGGTGCTCGTGATCGGCGCCGGCGTCGCGGGGCTGCAGGCGATCGCCACCGCGAAGCGCCTGGGTGCGGTGGTCGAGGCCTACGACGTGAGGAGCGCCACCCGCGAGCAGGTCAAGTCGCTCGGAGCGAAGTTCGTCGAGACCGGGGTGAGCGCGGAAGGCGCCGGCGGCTACGCACGCGAGCTCACCGCCGAGGAGAAGGCGAAGCAGCAGGAAGCGCTCGATGCGCGCATCGCGGTGGCGGATGCGGTCGTGACCACCGCCGCCGTCCCCGGCCGGCCGGCGCCGAAGATCATCTCGCGCGCCGCGGTCGAGCGTATGCGCGCCGGCTCGGTCGTGGTCGATATCGCCGCCGAGCAGGGCGGCAACTGCGAACTCACCAGGGCCGGCGAGGTGCTCGAGCACCAGGGAGTGAAGATCGTGGGGCCGGTGAACCTCGCCGCCGAGCTCGCCTACAACGCGAGCGAGATGTACGCGCGCAATCTCTTCAATTTTCTCAAGCCCGCCCTCTCCAAGGGGGAGCTGGCGATCGACTGGAACGACGAGGTGTTCGCGCAATCGTGCCTGACGCGCGACGGCGCGATCAAACACGAGCCGACGGCCAAGGCTCTCGGGGGCTGACATGACCGGAATGGTGGCACTTTATATCTTCATGCTGGCGGCCTTCACCGGCTACGAGGTCATCTCGCGCGTGCCGGTGATCCTGCACACGCCGCTCATGTCGGGCTCGAACTTCGTGCACGGCATCGTGCTGGTCGGCGCGATGGTCGCGCTCGGCAACGCCGTCACTACGCTCGAGAAGACCATCGGCGTCATCGGCGTGCTGCTCGCGGCCGGCAACGCCGTCGGCGGCTACGTCGTGACCGAGCGCATGCTCGAGATGTTCAAGTCGAGCGGGCAGCGCGGCGCGAAGAAAGGAACGCACTGATGCCGGCCTGGCTGTCGGCGGGACTCGCGATCCAGGCGAGCTACTTCGTCACCGCGGTGCTGTTCATCATGGGCCTGAAGCGCATGAGCTCCCCGGTGACGGCACGCAGCGGCATCCTGTGGGCGGGCGCCGGGATGGCGGTCGCGACCCTCATCACCTTCCTCTATCCCGGGATGTCCAACTACGGGCTGATCCTGCCGGCGATGCTGGTGGGCGGAGTGTTCGCCTGGTGGAGCGGCAAGCGCGTCGCCATGACCAACATGCCGCAGATGATCGCGCTCTACAACGGCATGGGCGGCGGCGCGGCGGCGGCCATCGCGGCGGTCGAGCTCTACCGCGGCGGGGCGCAAGGCTATGTCTCCGCCTCGCTCGCCGTCCTCGGCGGCATCATCGGGGCGGTGTCCTTCGCCGGCAGCGCCATCGCCTTCGGCAAGCTCCAGGGTCTCATCACGCGCAGCATCCGCTTTACGGGTCAGCAGATCCTCAATCTCCTGATCCTCGCCGCGGCGTTCGGGCTCGGCGCCATGGTGGCGGCTCACCTCAACGCCGGCCCCGCGGTGGTCACCGGCTTCTTCGTGCTGGCGCTGGTGCTCGGCGTCACCATGACGCTGCCGATCGGCGGCGCCGACATGCCGGTGGTGATCTCCCTTTACAACGCGCTCACCGGGCTCGCGGTCGGGCTCGAGGGCTTCGTGCTCGACAATGCGGCGATGATCATCGCCGGTACCGTGGTGGGCTCGGCCGGCACGCTCCTCACCCAGCTGATGGCGAAGGCGATGAACCGCTCGCTCGGCAACGTGCTGTTCTCGGGCTTCGGCGACACGGGGGGCGAGGCGACCGGGACGGTGAGCGGGAGCCTGAAGCCCATCGAGGCATCCGACGTCGGCGTGATGATGGCGTTTGCCTCCAAGGTCATCGTGGTGCCGGGCTACGGCATGGCCGTGGCCCAGGCGCAGCACAAGATCTGGGAGCTGTGCCAGCTGCTGATCGACCGCGGCGTCAACGTCCGCTTCGCCATTCACCCGGTCGCGGGGCGCATGCCGGGCCACATGAACGTGCTGCTGGCGGAGGCGGGAGTGCCCTACGACCTGATCTCGGATCTCGACGAGATCAACGCCGAGTTCGAGACCGCGGACGTAGCGCTCATCATCGGCGCCAACGACGTGGTGAACCCGGTGGCGCGCACCGACAAGTCGAGCCCCATCTACGGCATGCCGATCCTGAACGCCGACAAGGCGAAGAACGTCATCGTCATCAAGCGTGGCAAGGGCGCGGGGTTCTCCGGCATCGAGAACGCGCTCTTCTATCTCGACAACACCCGCATGCTGTACGGGGACGCGCAGAAGGCCGGAGCGGAGCTGATCGCGGCGGTTAAGGCGGTCGACTGAAGCGGACGCTGATCGCCGTTCGGCGGGGCGCCGCCTGAGGAGAGGTGTCGCGATGCAGCGCAGAGATCTCTTGAAGCTCGGGCTGGCGGCGCCGCTGGCGCTCGCGGCGCCGGCGCGCCTCGCGGCGCGTGTCATGTCGCCCTTCGCGCGCGTGCGGCCCAAGGACCCCTACTGGCCGACGCCGGCGCAGTGGAGCGAGCTCGAGGCGGCGGTCGGCGGCAAGCTGCTCGAGCCCCATGCGCTGTTCGCTCCCTGCGTCGCCGACGCGGCGACCGCAGCTTGCAGCGAGGTCGCGCAGAACCTGCGCAACCCCTTCTGGATCGGCGACCAGCCGGGCGGCACGCAGGTCTCGGGCTGGCTCGATGCCTGGACGCCCGCCGCCAGCGCCTGCGCGGTCAAGGCCCGGCACGCGCAGGACGTCGCCCGGGCGGTCGACTTCGCGCGCACGCACAACCTGCGCCTGGTGGTGAAGGGCGGCGCCCACAGCTATCTCGGCACCTCGAGCGCCCCCGATTCGCTCCTGGTCTGGACGCGTGCGCTCACCGACGTCCGCCTGCACGATGAGTTCGTCGGCGCGGGCTGTGCGGGCAAGGTCGACCCGGTGCCCGCGGTCTCGCTCGGCGCCGGCTGCATGTGGGCGGATGCGTACGGCGCGGTCACGACGCGCGCCGGGCGCTACGTACAGGGGGGCGGGTGCACCTCCGTCGGCGTCGCCGGCCTCGTCCAGTCGGGCGGCTTCGGCAGTTTCTCCAGGGGCTTCGGCAACGCCGCCGCCGGGCTCCTCGAAGCCGAGGTCGTCACGGCCGACGGACAGGTGCGCCTCGTCAACGCCTGCCGCGATCCCGAGCTCTTCTGGGCGCTGAAAGGCGGCGGCGGCGGAACCTTCGGGGTGGTGACGCGCCTGACGCTGCGCACTCACGAGCTGCCGCAGTTCTTCGGCGGCGCCTGGGGCGCCATCCAGGCGAAGAGCGACGGCGCCTTCCGCATGCTCATTGCGCGCTTCCTCGCGCATTACGCCGAGCGGCTCGCCAACCCTCACTGGGGCGAGCAGATCGCGCTGAAGTCCGACAACTCGCTCGAGATCTCGATGGTGCAGCAGGGCCTGTCGCGCGAGGAGGCGCGGGCGGCATGGCAGCCGTTCTTCGAGTGGGCGAAACTTTCCGCCGACCTCAAGATCACGGATGAGCTCGGTGCCGGCGGCCACGAGGCACGGAGCTGGTGGGAGGTCCAGGGCAACCCCAGCATGATTCCCGACAAGCGGGCCGGGGCCCCTGCGGATCACGGCTACTGGCACGGCGACCAGGATCAGGTGGGCGCCTTCCTCCACGGCTACGACTCGCTGTGGCTGCCGGCCGCTCTCATCGAGCCTCGAGCGCAGCCGCGTCTCGCCGCGGCGCTGTTCGCCGCCTCGCGCCACAAGAAAGTCGGTCTGCACATCAACAAGGGCCTGGCGTTCGCCGCGCCCGCGGCGATCAAAGCCTCGCTCGACACCGCCATGAACCCCGCAGTGACCGAGGCCTTCGCGCTCGCGATCATCGCCGACGGCGAGCGGCCCTCCTATCCCGGCGAGTCGCGGCCGCCGATGGACCTCGACGCCGCTCACCGCGACGCCCGCGCCATCGATGCGGCGACCGCGGAGCTCAAGGCTGTCGCGCCGCAGGCCGGCTCGTACCTCTCGGAGAGCAACTTCTTCAACGAGCGCTGGCAGGAGGCGTACTTCGGCGCGAACTACCCGCGTCTGCTCTCCGTCAAGAAGCGCTACGACCCCGAGGGCCTGTTCATCGTGCATCACGGGGTGGGGAGCGAGGACTGGAGCGCGGACGGCTTCACGCGGCTCAAGTGAGGAAGGAGACCGGCTGAATGTACGAGTCGCGCCGCACCCCGCCGCTGCCGCGCCCGCAGTTCGCGCTGCGGCTGCTGCGCCATGGCGCGCTCGCGGCGCTGCTGCTCGCGTTCTCGCTGGCACTCGGCATGGCGGGCTACGCGCATTACGAGCATCTCGACTGGCGCGACGCATTCCTCAACGCGGCAATGCTGCTCGGAGGCATGGGGCCGGTGAACAATCCGGTGACACCCGCGGGTAAACTGTTCGCCGGCTGGTATGCGCTGTACGCGGGACTCGTCTTCCTGGTAGCCGCGAGCATCATCCTCGCCCCGGTGATGCACCGGATGCTGCATCTCTTTCACTGCGACGAGCGCGACCGATGAGCACACAGCGATTCCCCCGGAGGCAGAGCACACCCAGGGCACCGACCGCGCTCGGAGCGCTCGCCGCGGGAGTGCTGCTCGGTGCGGTGGCGGTGCAGACCGCATCTGCGGCGCCGGCCGCGCCGGGTCCCAGGGCGCAGACGACCGCGGAAGTGCTGAGCGCCTCCTCGCCCTCGGACTGGCGACCGCTCAACCCGCAGGAGACGCTCTACCTCGAGCTGCCCGTGGGGCGCGTCATCATCGAGATGGCTGGCGTTTTCGCGCCCAATCACGTCGCCAACGTCACCGCGCTCGCGCGCGAGGGCTACTTCGACGGCCTGGCGTTCATGCGCTCGCAGGACAACTACGTCGTGCAGTGGGGCGATGCGCAGGGCAAGAAGCCGCTGCACAAGGCGGTACGCACGCTCCCCGCCGAGTTCGAGCGCTCGCTGCGCGGGCTTGCGATAGCCCGCATCAGCGATCCCGACAGCTATGCGCCCATGGTCGGTTTCCTCGACGGTTTCCCGGTGGCCGCCGATCCGCAGCTCGGACGCGCCTGGCTGGTGCACTGCTACGGCATGGTTGGCGCCGGGCGCGACAACGACGTCGACTCGGGCGGTGGCACGGAGCTCTATGCAGTGATCGGCCAGGCGCCGCGGCATCTCGACCGCAACGTGACGCTGCTCGGGCGCGTAGTGCGCGGCATGGAGCTCCTGTCGGCGCTGCCGCGCGGCCACGGTGCCCTCGGCTTCTACGAGCCCTCGGAGAGCGGCATGCCGATCCGCTCGCTGCGCCTCGCCGCGGACCTCCCCGAGGGCGAGCGCACGCCGCTCGAGGAGCTGCGCACCGACACTCCGACCTTCGCGGCCTACGTCGAGGCGCGGCGCAACCGCCACGAGGAATGGTTCAAGGTGCCCGCCGGGCGGATCGACGTGTGCAACATCCCGGTGCCAGTGCGGGAGGCGAACGCCCGCAGCCACTAGCGTAGCGCCCCAGGCACATGGGCGAGGCCCGAAGGGCCGAGCGGGCGGTCAGGATGGCCGCCCAGGGCTTGCGCGGAGCTAAGGACCGCGCAGCGCAATGTGCCCGCCGCCGCAGCCGAGCTTCAAACTAGCGGTGCGGGGGCGGCGGCGCACGTCCCCCGCCGCGCTGCTCCATGCGCCTGGCGCGCTGCTCGCGCGCGTGCTCCACCATCTGCTGGCGCTGCTCGGGGGTGGCGTTGCGCCACCGCTGGCGCAGCTGCTGGCGCTGCGCCTGCGGCAGCTGCTGGAAGCGGTGATAGTTCTGCCGCACGGCCTCCTGCTCCCTGGGCGGCAGCGCCTGGAAGCGCTGCCAGCGATCGCGCAGCGCATGGCGCTGCTCCGGAGGCAGCGACTGCCAGCGCGAGACGCGCTCGTGCGCCTGGTCGCGCTGCTCGGGCGACATCGAGAGCCATCTCTCGCTTCCGTGGATGAGCGCCTGCTGCCGCTCGGGCGGCAGGTTCCCCCACTGACTTCCCATCGGGCCGAGGAGCTTCTGCTGCTCGCTCGAGAGGCTCGACCAGGGGACCGGCGCGGGCGGACTCCCCGCGGCGGGGGCTGGCGCGGCTGCGGGCGGCGGCGCCTGCGCGAAGGATGGCGCGGCCGCGGCGAGCAACGCCGCGGCGAGTAGCGCGGACACCCGGACCTTGCCTGTTATCGGGCTACCCATTGTTCTTGTCTCCGGGGGGAGGCGGCGGCGGAGCGGGCGGCGGCCTGGTGCCGCCGTGGTTCGCGGGCCGCGCTCCCTTGGCCTGAACCGGCGGCGGCAGATAGTTGGGGTTCAGCTCCGAGAGCCGGTCGACGCTGCCGAGGAACTCGAGAAATCCCGCGGCGGGCGGCGGCGCTGGCGCCTTGCTGGCATCGTCCGAGCGGCCGACGGCGCTGCCGAGCGCCAGGACGCTCAGCACCGCGGTCGCAGCGGCGCGATGGAGCCACATCAGGTGTTGCTCTCGGCACCGGCATCGGACTGCGCGGCCGCCCATTCGTAGAACGAGCCGTCCCAACCCTCGATCAGATCGATCGAGTCGTTATCCGTCAGCAGCTCCATGTCCTCGACCGCGGGATGCTGCCCGTCGAGCGCCCGCGGCGCCGTGCCCTGAGGCTCGCGGTGCCACAGCACCACGGCCACCAGCAGCGCCGCGGCCACCGCGCCCGCGGCCGGCATCAGCGTGAAGCTGCCCCACCAGGCGCGGCGGCGTCTGCGGCTGCGCGCGAGCGCGGCATGGCGCGCCTGATTCAGGCGCGAGCGCTTGCGCGCGTCGATGCGCCGCACGCCCTCCTCGAGGACCACGCGTGCATTGCGCTCGAACTCCGTCAGTGCTTCATCGCCCCGGCTCATAAGTAGAGCTCTCCGAGTTGCGCGCGCAGTGCCTGCACTGCGCGAAAGTAATGAGTCTTCACGCTGCCTTCCGAGCAGCCCATCGCCTGCGCCGTCTGCGCCACGTCGAAACCCTCGAGCGTGCGCAGCAGGAATGCCTGCTGCTGCCGCGGCGGCAGCCGTCCGAGCGCCAGCTCGAGCGCTCCCACGGCCTCGTCGAGCTCGAGCCGGCGCACCGGCTGCGGCTCGAGGCTCGGCGCCTGCGCCACGGGGTCCGCATCCTCGTCGTCATCCTCACCCCGCAGCGGCAGCCACGCCATGACGCGGCCGCGCACCGTGCGCCGGCGCTGCATGTCGCGGATGCGGTTCTCGAGAATCCGGTAGAAGAGCGGCTTCCACTCCTCGGGCGGACGGGCCGCGTAGGCGCGCGCCAGCTGCAGCATCGCGTCCTGGACCGCATCGAGGGCATCGTCCTCGTGCCGCAGCGCCGCCTGGGCGATCTTGAAAGCCTTCAGCTCGACGCCGGCCAGAAACTGGTTCAGCGCTCGGGTTTGTGTTTGCTCTTCGGGGTCCGTCAGGTCCACGTCGCCGTGCAGTGCGGCCGGCATGCTATAAGGCGACGCGAGCGTAGCAAACTCGGGCATGGCGTGTATAACGCGCGCGTACCCCGCCCGGTTGACGCCCTCGATGATCACAAGCCATTGATTTAGCTAAATCTGGTGGGATCCGTTCACACTTTGTTCAGGGTGGCCGTCGACACCCCCCTGCGGCGGCTCTTCGACTACCTCCCGCCCGCCATGCCGGAGGGCGCCGCGGAGCCGAAGCCCGGCGCGCGCGTGTGGGTGCCGTTCGGCCGCCGCCGCCTGGTGGGCATGGTCATGGACGTAGCGGACAGGTCGGACCTCCCGCCGGAGCGCCTGAAGCCCATCCTCGAGGTGCTCGACGCGGCGCCGGCGCTCGAGGCTTCCGCACTCGAGCTCATCCGGTGGGCGGCGGAGTACTACCACCATCCCGTCGGCCAGGTGCTCGCGGCCGCTTTGCCGGCGCTGCTGCGCCGTGGCGCCGGCGTCGCCGCAACCGAGGAGCGCTGGGCACTCACCGGCTCAGGGAGCGACGCCGCCGCGGCCGGCGAACCGCGCCGTGCGCCGAGACAGCGCGCGCTCCTCGAGTTCCTCCTCTCCCGGGGCGGCACCGCTGTGGCCGGCGACCTTGCCGGGCACTCACCGCTGTGGCGCGACGCGGCGCGCCCACTCGAGCAGCGCGGCTGGCTGGCGCGCGCCGAGGTGGCGCTGGTCGAGGCCCCGGAGCCGGCGCAGGTGCGCGCCGCGGGGCCCACCTTGCTGCCTGAGCAGCGTGACGCCGTCGAGCGGGTCGCGGCGGCCTCGCGCGCCTACGCCGCCTTCCTCCTCGAGGGCGTCACCGGCAGCGGTAAGACCGAGGTGTACCTGCGCCTCACCGAAGAGGCGCTCGCGCGCGGACGCGCGGTGCTGGTGCTGGTGCCGGAGATCGGCCTCACCCCGCAGCTGGTCGGCCGTTTTCGTGAGCGCTTCGCGGCACCGCTTGCGGTGCTGCATTCGGCGCTCACGGATTCCGAGCGCCTCGCCGCGTGGCGCGCGGCCTGGAGCGGGCGGGCACGCATAGTGCTCGGGACGCGCTCCGCGGTGTTCGCGCCCCTTCAGGATCTCGGGCTCATCGTGGTCGACGAGGAGCACGATCCCTCCTTCAAGCAGCACGAAGGCGCGCTGCGCTATTCGGCGCGCGATCTCGCCGTGGTGCGCGCACGGCACGCGTCAGTACCGGTGCTGCTCGGCTCCGCGACACCCTCGCTCGAGACGCTGCATAACGTCGCCGCCAGCCGTTACACGCGGCTGCGCCTGCTGCGCCGGCCCGGTGAATCGCGGCCGCCGCTTCTGAAGCTCATCGACCTGCGCGTGAGCGCCATCGAGGCCGGCATCTCCACGCCCGCCGTGCTCGCGATCGAGCGCCATCTCGCCGCCGGGGCCCAGGTGCTGATCTTCCTCAACCGCCGCGGTTTCGCGCCCACGCTGCTGTGCACCGCGTGCGGCTGGATCGCGCCCTGCCGCGACTGCGACGCACGCCTGACGGTGCATCTGGCCGCCGCGCGGCTGCGCTGCCACCACTGCGGCGCCGATGCGCCGCTGCCGGAACGCTGCCCGCAGTGCGGCTTCGCGGTGAAGCCCGTGGGCCAGGGCACCGAGCGCATCGAGGCGGCGCTCGGCGCGCGCTTTCCGGGTGTCAGCATCGTGCGGCTCGATCGCGACGTGGTGCGCCGCCGCGGCGATCTCGATGAGGTGGTGCGGCGCATGTCCTCGGGCGAGGCGCGGATCCTCGTCGGCACGCAGATGGTGACCAAGGGTCACGACTTCCCCAACCTGACGCTGGTCGTGGTGCTCAACGCCGACCAGGGTCTCTTCAGCAGCGACTTCCGCGCCCCCGAGCGCCTCGCGCAGACCATCGTGCAGGTTGCGGGCCGCGCCGGACGCGGCAACAAGCCGGGCGAGGTACTGATCCAGACGGAGTTCCCGCAACATCCGCTCCTCGTGAGCCTCCTCGAGCGCGGCTACGATGGCTTCACGGATGCGGCTCTCGAGGAGCGGCTGCAGGCGTCGTGGCCGCCCTTCAGCCGCCTCGCGGCACTGCGCGCCTCGGGGAAGACGCGCGAGGCGGCGCTCGGATTCCTCACCGAGGCCCGCGCCGCGGCCGGCGCGCCGCCGCGGGTATTGAAGCTCCTCGGCCCCGTGCCCGCCGCCATGGCGAAGCGCGCCGGGCGCTACCACGCGCAGCTCCTGATCGAGAGCCGCGAGCGCCGCGTGCTGCATCGGTTCCTCGACGGCTGGCTGCCGCAGGTCGAGGCGCTCAAGAGCGCGCAGCGGGCGCGCTGGGCGCTCGACGTCGACCCGCTCGAGCTCTTCTAGGCGCGCGGCGTACCGCATGGGCGCTTCGGGTAAACTTCCCGCGAGGCGCCGCGCGCGCGTTTTGCTGTCGGCCGAAGAACACCCTTGAAGCAGGAACTCGAGCAGCTGCTGCAGGCTGCGCTTGAAAAGCTCGCCGGCAGCCTCCTCCCGGAGAAGCCTGCTGCATCGAGCGTAGTGGTCGAGCGCACCCGCGAGGCGCAGCACGGCGACTTCGCGAGCAACGTGGCGCTGCGGCTGGCGAAGGCCGCGAGAGTCAAGCCGCGCGAGCTCGCCGCCGCGATCGTCGCGGCCCTGCCGGCGAATGAGCTGGTGGCACGCACCGAGGTCGCGGGCGCCGGCTTCATCAACTTCCACCTCGCGCCGCAGGCCTACGCGCGCGAGCTGGCCGCAATCCACGAGCGCGGTGCGCACTACGGCGAGAGTGCGCTTGGTGCCGGCCGGCGCGTGCTGGTCGAGTTCGTCTCGGCGAACCCCACCGGCCCGCTGCACGTGGGCCACGGCCGTCAGGCCGCCTACGGCGCGACGCTCGCCAGCGTGCTGCAGGCCGCCGGCTACGACGTGGCGCGCGAGTACTACATCAACGACGCCGGCCGGCAGATGGACATCCTCGCGGCGAGCGCCTGGGTGCGCTATCTCGAGCTGTGCGGCGAGCGGCTGCCGTTCCCCGAGAACGGCTACCGCGGCGACTACGTGCGGGTGCTGGCGCAGGACCTGAAGGCCGCGGCCGGCGAGGCGACGCTGCGGCGCCCGGCCGCCGCCGTGCTCGCCAACCTCCCCGCCGACGCGCCCGCCGGGGACAAGGAAGCCTATATCGATGCGCTCATCGCACGCGCGCGCGAGCTCTTGGGTAGCGACGGCTTCCGCCAGGTGCTGGAGCTGCTGCTCGAGGCGATGCTCACCGATATCCGCGAGGATCTCGGGGAATTCGGCGTGACATTCGACAACTGGTGCTCGGAGCGCGCGCTGGCCGAGTCCGGCGCCATCGATCATGCGCTCGCAGTCCTCGAGTCCCAGAAGCGCCTCTACCGCCGGGACGGCGCGCTGTGGTTCCGCGCCACCGAGTTCGGCGACGAGAAGGATCGCGTGGTGGTGCGTGAGAACGGCCACAAGACCTACTTCGCCTCCGACATCGCCTACCACCTCAACAAGCGCGAGCGCGGCTTCGAGCATCTGATCGACGTGCTGGGCGCCGATCACCACGGCTACGTGGCGCGCGTGCGAGCCGGACTCGCCGCCATGGGACAGCCCGGCGACTGCCTCGAGGCGCCGCTGATCCAGTTCGTGAGCCTGTACCGCGGCACCGAGAAGATTCCCATGGGCAAGCGCGAGGCGCAGTTCGTCACGCTGCGCCAGCTGCGCGCGGAGGTTGGCAACGACGCCTGCCGTTTCTTCTATCTCATGCGCAGCCACGACCAGCCGCTCGACTTCGATCTCGAGCTCGCCAAGTCACGCACCAACGAGAACCCCGTGTACTACATCCAGTACGCGCATGCGCGGGTCGCGAGCGTCATGAAGCAGCTCGCCGCGCGCGGCCTCGCCTTCGACCGCGCCGCGGGCCTCGCCGCCGTGGCTGCGCTCACCGCGAGCCACGAGCAGGCCGTCCTGCGCTCGCTCGCCCGCTATCCGGAGGTGCTCGAGCAGGCGGCGGTGAACCGCGCGCCGCACGCGCTGGTGCACTACCTGCGCGAGCTCGCCAACGCCTTCCACACCTACTACAACGCGGAAGTCTTCATCGTCGAGGACGCGCCGCTGCGCAACGCGCGCCTGGCGCTGGTGCTCGGCGTTCAGCAGGTGATACGCAACGGCTTGACGCTCCTCGGCGTCTCCGCGCCCGAGACCATGTAAGGCGCGGGAGCTTCCGGGCGTATGGCGAAACTCACCTCCCGCGACTACAAGAGGACCGCGCGCCGCCCGCTCGAGCTATCGCGCTGGCGCGAGTTCGGCTTCGGGCTGCTCGCCGGGGCGGCGCTCGCGAGCGTGGCGTTCGTCTATGCCGGCGGCAGGAGCCACAAGGCCGCCGAGCTCGCCGACGCGCCCCGCCCCGATCCGCGCCGCGCGCGGGACGCCGGCGGCGAGCCGGGCGAGACGTCCCCGGCCAAGGGCTCGGAGAAGTACGACTTCTATCGGATGCTGCCGAATTTCGAGGTGGTGGTGCCGGAGAAGGACAAGGAGGTCAAGCGCGATCAGCCCGCCGGCGCACCGATCGAGCGGCCCGGCGTGTACGTGCTGCAGGCCGGCTCCTATCGCAACGAGGCCGACGCCGAGCGCGTGCGGCAGCAGCTCGCGCTGCAGGGCGTGCAGGCCAAAGTGCAGCGCGTGGCGATCGACGCCGACGTCTGGCACCGCGTGCGCCTCGGCCCGATCACCAATCTCGCCGAGCTCAACAAGGTGCGCAAGCAGCTGCGGGCCGCCGAGGTGGATGCGCTGGTGATCCGTGTGGGAGACTAGGCACATGAGAATCTGCATGGTGGCCGCGGTTGCACTGCTCGGGCTGCCGACCGCGTTCGCCGAGAACGCCAAGCCGAGCGAGGAATCGGTGCGCCGCCTCTTCGGGGTCATGCATACCAGTCAGATGATCGACACGGTCATGTCGCAGATGGATACCAACCTCCGCGGGGCGCTCGAGCGGGCCACGGGCGGCCGGCCCCTCAACGCGCAGCAGCAGCAACTGCACGACGACATGCGCGCGAAGATCGAGGGGATGCTGAAGGACGAGCTCGCCTGGCCGCGCCTCGAGCCGCAGATGATCGAGGTATACCGCAGCAACTTCACCCCCGGCGAGATCGACGCAATGCTCAAGTTCTATAGTTCCCCGGGTGGTCAGGCCGTGGTCGCGAAGCTCCCGCAGGCGACCCAGCAGATGATGCAGCTGACGCAGGAGCGGGTGCGCGCGTTGGTTCCCCGCATCGTCGAGCTGCAAAAGGAGACGGCGCAACGGATCAAGGACGCTGCCAGCCCCCCGCCCGCATCGCCGGGCGAGCCGCCGTCGGCTCAGGAGCCCCCGCCCTCACCGGAGAAGCGGCCGCCGCCGCACTGATTTCGGCGGCGGTGCGCGCTGTGCCACCGCCACCGAGCGCCGCGCCCACTCGGTGAGCTGCCGCGTATCTTCCAGCACCTCCGCCGGGGCCTCGTAGTAGCTCATGCTGACGTCCGGCCGGTCCGCGTACGGCCGGAACGGCGCCGCAGCGCGCGCCGTGTAGTCATCCCGGTTGGAGTCGTCGACCCGCAGATAGAGCGTGTCCTCGGCTATCAGCCCGAAGAACAGCGCGTCGCTGTAAAGCCCGACGCCACCGAACATGCGCCGCGAGCTGACGTTGCTCAGTGCGGCAAGCTGGTCGAGTACGTACTGCAGATAATCAGCACTGACTGTCATCAGGACGGCCGCGAGTGTCAGACAGGAGCTTTCGGGGGCGTGCGCGCCTGGGATGGCGCGCCCGCAGCCTACAGGGACGTACTTGCGGCGTCCCCGAAAGGTCCTGTCTGACGATCGCGGCCCCGCGCATGAGGGCTAGTCCTCGCTGATATTCCTGAAGTCCACTCCCAGCGACCGCAGCTTGCGGTACAGGTGCGTACGCTCCATGCCGACGCGTTTGGCGAGCTGCCCGACCTTGCCGTTGCAGAGCAGCAGCTGCTGCTGCAGATAGGCGCGCTCGAACTGCTCGCGCGCCTCGCGCAGCGGCAACGCCAGCAGGTCCTGCTTCACCAGCGGCTCGTCGGCCGGCGCCTGCACGGCGAGCTCGCGCTCGATCTCCTCCAGGCGGATCTCCTCGCTCCCGCCGTGGATCAGGAGGCGATGCACCAGGTGGCGGAGCTCGCGCACATTGTCAGGCCAGGGGTAGTTGCGCAGGCGATTCTGCGCGGCGACGCTGAAGCGCCTGAAGGTGAGTCCTTCGCTGTCGACCACCCGGTCGACGTGGTAGCGCAGCAGGTCCGGAACGTCCTCCGCATATTCGCGCAGCGGCGGCACGCGCATGATGAGCACGTTGAGGTGCGCCAGCAGATCGCGGCGCAGCGTCTCGCCGCCGGCGCGCTGCTCGATGCCCGGCTGCGCCGAGGAGATGAGGCGCGCGCGCAGCGCCACCGGCTCAGCTCCAGCGACGCGCGTGAACTTGCCCGATTCGAGCACGCCGTAGAGGAGCCGCTGCACGCCGGCGGGCAGGTCCTCGACCTCGTGGATGAAGAGCGTACCGTTGCCCGCCTGCTCGAGCAGCCCCTGCTCGCGTGCCCCCGCCTCCTCGCGGCCGAACAGGCGGCTCTCGGCGTCCGCCTCGCGCAGCGTGCTCGCGATCAGCGTGATGAACGGCTCCGCCGCGTGCGGTCCGTGCTCGTGCACGTAGCGCGCAAACGCTTCGCGCCCCGAGCCCGGCTCGCCGATGAGCAGCAGCGGCGAGGAATTGGCCGCCACCTGCTGCAGCTCGGCGCGCAGCTGCTGCATCAGGCGGCTCTTGCCGATCGGCGCCGTGAGCGCAGCGCCGAGTAGCTTGCCAGACTGGCGATGACGCCGCCCGGCATCCAGCGCACGCTCCACGGTGCGCAGCAGCTTGGCGAGCGACAGCGGCTTCTCGACGAAGTCGAAGGCTCCGAGGCGCGTGGCCTCGACCGCCGTCTCGACGGTGCCGTGTCCGGACATCATGACGACCGGGCAGCCGTCGGCGGCACCGGTGGACCACTCGCGCAGCAGCGTGATGCCGTCGACATCCGGCATCCAGATGTCGAGCAGCACGAGATCGGGGATCTGCCGCGCGCGCGAGGCGCGCGCCAGCGCAGCGTTGGCGGCGACGTCCACCTCATAGCCTTCCTCGGAGAGGATCTCCTTCAGGAGGCCGCGGATGTCCGCCTCGTCATCGACCACGAGAATGTGTGGGTTGCTCATGCCCTTTCCCTCCGCATCTGATCACGCCGCTCGCGCGCGCCGCCGCCGGCGGAGCGGGTACTGTCCATCACCGGCAGCACCACGCGCACGCGGGCGCCGCCTTCCGGGCGGTTGTCCGCATCGATGCGGCCGCCATGCTCCTCGACGATCTTCTTGACGATCGCGAGCCCGAGCCCCGTGCCCTTCGGCTTGCTGGTCACGTACGGATCGAACACCCGCCCGAGCAGCTCGCGCTGGAATCCGGGGCCGTTGTCGCACACCGTGACGCTCGCGTACTCGCCATCCCCCTGGCTCTCGAGCCGCGTGGCGATCTCGAGCGCCGGCTGCGCGACGCCCTCGAGCGCTTCGAGCGCGTTGGTCACGAGGTTGTTGAGAATCTGCCGCACGCGGCCGCGGTCCGCCTCGATTCCTTCGAGGCGCGAGTCGAGGTCGAGGCGGATGCGCGTACGCGGCGCCTGCGGGCGGTACAGGTCTGCCACCTCGGTCACGAGGTGATTGAGACTGAAGCGGGTGATGTGCATCTCGGGCGCCCGCGCGTATTCGCTGAAGGCGTTCACCATCTGCTGCATGGTCTCGACCTGCTGCACGATAGTGCGGGTGCCGCGCTCGAGGATCTCGGCGTCCTGCTCGCTCATGCCGCTGCGCAGGCGGCGGCGCAGGCGCTCGGCCGACAGCTGGATGGGGGTGAGCGGGTTCTTGATCTCGTGCGCGAGGCGCCGCGCGACCTCGCCCCAGGCAGCGTCGCGCTGCGCCGCGAGCAGTGTCGTGATGTCGTCGAAGACGATCACGAAACCCATGTCGCGGCCCTCGCCCGGCAGCGGGGTGCAGGCGCACATGAGCGTGCGGCGGCCCGTGGCACCGTCGAGATCGAGCTGCTCGCGCCACTCCTCGCGTCCGGCGGCGAAGCGCACCGCGAGGGCGCCCACGAACTGGCCGAGCCGCTCGTTGCCGGCGGCGAGCTCGGGCAGCGGCTTACCCGTAGCGGCGGCGAGCTCGGTGCCGAGAATCGCCCCGGCCGCCTGGTTCGCCATGCGCACCGTCATGTGCCGGTCGACGGCGAGCACCCCGGTCGAGAGGCGCGCGAGGATGATCGCGAGCCGCTCGCGCTCGCGCTCCACGGCCGCCTGGCTGTGCTGCGCCTCGGCACGCGCGCGCCGCAGCCGCTTGGTCATGTCGTTGAAGGAGTGCACCAGATAGCCCATCTCGTCGCGCGACGGCAGCCGCAGCCGCGTGGCGAAGTCGCCCTTGCCGACCGCGCGCGTGCCCTCGATGAGATCCTGCACCGGGCGCACCAGGCGCTGCGCCGAGAAGATCGCGCCGTAGATGGCGGCGAGCATGGCGAGCAGCAGCACCAGCGTGAGAGTGAGGCTGAAGCTGTACTTGAGCGGCTCGCGCATGGCGGCGAGATTGCCGTACTGCGAGTAGGTCCCCTGCACCGCCTCCGAGAGCGCCGCGAGCTGCGCCGGCACCGGGTAGATGGCGGCGACGAAGCGCGCATCGTGGCTCGCCGCGGACTCATTGAGCGGTGCGCCGGTGCGGATCAGGTAGCGGCCTCCCGCCTGCGGCTCGAGGCTCACGTAGGGGAGGTGCTGCGCCACCTGACGCACCAGATCCTGCGGCGGCTGCGCCGGCAGCACCTCGAGCGGATTCTCCAGGCTCGCCGCCACGATGCGCCCCTGCGCGCCGAACAGAGCGATCTCGATTGCCTCGCCGGCGCGCCGCTCGGCATCGAGACGCGCCTGCACCGCCGCGGGCGGCAGCGTCGCGAGCTCGCGCGCCAGCGCCTCGGTACGCTGCGAGTACTCGCGCATGCGCAGGTCGAGTGCGGCGCGCGACAGCACCACCGCATCGTTGAGCCCCTGCTTCACCTCCACCGTGAACCAGCTGTCGATGCCGCGGTTCAGGAACTCGAGGGAGGACAGGTACACGATCAGGAGCGGCGCGATCACCAGCGAGCCGAAGATGGCGACGGTACGCACGGTGAGTCGCGAGCCCGGCACGTGCGCCCGGTAGTCGCGCGCCAGCCGCCACAGCTTGTGCACCACCAGCACGGTGAGCACCAGCGCCGCGCCGGTGCTGAAAACCACGATCCACCACTGCAGCCGGGCGAACTCGCCCGAGTTCTGCACGCTCTTGGCGAGCAGCAGGAAGGCGCCGATGCCGATCGCGCCCGAGAAGACCGCCAGCGCCACGGCATTGAGCGGCGCGCGGCGCCGGCGGCGCGGGGTTATACCGGCAGCGACCATGTGTCCCACTCGCTCTGGCGCGCCCAGTCGTCGGTCCAGAACATCAGCGCGCGCAGCGATGCCGGCAGCTGCCCGCGGCGCACGCCGGCGCGCACGCTGATCGTGTAGTTGCCGCCATCGAGCTGCGGCTCCACCAGGATCGGCCAGCCGTCCACCCTGCCGATGGAGCCGAGCGCCTCGTCGAGCGTCGCGAAGGTGTCCTGATCGCCGCTGCGCACGTCACGCACCACGTAGCGGTCGCTCACCGCGTGATAGCTGAGCTCGCGATGCAGGGTGACCTCGACGATGTTCGCGTTGAACCAGAGCCGCCGCTCCCTCTCGATGCGCACTTCCAGGTCGAAAGCCAGGGTGATGCCGTCCCGCAACGCGTTGCGGATCGCGAGTCCCTCCGGGTAGTCCACCCGTGCGTGCAGCAGAAACACCCCGTGGTCGATATTCACGTACGCGGAGCGCACCGCGAGTACGCCGTCGAGGGCTTCCGCCCGCGCCCGCGCGGGCGTTGCGACCAGAGCCAGCACACAGAGCGTCGTGAGGAGGCTCCGCCCGATCAAACCATCCCTTGCTGGATCGCCGCGTAGCATGGATGCAACGACTGGTCTCGATTGGTGGACTGGTGGCTTACCGCTCAGGTTCCGGCCGTTGTCTTTTCGAGACAAGCATAATAGAACCCATCGGTCCCCGCCTCTGCCCCGGATAACAGCTGAATGCCCACCGGCCGGTCGAGGGCGCCGGGAGCGAGCTCGGCGGCGCGTGGCATCCCAGCCGCCCGCATGTGCGGCGCACGTTCGAGGAAGCGCTGCACGATCGCCTCGTTCTCCTCGGGAAGTACCGAGCAGGTGCAATAGACGAGCAGCCCGCCGACGGCCAGCATGAGCTCGGCTGCCATGAGAATCGCGAGCTGACCCGTCGCGAGCGCCGGGAGGTCGCTTGCGCGCCGCAGCAGCTTGATGTCCGGGTGCCGGCGGATGACGCCCGTGGAAGAGCAGGGGGCGTCCACCAGAATGCGCTCGAAGGGGCGCCCGTCCCAGAAGCTTGGCGGCTCGCGCGCATCGCCGACGCGCAGGTGCGCTGCGCGCCTGAGGCGCACGAGGTTCTCACGGATCAGCTCGACTCTGGCCGCCTCGATGTCGACGGCCGTGACATCCACCCCCTCGCCGAGCCGCTCCAGGATGTGCCCGGTCTTGCCCCCGGGCGCCGCGCAGACGTCGAGCACCCGCATTCCCGCCCGGGCTGCGAGCAACGGGGCCGCGAGCTGAGCTCCCGCATCCTGCACGGAAACCACTCCTTCGGCGAAACCGGGGAGTCGCTCCACGGGCACTGGCCGCTGCAGAATCACGGCAGTCGGACACCACTGTATCGGCAGCGCTTCAATGCCGGCCTCGCGGAGCCGGTCCACGTAGTCCACCGCACTGGCACGCGAGAGATCCACGCGCAGCGTGAGCGGTGGATGTGCGTTGTTGGCGGCGAGCAGCGCCTCGGACGCCCCGCCCCAGGCGGCGCAGATCCGCTCGACCAGCCAGGCGGGATGGGCGGTGCGTCCGGGCAGCTCCTGATCCACCCGCGCGAGCAGGACCGTATGCTCCGTGAGGTAGCGGCGCAGTACCGCGTTGACGAGGCCGGTGGAACGCTCGCTGCCGAGGATGCGCGCCGCATCGACCGCGGCGTGCACGGTCTGCTGCGGCACGTTGCGCGAGTACTCGATCTGGTGAGCGCTCACGGCGAGCAGCGCGCGTATCGGGGACGCAATGCCGGAGGGCCGCTTCGTCAATCCCTCGAGCGCCGGCGCGAGCCGCAGGTACCAGCGCAGCGTCCCGAGCGCGATCGCACGCACGGCGGCTCGCTCACCCGTGGATTCCGCGTCCGCGAGCGCGGCATCCGCCGACCGGCCGCTCGCCACGACGGCCTCGACGACGCGGGCCGCCCCGGCCAGCGCCGTGGCGCCCGGGGCCCACGGCGTCCTAGCCAAGACGCCGGCCCACGAGATCGAGGTTGTGAGCGAATTCGGACACCTCGAGGACCCGCCCGCCCGGCTTCTGGACTCTGCGGATGCCGAGCAGGCCCTGGCCACACTGGACCAGCATGATACCGTCTCGTACTGAGATGATCGCACCAGAATCATGGCTTTTAACGTCACTTGCCTGCATATTCTCAGCAGAATGGATGCGGAGGCGCTGCCCGTCGAGGGCAGTCTCGGCGATCGGCCAGGGATCGAAGGCCCGCACCTGGCGCTCGATCCTCGCCGCGTCGAGGCTCCAGTCGATGCGAGCCTCGGATTTGCCGATCTTGGCCGCGTAGGTGGCGCCCTCGCGTGGCTGTGGCTGCGCCTCGAGCGTCCCGGCGGCAACGCCCTCGAGCGCGTCGATGAGTGCCGCCGCGCCGAGCGCCGCGAGCGCGCGGGTAAGCGAGCCGCCGGTGTCGTGCGCGCCGATGGCGCTCTCCCGCGTGAGGAGCACGGGACCGGTGTCGAGTCCCTCGTCCATCCGCATGATGCTGACGCCCGTGACCGGATCGCCCGCGAGGATCGCGCGCTGCACGGGAGCGGCGCCCCGCCAGCGCGGCAGGATCGAGGCGTGAATGTTGAGACAGCCGTGACGCGGGAGCCCGAGCACCGCGGGCGGCAGGATGAGCCCGTAGGCTACGACCACGAGAACGTCGGGGTTCCAGGCGGCGAGCGCGGCGAGCGGTGCCTCTGCACGCAGAGTCGCCGGCTGCAGGCACGGCAGGTGGTGCCCCTCGGCAAGGGCCTTCACGGGAGATGCGGCGAGAAGGCGGCCGCGGCCGCTCGGGCGGTCGGGCTGTGTGAGGATGCCGACGACGCGGTGGAGCGCGAGCAGCGCCTCGAGCGCAGGCACCGCGAATTCCGGCGTGCCGGCGAAGGCGACGCGCAACGCTAACAGCCCCGGCACTGAGCAGCCGGCAAAGACCGCGCTCTTTGCCGGCGCAAACGCAGGCGCTGTCCGCAAAAGCGCCGAAGGCGACTTTTGCCCATTTAATAGGCGCGGTGCGCGCGGCTCTCTGGCGCCGCGACGTGCGCCGAACGCTCCTTGCGCTCCTTGTCGAGCTTCTTGCGGATCCGCTCGCGCTTGAGGTCGGAGAGATAGTCGACGAACAGCTTCCCCTCGAGATGATCCATCTCGTGCTGGATGCACACCGCGAGGGTCTCGTCGTAGTCGCGCTCGAGCACCGCACCCGTGCGGTCCCGGGCGCGCACCCGCACCTTCGCCGCCCGCTTCACTTCGTCGAAGATCCCCGGCACCGAGAGACATCCTTCCTCGGTGCTCGCCTCGCCCTCGCGGGCGAGGATCTCGGGATTGACGAGGGCGAGCTGGCCGCTGCGGTCGCTCGAGAGATCGATGACGATGACCCGCTGGTGCACGTCGATCTGCGTGGCCGCGAGCCCGATGCCGGGTGCGGCGTACATTGTCTCGAACAGATCGTCGATCAGCGTCCCGAGCGCGGCATCGAATGCGGTCACCGGTCTGGCGCGCGTGCGCAGCCGGGGATCCGGGAACTCCAGGATGGTTCTTTGGGCCATGATCTCGCCGTATGTGGGGGCGCCGCCGCCCGTGATCCAGCGCACGATTTTGACATTAATTCATCTGCCAAATGGGCGGCATGCCAGTATAACAATTAGAATCTCGGGCGCTGCTTGTGTGCCCCACCTCGTGCAAAGAGGAGTGGAGGATGGTCTCTAATCAATTACTTGGAGCCCGCCTGGGTGCGGGCCTGCTCGCGCTGTCGCAGGCGCTCGCCGGGTGTGGGCATTTCCCCTTCAGGCATTCCGATTCCGCTGCCGCGCAAGGCGCGGCCGCCGCACCCGCGGCGAGCACGAGCACGGAGGCCGCCGAGACCGCCCCGGCAGCGGACATGACGGCCACCGAGGCCGCCATCGCCGGCGCCGAGACGCAGGCACCCGCGCCCGCTGCCGCCCCCGCGGAGCCGGTTCCCGCGAGCGTCCTGAATCCGAGCGCACCGAAGAGCTACGTCGTCAAGAAGGGCGACACGCTCTGGGGCATCGCCACGATGTTCCTCAAGGATCCGTGGCTGTGGCCCGAGGTGTGGATCATCAATCCGCATATTCCGAACCCGCACCTGATCTATCCCGGCGACACGCTGGCGCTCGCCTTCGGCGCCAACGGCAGCCCGCAGGTGACGGTTGCGCAGGCCGGCGCCGCGCGACTCGACTCGGTGAAGCTCGATCCGCGCCTGCGCAGCAGCGCGCTCGATCAGGCGATACCGACCATACCTTACTCGGCGATCCAGGCATTCCTCGCGCATCCGCGCCTGCTGACGCGCGATCAGATCAACACCGCCCCCTACGTGCTCGCCTTCCGCGACTCTCACCAGGTGGGCGGCTCGGGCATCGAGGTCTACATCGCGAACCTGAGCGCCGAGCAGAACTCACGCTACGCGGTGATGCACGTGGGCGATGAGCTGCGCGACCCGGACGACAATGCGCTGCTCGGCTACGAGGGCATCTACACGGCGACCGCGCTGGTCGAGCGGCCGGGGAATCCCGCCAAGGCGCTGCTCACCGACTCGGCGCTCGAGACCGTGGCGGGCGACCGCCTGGTGACGGCCACCGAGGAAGCCACGCCGGTCAACTTCACGCTGCGCGCCCCCGCGAGCGACATTCGCGGTCACATCATCGCCGTGATGGGCGGCACCGATCACGTCGGACAGTTCGGGGTGGTCGCCATCAACCGCGGCAGGGGCCACGGACTCGTGGCCGGCAACGTCCTCGCGGTCGACGGGACCGGCGATACCGTCCGCGACCTCTATCGCGGCGGCCGCAGCATCTCCACCATGGGGGCCGGCATCGGCACCTCCTTCGCGCCCAAAGTGAAGCTCCCCGACGAGCGCACCGGCACGGCGCTGGTCTTCAGGGTCTATGACCGCATGAGCTACGCGCTCATCCTCGGCGCCTCGGACAACATTCACGTCGGCGACGTGGTCCGCAACCCTTGAGAATCGCGGCAGTCACGCAAAGCTGATCCGTTAGCAGCGTTAAGCGCCGTGCCGCGTTCGCGGCGCGCGCGCTTGCCTTATGCTCGCGCGCCATGGACTCAAGGGTGGCACGCGCGACACTGGCCCGCACCCCGGGACTCACCGCGCCGGCCGCCGACGCGCTGCTCGCGGCCGCCGGCGGCGAGCTCGCCCCGGTGTCTCTGGCGCGCTGCGCGGCGCGGATCGAGCTGCCACCCGCGGCGCGGGCCTGGCTGAACGCACCCGACGAGCGCGCCGTGGCCGCCGATCTCGAATGGCTCGAGCAAAGCGGCACCGTGATCATCCTCAGCACCGATCCCGGCTACCCGCCGCTGCTCAGGCAGACCGCGGACGCACCGGCGGCGCTCTACGTGCAGGGCTCGGTGCCGCTGCTCGCCACGCCGCAGCTCGCGATGGTCGGCTCGCGCAGCCCGACGCCCGCCGGCCGCTCGACGGCGCACGAGTTTGCCGCCTGGTTCGCGCGCGCGGGATTCACGGTGACGAGCGGTCTCGCCACCGGCATCGACGCGGCGAGCCATGAGGGCGCGCTCAAGGCCGACGGCGCGACCGTCGCCGTGTTCGGCACCGGCCTCGACCGGGTGTATCCGTCCGCCAACCGCACGCTCGCCGAGCGCATCCGCGCGCGCGGCGCGCTGGTGTCGGAGCTCCCGCCGGGCAGCGCGCCGCTGCGCCGCAACTTCCCACGGCGCAATCGCATCATCGCGGGCCTCACGCTCGGCACGCTGGTCGTGGAGGCGGCGCGCGACAGCGGCTCGCTCATCACCGCTCATCACGCGCTCGAGGCCGGCCGTGGAGTGTTCGCCATTCCGGGCTCGATCCACAGCCCCCTCTCGCGCGGCTGTCACCAACTCATCAGAGCCGGGGCGGTTCTCGTCGAGAAGGCCGGCGACGTCACGAGCGAGCTCGGATTTTCTTTTTCAAAAGAACGACTTACGGGACCGCCGGCGGCGCGCCCGGAGCGGCGCGAATTGGACAAGGAGTATGAAATGCTGTTAGATGCGCTCGGTTTTGCACCCGCGACCATCGATAGTCTGGTGGCGCGCACCGAGCTGCCGAGCGAGTCAATCGCCTCGATGCTGTTGATACTCGAGCTCGAAGGACGTGTGGCGGCTCTTCCGGGCGGCCGGTATGGCCGCATACCTTAAAAGATGACTGGCAGTATTCTCGACATCCTGATCTACGTCTTCGACCGGTACATGCTCGCGGATGCGCCGCAGGTGCCGCAGCGCGAGCATCTGGCGCGTGATCTCGAGCGCGCCGGCTTCACGCCGGCAAAGGTCGAGCGCGCGCTCGACTGGCTCACCGACCTCGCCTTCGGGCGCGACCGACCGCCGTTGCCGGGCGCGCCGCAGGCGGGCGTGCGCGTGTTCTCCGACAGCGAGCTCACGCGCCTCTCGACCGAGTGCCGCGGATTTCTCCTGACGCTCGAGCACCTGGGCGTGCTCGCGCCGCAGCAGCGCGAGCTCGTCATCGAGCGCATGCTGGCGCTCGATGCCGACGAGCCCGACACCGAGCAGCTCAAATGGGTGGTGCTGATGGTGCTCTCGAGCCAGCCGGGGCAGGAGCTCGCCTTCGAGCGGCTCGACGGGCTGGTGTCCGACAATCGCCCGGGGGCGCCGCATTGATGCGCCCGCCCGGGCGCGCGCGTTGTGGCTCTGGTCCGCGGCTCGTCCGCGGTTTTTCGTCTTAAGGCTCGGGCTTTTTTCTCCCAGATGGCAGACAACCTCGTCATAGTCGAGTCCCCCGCCAAGGCCAAGACGATCAAGAAGTATCTCGGCCGCGACTTCGACGTGCTCGCCTCCTACGGCCACGTGCGCGATCTCGTGCCCAAGGAGGGCGCGGTCGATCCGGACAACGGCTACGCGATGAAGTACCAGGTGCTGGAGAAGAACCTGCGCCACGTGGAAGCCATCGCGCGCACTCTCAAGAAATCGCGCGCCCTGTATCTCGCCACCGACCCGGACCGCGAGGGCGAGGCGATCGCCTGGCACCTGAAGGAGATCCTGCGCGAGCGCGGCGAGCTGAACGGCAAGGACGTGCGGCGCGTGGTGTTCTACGAGATCACCCGCAACGCGATCCGCGCCGCGGTCGAGCAGCCGCGCGACCTGTCGCTCGACCTGGTCAACGCCCAGCAGGCGCGCCGCGCGCTCGACTACCTGGTGGGCTTCAACCTCTCGCCGCTGCTGTGGAAGAAGGTGCGGCGCGGGCTTTCGGCCGGCCGGGTGCAGAGCCCGGCGCTGCGCATGATCTGCGAGCGCGAGGAGGAGATCGCCGCCTTCATTGCGCTCGAGTACTGGACCATCGACGGCGAGGGCACGCACACGGGGCAGAGCTTCCCGTTGAAGCTCCTCGAGTATCGCGGCGGCAAGGTCGAGCAGTTCACCTTCACCAACGAAACGGCGGCGCGCGAGGCCGAGCGCGCCATCGCCGCCGCCGCCCGCAGCGCGGGCGGGGAAGCGGCCCTCGGCGTGCTCGCCATCGACCGCAAGCAGCGCCGCCGCAACCCGGCGCCGCCTTTCACCACCTCGACGCTGCAGCAGGAGGCCGCGCGCAAGCTCGGCTTCAACGCACGGCGCACCATGCGCCTCGCACAGCAGCTCTACGAGGGTCTCGACATCGGCGAGGGCAGCGTCGGCCTGATCACCTACATGCGCACCGACTCCGTGTCGCTGGCGGGTGAGGCCGTGCAGGAGATCCGCGAGGTCGCGGCCCGGCTCTATGGCAAGGACGAGGTGGCCGAGGAGCCGCGCGTCTACAAGACCAAGTCGAAGAACGCGCAGGAAGCGCACGAGGCGATCCGTCCCACCTCGGCCGCCATCACGCCGGCGGACATCGAGGGCAAGATCGAGGACGACCTCTATCGGCTGTATTCGCTCATCTGGAAGCGCGCGGTCGCATCGCAGATGGCCCACGCGCTGTTCGACACCGTGGCGGTCGACCTGCTGGCCGGGCCCGACGGTCCCGCGCGCCATCTGCTGCGTGCCAACGGCTCGACCCTGGTGAAGCCCGGCTACATGTCGGTCTACCAGGAAGACAGTGACGAGCCCAAGACCGACGAGGGCGATCACGTGCTGCCGCCGATGCGGGAAGGCGAGCGCATCGCGCTGAGCGCGCTCAAAGCCGAGCAGCATTTCACCGAGCCGCCGCCGCGCTACAGCGAGGCCTCGCTGGTCAAGGCCCTCGAGGAGCATGGAATCGGCCGTCCCTCCACCTACGCTTCGATCATCTCGACACTGCAGGACCGCGAGTACGTCGAGATGGACAGCCGCCGCTTCGTGCCGACCGACATCGGCAAGATCGTCAACCGCTTCCTCACCCATCACTTTCACCGCTACGTGGAGTACGGCTTCACGGCGGCGATGGAGGACGAGCTCGATGCGGTGTCGCGCGGCGAGGAGTCCTGGACGACCCCGCTCGCCAAGTTCTGGAAGCCGTTCATCAACCAGGTCGAGAGGATCGAGAAGACCGTCACCCGCGAGCAGGTCGCCATGGCGCGCGAGCTCGGCAAGGACGCAGCGAGCGGCAAGCCGGTCACGGTGCGCATGGGCCGCTACGGACCGTTCGTGCAGATCGGCACCAAGGACGACGAGGAGAAGCCGCGCTTTGCGGGCCTCAAGCCCGGGCAGAAGATGGATGCGATCACGCTCGACGACGCGATGGAGCTCTTCAAGCTCCCGCGCACGCTCGGCGCCACCGCGCTGGGCGAGACCGTCGTCGCCAACGTGGGCCGCTTCGGCCCCTACGTGAAGTACGGAGCCAAGTTCGTCTCCCTCAAGGAGGACGATCCCTGGACGGTTACGCTCGAGCGGGCGCTCGAGGTCATCCGCCTGAAGCAGGAAGCGGACGCGGCGCGCCTGATCCGCGACTTTCCCGAGGACGGGATTCAGGTGCTGAACGGCCGTTACGGCCCGTACGTGACGGACAGGAAGAAGAACGCCAAGGTGCCCAAGGACCGCGACCCGAAGAGCCTGGCACTGGAGGAGTGCAAGGCGATGCTCGCCGCCGCCCCCGAGCGCGGCGCACGCTTCGGGCGCTTCCGCCGTGGCAAGCAGACCCGTGCAGCGGCGGGCGGCGATGCGGCGGCAGCGGCGGCCGCACCCGCCGAGCAACCGAAGGCTGCGCGGACGGCCGGCAAGGGAGCTGCGGGCAAGCGCG
>DAHUXE010000172.1 GCA_027307325.1 Gammaproteobacteria bacterium | reverse complement strand
GCCCTCGCGGCCCGCCAGGCCGAACCCGCCGAGCGCCGCGCGCGCCCGTGCCAGCCGCTCGGCGCGTCGCGTCGCGCCGCCGGCGGCGTAGAACAGCGGCAGCGCGACGTTCTCCTGGGCGCTGGTGCGCGCGAGCAGGTTGAAGCTCTGGAATACGAAGCCGATGCGCTCGCTGCGCAGCCGCGCGCGGGCCGGCTCGCCGAGGCCGGTGAGGTCGGTGCCCTCAAAGAGGTATTGCCCGCCTGTGGGCCGATCGAGGCAGCCGCAGACGTTCATCAGGGTCGACTTCCCCGAACCCGAGGAGCCCATGATGGCGACGTATTCGCCACGCCTGATGGTGAGACTGACCTCATCGAGCGCGCGCACTTCCGTGTCACCGAGGCGGTAGCTGCGGGTCACGCTCCGCAGCTCTATCAGCGGCTCGGCTGCAGCCGCTGCCGGCGGCGCCGCGCTCACCGTCCCGGTCCCAAGCGCAGGGAGCCGGCGGGCGCAGCGGCGGAGGTGCTCGCGGACGCTCGCTGTTCGCCCACGATGACCTCGTCTCCCGGCTGGAGCCCGCCCGCAACCTCGGTGTAGCTGTCGTCCGCAAGGCCGGTGCGCACCGCAACGGCCGCGGGCTGGCCGTTCCTGAGCACCCAGACCCGCTGCGGCGCCGCGCCGCCGGCGGTACCGGCCGCCGGCCCGGCCTGCACGCCCCCTGGTACGAAGCGCATCGCCTGGCCGGGAACGCGCAGCACATCGTCACGGCGATCGGTCACGATCGCCACGGTCGCCGTCATGCCCGGCTTGAGCTGGAATTGATCGTTGTCGGCCGTGACTACCGCGTCGTAGGTGACGACGTTCTGCACCGACTGCGGCGCCTGACGTACCTGCGCCACGCGGCCGGGGAACGCGCGATCGCTGAAAGCCTCGACGGTGAAGCGCGCCTCATCGCCCTCGCGGATGGCGCCGATGTCGCTCTCCGGCACGTTCGTGTCGACCTGCATCTTCGTCAGATCGGTGGCGATCAGGAACAGAGTCGGGGTCTGAAAGCTCGCCGCCACCGTCTGCCCGACGGTGATGTTGCGCGCGACCACCGTGCCGTCGACCGGCGAGACGATGTCGGTGTAGCCGAGGTTGACCTCGGCCGTCCGTACGGCGGCGCGGTCGAACTGCACCGTGCCCTGCAGCTGGCGCACCAGTGCTCCTTCATCCTCGTAGGTCTGGCGCGCGATCGAGTCCTGCTTCTGCAGCTCAGCGTAGCGCGCAAGGTTCACCTGTGCGCCCTGCAATTGCGCCTCATCGCGCGCCAGTTGACCCCGGGCCTGCTCGAGCGCCGACTCATAGGGCCGCGGGTCGATCCTGGCGCACAGCTGGCCCTTTCTCACCCGCGTGTTGTAATCGCAGGACATGGCGCTGATGACGCCGGATACGTACGAGCCCACGAGGATCGTCAGTACCGGGTTCACCGTGCCGGTCGCGGTGATGGTGGGAGCGACCGTGCCCCGGCTCACCGCCGCGGTCAGGTATTGCGGCGCAGCGGAGCGCTGGCCGGCCCACCAGATCGCCGCCGCCGCCAGCAGCACCAGCGCCGCGGCCGCCACCAGCAGCCTGCGCGGGGTAACCGACACGTGCAGCGCAGCGCGGATCGTCCGCGCCAGCGACCCGGCCCCGGCTGCGCCATCGGAACCGACCAGATGCAATGACAACACTCCTCGATCCTCCCGCCCTGGCAACTGCGGACGAGAATAGGCGGGGTTCGGCGGCAGCGGTATCGCGGCTAACCGCAGTTGCCGGGCCCGCAATCCCCAGGGTTCGGCTTGTACGCATAGACACCGGCGCACATCCGCCGCTCCTCATGAGAAGCAGCAGACGCCGGTTCACGAGCCAGGCGCGCCGAACGCAGAGTTCCTAAGAGCCGCCGCTCCTGCGCTGCACGTACTCGCAGGCCGTCTGCAGCGCTCCGAGCTGCGCATAGTCCTGCTCGGGAATGTCCAGATGGAACGCCTCGCTGATCGCCACGGCGAAGTGCAGGCGGTCCATGGAGTCGAAGTCGACCTGGTCGCGCAGCTCGCGCTTCGGGTCGATCGTCGCCGGATCGATGTCGGGCGCAATCTCCGTGAGCAGCGCGAGCACGCGGCTGCGCACATCCTTCTCCTGCATCGTGGTTGCCATGGTTTCCCCTAGAGCCGCTGCGGATCCGCCAGCAGCGCGGCGATTGCCTGCAGAAAGCGCGAGCCGGTGCGGCCGTCGGTGACGCGGTGATCGGCCGCCAGCGTCAGGTGCAGCAGCGGCCGCACCGCCACGGCTCCGGCGCACACCCACGGTCGCTCGGCGATGCGGCCGGCGCCGACGATGGCCACCTGCGGGGCGTGGATGATCGGATAGAGGGTCTCCACGCCCTCCTCGCCCAGGCTGGTGACGGTGATGGTTGCAGCCGTGAACTCGTTGGAACGCATGTGACCGGCGCGCACCCGCGCGACGAGATCGCTGAACTCGCGCATCAGCGTGCCGAGATCCTTGCGGTCGGCGTCGAGCAGCGCCGGTGCCACCAGGCCACCGCCCCGCAGCGCGATGGCGGTGCCCACGTGCACCTGCGCCGCGCGCTCGTAGCGCCCGTCGCGGAAGTAGCCATTGAAGCCCTCGAGGCGCGCGGCCGCGAGCGCCACCGCCTTGGTGAGCAGCACACCCTCGAGCAGCCGCTCCTGGATTGCGAGTGCCGCATTGTGCTGCGCCAGCCAGGCGCGCGCGGCGCCGAAATCGAGCGTGTGCTCGAGATAGTAATGAGGAATCTCGCGCTTCGCCCTGGCCATCGCATTGCCGATGACGGCGCGCATGCCGCTGCGTGCATCGGCCGCGGGGGGCTTCGCCTTCGCGGCCAGGCGCTCGACGTCCTCGATGTGAACGATGCCGCCCGCCGCCTGCTGCTCGAGTACCTCGACCGCCACGCCGAGCTCCTGCGCCCGGCGCCGCGCCGCCGGTGAGATGCGCGTATGGCCGCCCGGCCGGGCGCTGTCGCGCGGCGCGCCCGCAGGCGTGGCAGGCACGGCCGCAGCAGCCGGTGCAGCCGCCGCAGGCGCGGTCGCGCGAGGCTCGGGAGCCGGAGGTGCGGCAGCAGGTGCGGACGCTGTGGCCGCTCCCGCGGCGCTCAGGTGCGCCAGCACTGCACCGACTACCACCTTGGTTCCGGGCGCGACGTCGAGCGCCGTCACGGTGCCGTCGTCGAAACACTCGATGTCGATCAGTCCCTTGTCCGTTTCGACAACCGCGATCGGCTCCCCGCGCCGCACGGTCTCGCCCGGCTGCTTGAGCCACTGAGCGAGCGTGGCGCTCTCCATGTCCGCGCCGAGCGAGGGCAGGCGGAATTCGACCTGCATCAGGGCGGTCCGCCGCTGCTCATCAGCTGCTGCGCTGCCTGAACGATGCGCTCGGGACTCGGCAGCGCGGCGTCCTCGAGATGCTTCGGATATGGCACCGGCACCTCCACCGTACACACTCGCGCCACCGGGGCATCGAGATCGTAGAAGGCCTGCTCCATGATGCGCGTGCTGACTTCAGCGGCGATGCTGCCGCTGCGCCAGCCCTCGTCCACGATGACGGCGCGGTGCGTACGGCGCACCGCGGCCATGATCGCCGCGTCATCGAGCGGCCGCAGCGTGCGCAGATCGAGCACTTCGGCCTCGATCCCCTGCGCCGCCAGCTGCTCGGCCGCCGCCAGGCACTTGTGGAGGCTCCCGCCATAGGTGATGAGAACCAGGTCGCGGCCGCTGCGGCGCACGGCGGCGTGATCGATATCGACTGCGGCGAGTGATGGGCTGAGCTCACCCTCCATGTTGTAAAGGAAGATGTGCTCGAACAGCAGGACCGGATCCGGACAGGCGAGCGCGGCGGCCAGCATGAAGCGCGCATCGTCGATGGTCGCGGGCGTCACGACCCGCAAGCCCGGAATGTGCGCGTACCAACCCTCGAGACTGTGCGAATGCTGCGCCGCCAGCTGCCGTCCCGCGCCGGTCGCCATGCGGATCACGACTGGCACGTTGACCTGGCCGCCCGACATGTGACAGAGCGTCGCGGCATTGTTGAGAATCTGATCCAGTGCCAGCAGGCTGAAGTTCACCGTCATGATCTCGACGATGGGACGCAGCCCGGCGACGGCCGCGCCGATGCCCGCGCCGACGAACGCCGATTCCGACAGCGGCGTATCGCGGATGCGTTCCGGACCAAACTCCTGCAGCAGCCCTTTAGTGACTGCATAGCACCCCCCATAGCGGCCGACGTCCTCGCCCATGAGGAATACCCGCGCATCGGCCTGCAGCGCCGCGCGCAGCCCCTCGCGCGCGGCCTCGCGGTAGCTCATGTGAGCCGGCGCCGCCAGTGCCTGAGGCGCAGCACTCCGCGCAGCGCGCGCCGCACCTGAGGCGAGCAGCTCAGGCATGGGGCCGCTCCGCGTACACGAAACGCTCGAGTTGCCCGACCGGCTCCCAGGGAGCCTGCTCGGCAAACTCCACTGCCGCCGCTACTTCGTTGCGTGCCTCGCGCTCGAGCCGCTGGAAGTCGTCCTCGCTCAGCAGGCCCTCGGCCTTGAGCCGCGCCGTCAGGGTGATGAGCGGTCCCTTCTTCTGCCAGGCCTCGACTTCCGCCTTGTCGCGGTAGAGCTGGGCATCGAACATCGAATGCCCGCGGAAGCGGTAGGTGCGCAGCTCGAGCAGTGCGGGCCCGGCGCCGCCGCGCATGCGCGCCACTGCCGCGCGGCTCGCGTCCTCGACGGCGAACACGTCCATCCCGTCCACCGCCTGTGCCTCGACGCCGTAGGGGCGCACCTTGGCTGGAAGATCGAGCTGCGACTCGGCGCGCTCGATGGCGGTGCCCATGGCGTAGAGGTTGTTCTCGCAAAGGAACAGCACCGGCAGGCGCCACAGGGCGGCCAGATTCAACGACTCGTGGAATTCGCCCTCGGCGACGGCGCCGTCACCGAAGAGACAGGCCGTCACGCTCTTTCGGCCCTGCAGCTTCTGCGCCAGCGCCACGCCTAGCGACAGCGGCAAGCCGCCGCCGACGATGGCATTGCCGCCGTAGAAGAGCTTGCCGGCGTCGAATATGTGCATCGACCCGCCGCGCCCGTGACTCGAGCCGCTCTCCCGACCGAACATCTCCGCCATGAGGGCATTCATCGACAGGCCGCGCGCCAGTGCGTGGCCGTGCTCGCGATAGGTGGAGACCACGGCATCGGTCGGTTCGAGCGCCTGCATGGTGCCGACCGCCACCGCCTCCTCGCCATTGCACAGATGCAGAAAGCCGCGGATCTTCAGTTCTCCGTACAGCCGCACGCAGGCATCCTCGAAGCAGCGGATCCGCAGCATCTCGCGCAACAGACGCAATCCGCGCTCGCGCGTGACCGCAGCCTGCTGCACGCCCGCGCTCATGTACCCGCCTCCAGGGTCGAGAGGTCGCCCTCGGGCAGGCCGAGCTCGCGCGCACGCAACAGCCGCCGCATGATCTTGCCGCTGCGCGTGCGCGGCAGGGCCGCGGAGAAGGCGATCTCGCGCGGCGCTACCGCGGCGCCGAGCAGCCGCCGCGCGTGCGCCATCAGGCTGCGGCGCAGCTCCTCGCTCTGCGCCACGCCATCCTTGAGCTCGACGAAGGCCTTCACCGCCTGGCCGGCGATCGGGTCAGGCACGCCGATGACGCCGACCTGCGCGACCGCGGCGTGCGACATGAGGCAGCTCTCGATCTCGAAGGGGCTGATGAGGTGCCCGGCGGACTTGATGACATCGTCGGCCCGGCCGACGAACCAGAAATAGCCCGCGCGGTCGCGGCGCGCCAGGTCGCCGGCGAGGTACCAGCCGTCGATGAACGCCGCCCGGTAGCGCTGCTCGTCGCCGAGGTAGGCGCTGAACATCGAGGGCCAGCCGGGGCGCAGCGCGATCTCGCCCACCTCCTCGGGCGACTCGATGACCTCGAGCCTGCCGCCGGCACCGCGGCGCACTACGCGGATCTCGACGCCGGGTATCGCCCGCCCCATCGCTCCAGGCAGAACGTCGCAGGCATAGAAGTTGGCGATCATGATGGCGCCCGACTCGGTCTGCCACCAGGTGTCATGGAAGGGAATGCCGAAGACCTCCGTGCCCCAGAGCACCGCTTCGGCGTTGAGCGGCTCACCCACGCTCAGCATGAGGCGCAGCTCGGGGTAAGAACGGGCACGCGCCAGCGCCGTACCGGCCTTCATGAGCATGCGGATCGCAGTCGGGGCCGTATACCAGACGTTGACGCGCTCCTCCGCGAGGATCCGGTACCAGCGCTGCGGCTCGAACTCTTCGCGATCGATGATCATCCTGGCGCCGCGCGTCAGCGGACCGATGACTCCATAGGCGATTCCCGTGACCCACCCCGGGTCCGCCGTGCACCAATAGGTCTCCTGCGGATGCAGATCCAGCACCAGCTTAGCCGTGGCATGCTGGGCGATGACCGCAGCGTGCGTCAGCGTCACGCCCTTGGGCTTACCCGTGGTACCGCTCGTGAAGTGCAGCAATGCCACCTCAGCGTCGCGGGTCGGAGCCGGTGCGCACTGTGCGCCGCTCGCGCCCAGCAGCTGCGCCAGGTCCGCAGTCCCCGCGGGCAGCTCGCCCGCGTTCGCCTCCCGCACCAGCAGCACGTGCTGCAGGTCCGGAAGCGCGGCGCGGATCGGCGCCACTTTGCGCCGGTACAGCTCGTCGCTGGTCACCAGCACGCGCGCGCGCCCGAGCTGCAGGCGGGTCTTGAGCGGCTCGGGACCGAAGGCGAAGAACAGCGAGCTGCATACCCGGCCCGCGCGGACGGTGCCCAGGACGACGGTAAACAGCTCGGGCGACCGCCCGAGCAGCGTCGCGACGCACTCGCCGCGCGCCACCCCCAGCGACTGCAGCAGATTGCCGAAACGGCTGCAGGACTCGAGCAGATCCGCGTACGTCAGATCGCTGTGGCGCCATTGGCGATCGATGAAGCGCGCCGCGACGCACGCACCGCGCCCCGCGGCCACCTGGCGGTCGAGCGCCTCATAGCCCATGTTGAGGCCTCCGCCCGGCAGCCCGGCGAGCTGCGCCCGCGCACTCTCCCAGGTGAACGCGCGGCAGGCGGCATCGTAATCGGACAGGTACGGTGCGACGTGTTGACTGCCGGTGAGCTTATGGATGGCAGCTGCAGGCATCTGGCCTCTCGTCGGCGATGCGGCTCTGTATCCCTTATGACTTCTGCTGCACAGTCAGCCAATCGGGTAGTGCGTGCAATACGGACAATCCGCAAGCCGAATGAGTTGCGCGGCAAATCCCGATAGCGCGCCCGCGCGCCTGACGTGGCATCCTTGCATCAGTATGTCGCTCAGTGCCGCGTTCGCTGATCTGCGTCAGGCCGCCCGCCGGGATCCCTACCCGGATCTGCGGCGGCGGCTGCGGATGCTCGAGTCGCTCGCCGCGCAGATCGCGGCATCGAAGCTCGCCGTCGCAGAGGCAATAAGGCAGGACTTCGGTGCCCGGGCCATCGAAGAGACGCTGCAGGCGGAGATCTTCCCGGCCCTGTCCTCGCTGAAACACTGCCGACGGCATCTGGCGCGCTGGATGCGGCCGGAGCGGCGCTCGGTGGAGCCGCTCTTCTGGTTCGCAGCGAATCGCGTCGTCTATCAGCCGCTCGGCGTCATCGGCATTCTGTCTCCCTGGAACTACCCGTTCTATCTGGCCATGGGCCCGCTGATCGGCGCGTTGGCGGCGGGAAATCGCATCATGGTGCGCCCGTCGAACCGGACGCCGAATGCCGCACGCGTCTTCAAGGACATCGTCGAGAGAGCGCTGCCGTCGGATGTGGCGCGCGTGTTCTGCGGCGATCAGTCAGTCGCGGCCGAGATGCTCGCCCTGCCCTTCGATCACATCGTCTTCACCGGCTCGACCTCGGTGGGGCGGGAGGTGATGCACAGCGCAGCGACGCATCTGACCTCCGTGACGCTCGAGCTCGGCGGCAAGTCCCCCGCGATCGTCCATCCCAGCTATCCGCATCACGACGCCGCACGCCGTATCGTGTTCGGCAAGTTCATCAATGCCGGCCAGACGTGCATTGCGCCCGACTACGTGTTCGTCGGCCGGGCGCGGCGCGACGAGCTGCTGCGCGAGCTGAGCACGGCGCTCGAGCGGATGTACCCCGCTGCGGAAACCAACCCGCAGTTCACCTCGATACTGGGCGCAAAGCCCCACTCTCGCCTGGCCGAGCTGGTTGCGGATGCACGCGCCAAGGGCGCCTCGATCCTCGCGCCGGCGGTCGGCCAGCAGGGCGGCCAGACCCGCGACCTCGGCCTGCGTTTCGCACCGACGCTGGTAGCGGACGTCACCGCGGACATGCGCGTCATGCAGGAGGAGATCTTCGGACCCGTTCTGCCGATCCTCAGCTACGACTCGCTCGAGGACGTCTTTGCTTTCCTGGCGAGCCGCCCGCGCCCCCTGGCGCTGTACTACTTCGATCGGGACCGGGCGCGCATCGACCGTATGCTGCACCAGACTGTTTCCGGCGGCGTCGTGATCAACGATACCCTGATGCACATTGCGCAGGACGATCTGCCCTTCGGCGGCGTCGGCGCGAGCGGCATGGGCCGCTACCACGGCTTCGACGGCTTCAGGACCTTCTCCAACCAACGCTCCGTCCACCTGCAGCGCCGCCTCAACTTTGCGCGGATCGTGCGCCCTCCCTGGACACGCGCCCTTCGGTCCCTGGTCGAGCGCCTGACCCGCGCCTGACGAGAGAGCTGCCGGTCGCTGCGGGCGGCTTCAGAACTTGAACGAAGCCTGAAGCCCCAGCACGTTGACACTCGCCCGGTACGTGCCGTTCAAGCTGTCCGGAAACGGCGGTCCAGCGTTGGCGAGCTCGCTCGGTCCGTTCTTCACCCACAGGTGGGCATAGCCCACATCGATGTCGCAACCCGCATACGGCTCGAATCTCGCTCCGACCGCGAGCCAGGTGCGGTCGTTATCCGGGAGCCGCGGGTTGCGGTAGGTATCCTGCACCGGTGCGCTGTCGTAGGCGGCACCCGCGCGCAGCAGCCACTGCGGATCGACCTGGTCCTCGAGTCCCGCTCCGGCGCGCCAGCTGTTCTTGAAGTTCAACGGGGTGACGGAAACCGGAAATCCCGTCGCCGGGCCGCTGGTGGCGGTGATGGTGAGCGTGCTGATCGTGTCCCAGTCGGTCTTGGTATAGTCGGCCAGCAGGCGCAGCTGCGGTGTTAGTTTCTGCGACAGGCCGAACGAGAAGGTCTGCGGCAGCCGCAGCCCCGCCTTGATGCTCGAGGCCTGCGCCGCCAGGGCTGCATTGTTGAAGCCGAGGTTGCCGGTGATCGTGTAGCTGATCGCCGAGCGGTAAGTCGCCCCGAGCGTCGTGCCCTGACCGAAGTCGGCGAGCGCGCCCAGGTTCCAGCCCCAGCGCCAGGCGTCGCCATCGATGCGGCCCTGCACGCTGGGATTGAGCGGCGTCACCCCCTGCGTGAGCGTCGCCCGCAGCCGCTGGTAGCTGACGCCGCCACCGAGCGACAGGAACTGGTTGACCTTCCACGAGAGTGCCGGGTTGATGTTGACCGTCTCGACCTTGGACTTGATGCCGTAGAACATCCCGGCCCACTGGCTATCCCAATCAGTGCTGAGGCCAAAAGGCGCATTTACCGCCAGGCCGAGCGCGAGCTGCGGCGTCATCGTGGTGTATCCGTAGACGGCGGGAACCAGCGACGAGACTCCGCCGTCGCCGCCGCTGCCGAGGGCCGAGAAGGCCGAGCCGGCATCCGTGAACTTGAAGCTGGGAATGATGTATTCGGCGGCGACCGCGAAGCCCGATCCGCCGAGCTGCGACATGCCGGCCGGATTCCAGAAGACCGTGCTGCCGTCCTGCGCCGCTGCAGCCATCCCCGAATATGCCACCCCGAGCCCGCTCGCCGACTGTTCCTGCAGCTGAAAGCCGGAGGCGAGAACTGCCGTGCTCGCGAGCGCTCCCAGCAAAGCCGATGTCAAGCCGTAGATGTTGCGTTTCATGATCCTCTCCATTTCTCGATAGCAGCTCGCTTCCCGACTGCCGGGGCGCACTGTGGGCTTCCGCCGGCGCGGCGGAATCCGTACAACTCACGAATCGCTTTGCCGCGCGGAGCAGCGTATGAAAAGCACCTGTCTCGCTGCGGAGAGCTACGATGGAAAAGAAGAACTGGCTCGCTGCCTACCCACCGGGTGTCGGCGCTGAGGTTGATGTCAATGCATTTCGCTCGCTGGTCGAGCTCTTCGAGGACAGCTGCCGGCGCTTCGCGGACCGGCCCGCGTACCACAATCTCGGCGTGACCATCACCTTCGGCGAGCTCGAGCGCTTGTCGAGGGATTTCGCCGCACATCTGCTCGCACAGGGACTGGTGCGCGGCGATCGTGTCGCGCTGATGATGCCGAACGTGCTGCAGTATCCGGTCGCGATGTTCGGCGTGCTGCGCGCCGGCCTCACGGTGGTCAACACCAATCCGCTCTACACCCCGCGCGAGCTGCGCCAACAGCTCGTCGACTCGGGCGCGCGTGGCATCGTCATCCTCGAGAACTTCGCGCACGTCTTCGAGCAGGTGCAGTCCGACACGCAGGTCACGCACGTGATCACGGCGGCTCTCGGCGACCTTGCGCCGTTTCCCCGGCGCGTCGCCGTCAACTTCGTGGCCCGGCGGCTCAAGCACCTGGTGCCGCGTTTCGATCTGCCGGGTGCGTTGCCGTTCCGGCAGGCGCTCGCGCAAGGGGCGCGGCTGCAATTCCAGGCGCCCGCGATCAAGCCCGAGGACAGCGCCTTCCTGCAGTACACCGGCGGTACCACCGGAGTCGCCAAGGGGGCGATGCTCACCCACCGCAACATGGTCGCCAACCTGCTGCAGATCGGTGCGCTGTGGGGCGGCCTGATCGAGCCCGGCCGCGAGGTGGTCATCACGCCGCTGCCCCTTTATCACGTCTTCTGCCTCACCTGTAATTGCCTGCTGTTCCTGCGGCACGGCGGCCTCAACGTGCTCATCACCAATCCGCGCGACATCCCGGCCTTCATCGGCGAGCTCGGCAAGTGGCGCTTCTCGATGATCACGGGCGTCAACACGCTCTTCAACGCGCTGCTCGGCCATCCACGGTTCGCGCACCTGGATTTCTCCAACCTGAAGCTCGGCGCGGCCGGCGGCATGGCGCTGCATCCGAGCGTCGCCGAGCAGTGGCAGCGGATCACCGGCAAGCCCCTGGTGGAAGGCTACGGCCTGACCGAAGCCTCGCCGGTGGTGGCCTGCAATCCGTTCGCCGCACCACAGATCGGAACCGTCGGCGTCCCGCTGCCCTCCACCGAAATCAGCATTCGCGAGGGTGGTCTCGAGGTGCCGCCCGGGCAGCCCGGTGAACTGTGCG
Organism: Gammaproteobacteria bacterium; assembly: GCA_027307325.1. Classification (GTDB taxonomy): domain Bacteria; phylum Pseudomonadota; class Gammaproteobacteria; order Steroidobacterales; family Steroidobacteraceae; genus 13-2-20CM-66-19. The sequence goes on along the minus strand of DAHUXE010000172.1, from coordinate 10,000 downwards.
TGCGCGGGCCACAGGTGATGCCGGGTTACTGGCAGCGACCCGACGAGACCGTCAAGACGCGCACCGCCGACGGCTGGCTGCGCACCGGCGACATCGCGGTCGCGCAGGCGGACGGGTTCCTCAGGATCGTCGATCGCATCAAGGACCTCATCATCGTCTCGGGCTTCAAGGTGTTTCCCAACGAGATCGAGGCCGTGATCGGCGAGCACCCGGCCGTACTCGAGTGCGGCTGTATCGGCGTTCCGGATGCGCGCTCCGGGCAGGCCATCAAGGTCTTCGTGGTGTTGCGGCCCGGCTTCTCCCTCACTGCCGAGGAGCTGGCAGCGCACTGCCGCGAGCGGCTGACCGGGTACAAGCTGCCGCGCTACATCGAGTTCCGCCAGAGCCTGCCGAAGACCAACGTCGGCAAGATCCTGCGCCGCGAGCTCGCGCAGGAGGAGGCCGCGCGCGCCGCCTGAGCGCTACCAGTGAATGCCGTGCATCAGCGATCCGAACGCCAGCATCTCGGGCGTTGCGATCGCATCTGACCCTGCCGCCGCTGCGGCCGCTTCCGAATCCGGGAAGATCCGGAAGCTTTCGCTCATGATCGCCGTGCCGAGGCGCGGCGCGAACACCTCCACCAGCTGTGCGAGGGTGCCGAGCCGGGTCGCGAGCCGCTGCGGCCGCTCGATGATCGCATCGCACACCATGTCGGCGGCACGCTCCGGCGGTATCAGGTTGAACTGCCGATAGATGCGGGTCGGCTCCACCATCGGGGTCCGCACCAGCGGCAGATTCACCACGCTGAAGCGCACGCCACGCTCGCTGTACTCGGCGGCGGCACAGCGGGTGAAGGCCTCCAGGGCGGCTTTCGAGGCATTGTAGGCCGCGAAGCGCGCGGCGTTGCTCAGCACGCCGATCGAGGAGATGTTGATCACCTGGCCCGCCCCGCGCTCTGCCATTCCCGGCAGGACTCCGAGCGTCATGCGCACCGCCGCGAAGTAGTTGAGACGCATGACGCGCTCGTAGTCATGAAAGCGATCGTAGGTGTGCTCGATCGCACGGCGGATCGACCGGCCCGCATTGTTGATGAGTATGTCGACGCCGCCGTGCTCGGCCAGCAGGCGCGCCATCAGACGCGCGCATGAATCGTCGTCGGTGATGTCGCAAGGGTAGACACTCGTCGCGCCGCCGCACTCCGCGATTGCCGCACGCACTGCCTCGAGCTTCTGCGGGTCGCGCGCCACGATCAGCACCCGCGCCCCGGCCGCGGCCAGCTTCAGGGCAGTCGCACGGCCGATGCCGGACGAGCCGCCGGTGATCAGCACCCGCTTGCCGCGCACCGCCTGCTGGAGATTGCGGGCCTTGAACAGGTCCGGGTCGAGATGCCGCTCCCAGTAATCCCACAGCCGCCAGGCGTAGTCCTCGAGGGGCGGCACGTGGATCCCGGCCTCCCCGAGCAGGCGTTGCGCCTGGGTGCAGTCGAAGCGCGTCGGATAGCTCAGCAGCTCGATGAGCGAGCCCGGGATCGCGAGCTCGCGCAGAAGCTGCGCGCCGAGGCGGCGCAGCGGCTGCAGCCGCTCGCGCGCCGCCTTGCCGAGGGAGTCGAGCGCCTCGAGGGCGCCTGCCTCCAGACGCAGCGTCATCGTCGGAGCGTGCGCCGCGCGCGCGAAGATGTTGTGCACCTCGCCGAGGCGGCGGTCGCGGGGATCGGTGAGGTGAAAGCAACGTCCGTCCTGCCCGGGGACGTGCGCCAGGTGCGCAATTGCCGCCGCGACGAAATCCACGGGCACCAGGTTGATGTGTCCGCCCTCGAAGCCGATGAGCGGCACCCAGCGCGGCACGGCGTCGCGCAGCTTCTGAATGAGCTTGAACACGTAGTACGGGCCATCGATCTTGTCCATCTCGCCGGTGCGCGAGTGGCCGACGACCATGCCGGGACGATAGATGCGCCAGGGGATGCGGCACGAGGTGCGTACCAGCGCCTCGGACTCGTGCTTGGTGCGAAAGTAGGGATGGTCGAGCCCGCGGGCCTCCTCGAACATGGTCTCGGTGAACGTGCCGGGGTACAGGCCCGCGCTGGCGATCGAGCTGACGAGATGGAAACAACCCGCCTGCACCTCGTGGGCGAAGTCGAGCGCGCTGCGCGTACCGCTGACGTTGGCGCGCTCGAGCTCGGCGACACCCGCGCCGAGATCGTAGAGCGCTCCGAGGTGCAGGAAATGGCTGATCTTGCCCCGCAGCCCCGCAGGGTCGGACACTCCGAGCAGGGGCCTGCCGAGATCGCCCTCCACCGGCACGAGCAGCTCGCCGCGGGCGCCGCAATCGCGTACCAGGCGCTCGAAACGCGCCCGCGACCCGGCTCGCACCAGCACATAGACCGGCTTGCCGCGCTCGGCAAGTGCCGCAACCAGATGGCGGCCGATGAAACCGGTCCCCCCGGTGACGAAATATCCCATTTACTGTCTACGCTACGCCGCCGTCATGGTTTGCCTATCGTGGCAAACCGAAGGTCACAACGGGGCGGCGATGCGCGAGAGTAGCGCCATGAGCACCGTGGAGCGCGTCGCGGGTGCGGATCGCGCCTGGCTGCTGATGGAGCGGCCCACGAATCTGATGGTGGTCGTGGGCCTGATCGTCGTCGGTCCCGGCCTCGACCGGGCACGCTACCGCGAGATCGTTGCCCGGCGCTTCCTCGCGCATGAGCGCCTTCGTTGTATTCCGGTCGCCGACGCCCTCGGAGCGCGCTGGGTCGAAGCGGGGCAATTCAACCTCGACGATCACATCGCCTGGACTGCACTGCCTGAGCCCGGCACGCAGCGCGAGCTCGAGGCGCTGCTCGGAGAGCTGGCGAGCATACCGTTCAACCCGGGACGACCGCTGTGGATGTTCCACGTCGTCGAGGGCTACCGGGGTGGCTGCGCCATCATCGTGCGGATTCACCACGCCTATGCGGACGGAATCGCACTGGTGCGCGTGCTGCTGTCGCTCACGGACGAGGTGGGCGCTGCGCCGCACGGCGCTGCCCGCGAGCCGCCGCCCTCCGGGTTCCTGGGACTCGCCGACCTCATGCCGCTGCCCTTCGCGGCGCTGCGCCAGGGAGTGGACCTGTTGGAGGCGGGTGTCGGATACCTGCTGCACCCGATGCAGGCCGCGGGCGCCGCTCGCGACGCGCTCGCGTACAGCGGTGAGCTGCTGCACATCGCGGCGCTCACGGATGATCCGCCGACGCGCCTCAAACAACCGCTCTCGGGAGCCCGTCGTGCTGCCTGGACGGCGCAGCCCCTGGCCCTGGAGGAAGTGCGCACCGTCGCCCAGCTCCTCGGCTGCACGGTGAACGATGTGCTGCTCTCGATCCTCGCCGGCTCGCTCGGCCGTTATCTCGCCGCGCAGGGCGACGACCCGACCGACCTCGCGATACGTGCGGTGGTGCCGGTGAATCTGCGCGCCGAGGATGAGCCGGCGACTCTCGGCAATCGCTTCGGGCTGGTCTTTGCCAGGCTGCCAATCGGGCTCCGCCACCCGCTCGAGCGTCTGTGCGCCGTGCGCGCCGCGATGCAGGAGCTGAAGGGCTCCTCGCAGGCGGCGGCGACCCTCGGACTCCTGTCGGTGGTCGGCACGCTGCCCTCGGCAGTGGCTGAGCCGGCGACGGCAATGTTCAGCGCCAAGGCGAGCCTGGTCGTCTCTCATCTCCCGGGGCCGCGCGCGCCGCTGCACCTCGCCAATGCCGAGATCACGCAGGTGCTCTTCTGGGTGCCCGAGGCGGGCAGCATCGGCACCGGCGTCAGCATCCTCTCGTACCGCGGCGACGTGCAGTTCGGCGTCATCTCGGACCGGCAGATGATTCCGCGCCCCGACGAGCTCATTGCGCTGATCGCCCCTGAGTTCGAGCGGCTGGTGTATCTGGTACTGCTTGGCGGCGGCGCTGTGCTCCTCGGGTGAGCGCACCACCGGCGTGCGGGCTCAGCCGCGGTGATCGGCCGCCTCGTCCAGACAGCGCTGTGCGAAGGCGACGTCGAGATCCTCCATGGCGTCATGCGCCTGGCACTCGGCGGCACGCCGGTACAGCGCTTGCCCCTCTGCGCGATAGCGATCGGCGTCGAGCAGCATCAGAGCGCGTGCGTGCTCGATGTGCACGATCGCTGAGACGGGCGCGAGCTGCGCCGCGCGGCGAAAGTGCTCGAGCGCCGCGTCGCGCGATGCGCCGTAGGTGAGCCTCGCAACCAGCGAGCCGACCTGGCCGACGATCTCGGCATGATAGAGACCAAAGGCCACGCGCGCCTCGGCATGACGTGGCTCGAGCTCGAGCGTCCGTTCGAGGTGGGTGCACACGCGACCCGCGAGACCCTGGGCCAGCGCCGCGAGGATCGAGATGCGCTGGCTGTAGCGTCCGAGCACGAGTGCCAGCATGTAGTGAGCATTGGGGTAGTCGGGCAGCTCGGCGGCCGCCGCCTCGCCGCGCCGCATGGCGCTCGTGAGCATGCGCAGCTTCTGCGTCTCACTCCCGGCCGTGTGAAGGATCTGCACCGCCACCGACTTGTTGGCGACTGAGCCTCCCGGTGCCCCGAGGCCGTCGCCGAGCTCGACCGCAGCGACGAAATCGCCGGCGTGGAACGCCCGCCATGCCGCCTGCAGCTGCTCCGCCACAGCCTCCGCGCCGCCCCGCGCCGCGACCAGAGCCGCAAAGCCGGCCCCGTGCCGCGCGAGGGCGGCAATGCGCCGTGCATCCGGCCAGGGCTCGCAGTCCGCGAGGTGCAGCCGCCCCCACTGCGCGTGCAGCTTCTCACCCGCGTAACGGTAGCGGCCCGGCCCCGTCGCTTCCTTCCTGCGTGTCGCGCTCATTCGGCAAGTACGCATCCACATCGCCCCGCCCGCTTCCTATAGTAGGTCGGTCGGTTGGAGCGATGAGCCCGTAATTACCGATATATGGAGTCACAGCGAAGGGGACATCAGATGGCTAGCAAGAGGAAATCCCGCAAGACAATCCGCCCCACGGCAGACACTGTGCAGCAGCGCCTGTTGGGAACGGTGCATCAGATCTGGCTGGCAGGGCTCGGTGCGGCCTCCAAGGCGAGCGAGGGAGCTCCGCGGCTGTTCGAGGAGCTCGTAACGGAAGGTGCGCGCATTCAGGCCAAGCAGCGCGGCGCCGCCGAGAAGGCAGTCAAGGGTCTGATCGAGGCCGTCAACTCCCAGGTCGGCCAGATACGCGGCCAGGCGAACGACACGCTGAATAGCCTCGAGAAGATCTTTCAGACCCGAGTGAACCGGGCGCTGACGCAGCTGGGTGTGCCGAGCGCAGAGGAAGTCGAGGCGCTCAGCAAGCGCATCGACATGCTGAACGGCAACATCGACAAGCTCGCCAGCGCGCGCAAGGTCAGGGCGCGTGGCAGCGTGGCACGTAAGACGTCCGTCGCGGAAGCCGCGCATTAGGCGGCAATGCTGACCATCCAGTCCGCGCGGCGCCGCCGTGCGGGCGGCAAGCTTGGGCTGGCCCTCGCCGGTGGGGGGCCGCTCGGGGCCTTTTACGAGCTCGGGGCGCTGCACGCGCTCAGCGAGGCGCTGCTCGGACGCGCGCTCACCGACCTCGACGTCTATGTCGGCGTCAGCTCCGGCTCGTTCCTCGCGGCGAGTCTCGCGAACGGCATCGACACGACCTCGATCGGCGCCAGCGTCATCTACAACGAGGGCCCGCGGGTACTGCCGCCGGAGATGTTCCTGCAGCCGGCGCTCGGCGACTACACGCGGCGCATCGCCCGCCTGCCCGCGGCCCTGGCGGAGGCCGCAGGACAATACGCGCGCAATCCGCTCGGCAGCGGCTGGCAGACCTTGCTCAGCGCCCTGGCGAAAACCGCCCCGACGGCCGCCTTCGACAACCGGCCTCTGGAGCGGTACCTGCACGAGACTTACGCCGGCCACGGGCACACCGACGACTTCCGTAAGCTCCGTGCCCGACTCTACGTCGTCGCCACGCGCCTCAGCACCGGCGAATCCGTGGCTTTCGGTGATGCGCCGTATGACCAGGTGCCGATTTCGCGCGCCGTGGTCGCGAGCGCCGCGCTCCCCGGCCTCTACCCGGCCGTCGAGGTCGAGGGACGCCACTACGTCGACGGTGCCCTGATCCGCACCATGAACGCCTCGCTCGCGCTCGAGGCCGGTTGCGACCTGGTGATCTGCGTCAACCCGCTCGTCCCCTTCGACGCCACGCATTCCCGCGGCCGCAGCTACGACAACCTGGCCGACGCGGGCCTGCCGGCAATTCTCGGGCAAACGTTTCGCGCGCTGATTCACTCGCGCATGCAGGTGGGCATGACGAGCTACCGCGCGCGCTTTCCGCACGCCGATACGCTGCTGCTCGAGCCCGATCGGCGCGACGAGACGCTGTTCTTCACCAACGTATTCAGCTATGCCGGCCGGCACCGGCTGGTCGATCATGCCTACCGGCAGACCCGGCGCGACCTGCTGGCACAAGCGGCGACGCTGGCACCGCTGCTGCGACGGCACGGCCTGCGTTTCGACACACAGATCCTGCGTGCCCGCCACCGCAGCTTCTCGACAGCCGCGCGCGAGCGCGTGCAGCGCGCCCATCGGGCCTGCCGGCGCCTCGATCAGGCACTCGGGCGGCTCGAGCGGCTATTGCCCCCGGCGATCAGCGCCGGCTAGGCGTCCGTGGCCGCGCGATTCTGGCGGTGGATGCTCGCGGGCGAGTTCGCCGTCGCGGCAGTGCTGGCCGCGCTGCTGGCGCAGGAACGTGCTCTGGCGCCCGGCGCCGCGTTCGGCGTTGCGGTGGCATTGTCCATGTTGGTTCCGGGGGTCTTCGTGGCCGCCTCGTTCCTGATCGCCACCCTCCTCGCACCCGGCGCGGCCACCGGCCTGGTCCACAAGGTGCGCGCGCTGCTCAGTGAAGCCATCGAGTTCAACACGGCGGTGCTCGCGATGGCGCTGCCGCGACGGCGGCCGCCGCCGGTTGTCGAGGTCGGCGCTGCCGTGGCTGGCGGGGGCGCCGCCCGGCCGCTGCTCCTCATTCACGGCATCGTCTGCAACTACAGCATCTGGCGACCGTGGCTCGAGCGGCTGCGGACCGCGGGCTTCGGTCCGGTCCACGCCGTGAATCTAGAGCCGCTGTTCGCCGACATCGAAGCGCACGCCGCGCGCGTCGCGCAGGAGCTGCGCGCCCTGCAGCACGATACCAACGGTGCGCGCGTATCGATCATCGCCCACAGCATGGGGGGACTGGTGGCGCGTGCGGCGTTGCGTCTGCTCGGCCCGGACTGCATCCGCGGGATCGTCACCATCGCATCGCCCCATCATGGCACGCGCCTGGCGCGCTGGTTCCCCTGGGCGCCGCCGCTGCGACAGATGTCGCCGGACTCTCCCTGGCTGCGCTCGCTCAACGCCGCCCAGGAAGGACGCCTGCCCGCGCCCCTGACCAGCATCTACAGCCTCGAGGACAACCTCGTCGTGCCGCCGCGCAGCGCCCGGCTCGCGGGCGCGCCGGCTCACGAGCTGCGGGGCTTCGGCCACCTCGGCATCCTGAGCTCGGGGCGCGCGATCGATGCGGCCCTCGCGGCGCTGGCGGCCGGATGAATGCGCAATCGCCCACCGACGCCATCGAGCGCCTGCTCGCACGCCGGCGCGCACTCGAGGCGCGCTCCGCAGCCATCGTGGGACTCACCGAGCGGCTGCGCGCGTTGCGGTCCTGGCAGGCACGCCGGCTGGCGCGCACCTACGACGACCTGCGCCGCGATCCCCGCTACACTCAGGCGGTGGAGTTCTTCCTCAATGATCTCTACGGCCCGCAGGACTTCAGCCGCCGCGATCAGGAACTGAGCCGCGCCATTACCCCCCTCAGGCGGGCGCTGCCCGCGGCGCTGCTCGAATTGCTGCTGAAGGCGATCGAGCTCGACGTGCTGACGGTGGAGCTCGATCATGGAATGCTCGAGCATCTGCCGGAGCATCCGCCGAGCGATGCCACCTATGCGCTGGCCTACCGCGCACTCGGCAGGGCCGCAGCCCGCCAGCGCCAGCTCGCTCTCACGGTCAGCATCGGTGCCGACCTCGAGCGGCTGGTGCGTCACCGCTGGATAGGACTGGCGCTGCGCGCGGCGCACCGGCCGGCGCGCGCGGCCGGCTTCGGCGTCCTGCAGCAGTTCCTCGAGCGCGGCTTCACCGCGTTCCGTCACATGGAAAATGCGCGCCCGTTGCTCGAGGCGATTCGCGAGCGTGAGACGCACCTGATGGAGGCGCTGCTGCAGGGCGACCCCGCCGCCGGCGGCCTCCTCGCACCGCGGACAGCCGTCAATGCCTGAGGCCAGTTACGACTACATCATCGTCGGCGCGGGCTCCGCCGGCTGTGTGCTCGCCCACCGGCTCTCGGCGCGGCCGGGGGTGCGCGTCCTGCTGCTCGAAGCGGGCGGGCCGGACCGCAATCCCTTCATCCACATGCCGGCCGGTCTCGCCCGGCTGGTGGGCAACCGCCGGATCAACTGGAATTACTGCACCGAGCCGGAGCCGCAGCTTCTGGGACGGCGACTCTATTGGCCGCGTGGGCGCGTGCTCGGCGGCAGCAGCTCGATCAACGCCATGTGCTATACGCGCGGCCATCCCCTCGACTACGCCGATTGGGCCGCGGCGGCCTCGAGCGCCTGGAGCTACACAGAGGTGCTCCCCTACTTCCTCAAAGCCGAGGACCAGGCACGCGGCGCCAGCGAATTTCACGGTGTCGGAGGACCGCTGGCGGTGGAGGATCTGCGCTTCCGCAATCCGCTGAGCGCGATATTCGTCGAGGCCGCCGCCGCCTGCGGCGTGCCCCGCAATGCCGACTTCAATGGCCCACGCCAGGAAGGTGTCGGCTTCTACCAGGTGACGCAGCGCCACGGCCGCCGCTGCAGCGCCGCCACGGCCTACCTTCGGCCGGCGCGCCACCGCAGCAACCTGGAGATCCGCACGCACTGCCTCGCCGCACGCATTCTCTTCGAGGGTACGCGCGCAGCGGGCGTGGAATACCTGCACCGCGGCGTGAGTACCCGGGCACGCGCCGACCGCGAGGTGCTGCTGGCCGGCGGCGCGGTGGGATCGGCTCAGCTACTGCTGCTCTCGGGTCTCGGGCCGGCGGACGAGCTGCGCGCTCTCGACATCCCCGTGGTCGCCGATCTCGCCGAGGTGGGCCGCAACCTTCAGGATCATCTGGACTTCTGCACGCTCTACAAATGCAGCCGCCCGATCACCTATGACTTCACCCGCTGGCAGGAGCTCGCAGTGCTGGCGAGGTATCTGCTGACGCGTTCCGGCCCCGCCGTCAGCAACATCGCCGAAGCCGGGGCGTTCGTCCGCAGCCCGCTGGCGCCGGACCCACGTCCCGACATCCAGCTGCATTTTGTTCCGGCGCAGCTCGATGACCATGGGCGCAATCGCCTCGAGGGCCACGGATTCACGGTGCACGCCTGCGTGCTGCGCCCCCACAGCCGCGGCAGCCTGCGGCTGCGCTCCCGCCGTCCGCAGGACCCGCCCGTCATCCAGGCCGGCTACCTGAGCGATGCACGCGATCTGCCGGTGCTGCTCGAGGGCATCCGGCTGTCGCGCCAGATCATCCATGCAGCGCCTTTCGCGCCGTTTCGCGGCGCCGAGGTCTTCCCCGGAGAGCAACGCGTCGCCGCGCAGGAGCTGGCCGAGATCGTGCGACGCAAAGCCGAGACCATATATCACCCTGCAGGCAGCTGCCGCATGGGGAGCGATGCGCGTTCGGTCGTCGACGAGCGGCTGCGCGTGCGCGGCGTGGAGGGGCTGCGGGTCATCGACGCGTCAGTCATGCCGCGCCTCATCGGCGGCAATACCAACGCGCCGACGGTCATGATCGCCGAGAAGGCTGCGGATTTGCTGCCCTAGGAGCTTCAGTCATGCCGACGGGGTGCCTGCGGCTGCCCGGGGGCGATGGCGCAGCCCGCTATTGCTGCCCAGAGGGGGCGCTTGTAGAATGCGCGCCCTCCTGGTGCGGGGTGGAGCAGTCTGGCAGCTCGTCGGGCTC
>DAHUXE010000019.1 GCA_027307325.1 Gammaproteobacteria bacterium | reverse complement strand
ACCTGCTGGTCCGGGTCCTTCTCGATCCGGTCGCGTCCAGTCTTCACGTAGCCGGCGGCGACGCCAAGGAACAGCGCGCCGCGGCGCGCTTTCTGCCTTAGCGCCCCTGCGAGCGCTGCCGAAACAGCGACAGCTCGAGCTCGCTCATCGTTCCCTTCTAGGCCGAACTTCCGAGAATAATGAGCGCAACTGATTGATTTGACTCGATGGTGGGATCGAGTTCTGCCTACGCGGCGATCTTGAGGTTGAGGAGTTCGAAAGCGCGGGTCTGGGAGGGCGTTGGCCTGGCGAGGATTATTGGTGGGTGTGCGTCGCCGAAGCGGACGCTGTTACGGGTCAGGTTGGCGAGGTCCTGCAGGAGGGTGCGGAAGCTGTGGACCGGCTGGCCGTCTTCCGTGCGCTTGCGCGCGGCCTTGCGGCGTGCGGCGGGCGAGACTTTGGCCTTGGCGACGGGCGATGAGCGCTGCGCGGCCGCGGCGGCGGGATCATCGTCTTTGAACAGCATCGGGGCGAGGTCGCGCTTCATGTGCCAGATGACGTAGTAGGCCAGCATGCACAGGAAGACGTGCGCCCGCACGCGATGGGCCCGGCGATGGTGGATCGGGCGGACGTCGAGGTCGCCCGATTTGATGTCGCGGAAGCCGCGTTCGGCGTGGCTGAGGCCCTTGTAGGCGAGGACGATGGCGGCGGTGGGGAAGCCGTCCTCGGGGAGATTGCTTCGGATCACATAGATGCCGTCGAGCGCGGCTTCGGCGGCGATCGCCTCGGCCTTGCGCGACCAGGCGAGGCTTGTGTCGGTGATGGCGAGCTCGAAATGCTTGGCCATGGGGCGACGATCGAGCACGGCGCCGACTTTGAGCGCGATCTTGTCCTTGCCGTGGAGCGGATGGCTTTTTCGCTCGGTCATGGCGTGGATCTTGGCCAGCGCCTTCTCGGTCGCCGCGATGAGTTCGGCGCGCTTGCGCGTGCGCTCGGCCGCCAGCTCGGGGTTGCGACAGACGATGAGACGCTCGCCGGGATAGTCGTCCGAGGCGATCTCCGCCATGTCGCGCTCGTCGAACAGCGAGAGCTGCAGCGGGCCGCCCTCGGCCGCCAGGGCCTGGATGGTCGGGGCGCGCAGCGCGGTGATCCAATCGAAGCCGGCAGGCTCGAGGTCGGCGTCGATGCGCGCCTGGGTGATCATGCCGCGATCGCCGACCAGCACGATGCGCTTCAGCCGAAAGCGCAGGCGCAGCTTGCGCACCTGATTGGAAAGCGTGCTCGGATCGCCGAGATTGCCTTCGAAGACCTCGACGGCGACCGGCAGCCCTCCGGCGTGCACAAAAGGCCGAAGACGATCTGCGGCCGGTCGCGGCGATGATCGCGGCTGTAGCCGAATTGCGCCAGTTCGCACCGCCGGCCCTCCAGATAGCTCGAGGTGACGTCGTAGAGCACGAGCACGCCATCTTCGAGGTGGCGTTGGGCGAGGACCTTCTCGACGCCGGTCTGGCTGCGGCCCAGGAGGTCGAGGGCGGCGTAGAGTTCGTCCTCGTCGACCTCGCCCAGGCCGAGCACGGCGCCGAGCGAGTGGGCGGCGGTCGCCTCGCTGAGCTGGCGCGCGGTCGCCAGCTTGGCGGCCGGTTCGATGATCCGCGCCACGATCATGGCGAGGATCAGCTTGGCCCGGCGCCCCGGTCCCTTCGGCAACGCCTTGTCGAGCCCGAGCCGGCGCACCGTCCCGAGCACGGCGGCGACGTGGCCGTGCGCCAGCGCGCGGGCGATCTCGAAGGGTTCGGCTCCCAGCGGCACGAGGGTCTCGCCGGCGAGCACCCGGCGCAGGCTGTCGATCTTCGCCTCCGGCCAGTCGGAGATGTTGGCGAGCGTGCGCGACCTGACCTTGCCGCCCTCGCGATAGCTCTCGCGCAAGAGGATGGCGGGCGGCGAATCGCGGTTTGGGATGCGCGTGACGT
>DAHUXE010000009.1 GCA_027307325.1 Gammaproteobacteria bacterium | reverse complement strand
TTGGCCTCGCCCTGGGTCGCGCCGGAGACGCCCGAGACGATGCCAAAGATCGCGCCCAGGCCGTCGTTGACTCCGTAAATGGCGTCGCCGATCCAGCTTCCGGCCTGAATCTGATCTCGAGCTTGCGATCGAACAGGGAGGGATCCGGCGGTGCAGGGAGCGGCGAGGCGCGGTACACCGCTGCCTCGATCGACTCGCGCACCGCCTGATCGCCGTTGCATTGCCCGATGCTCACCTGCGTCACTTCCCCTCCCGGTACCTGTGTCACGTTCAACATGCAGTCTATCCCGGCCCTGGCGGTCGGCGGACGCAACCACGCCCGGGTGATCTTCGCCCTGATCATCGCCTCCCAGCTCGCCCGCGCCGCGCCGTTGCGCTCCGCATCGGCGTGCTCCTCCGCCACGAGGCTGCGCTTGAGATCCGCCTCGCGCTCGCGCCGGTACTGCTCGTCCTGCCGGGCCCGCTCGGCGGCCGCCTTGTCCACGGCAGCCTTGGCGGCGGCAGCTTTGGCAGCGGCAGCCTTGGCAGCGGCGGCCTTGGCGGCGGCAGCCTTGTCTGCGGCCGCTTTCTCCGCGGCTGCCTGCTCGGCCGCGGCCCGTTCCGCGGCCGCGTGTTCTTGCGCCGCCTTCTGCTCCTGCGCCTGCTCGGCCTGCTCGCGTGCGGCGCGCTCCTCGGGCGTCGGCTGCGGAGGGCCTACGTCCTCCGGCGGCGGCGCGGCCGGTCGCGGGGCCGCCGCCGGCTGCGGCGCAGGCTGCTCGAGGCCCTTGAGCGTGCGCGCGTCGATCACGGTCGCGGCGATGGGCGGAGTCGGCGCCGCGCGCCGCTGCTCACGGAACATCCACCAGCCGTAGACGAGCAGTGCCACCAGCGTGCCGTGCAGGAGCACCGACAGCCCGATCGAAATCCAACGGTCACTCGCACGCTGCACCATCGCCGCCCAAGACGATCAGCCGGGATGCCCCACGGACTGCGGCAGCGGCTCCGTAACCAGGCCCACCTGCTTCGCACCCGCCTGTTGCAGCAACACCATCGCCTCGACCACCCGGCCGTAAGCGATCGCCGCGTCGGCCTTCACCAGCACCGCGCGCTCCGGGTTGCTGCGCAGCGCGGCCGTGGCGCGCGCCGCCACGGTCTGCGCATCGAGCGCCGCGCGCGGGTCGCCCCCGATGTTCAGGTACAGGCGTCCCTGCCGGTCGATCGACAACACGAGCGGTTTGAGCTGCTGAGCCTCCAGAGGTTCCGCGCCGGCGCGCGGCAGCGCCACCTTGACTCCCTGCGTCAGGAGTGGCGCCGTGATCATGAATATGATGAGCAGCACCAGCATGACGTCGATGTAGGGCACGACGTTGATCTCGCCCATGAGGCGCCGCCCGCGTGTCGTCTGTGCCATGGTCAGCGCTCCTGTCCGGGCCTGGGCTCCTGCGCCAGCTTGGCGGCGTTGCCGCCCACCGGCACCAGCGCGCCGCGTGCCGCATGGCGCTGCAGGATGGTGGAGAACTCCTCGATGAAGGCGTCGAAGCGCATCTCGAGGCGCGTCACCTGGTCGGCGAAGCGGTTGTAGGCCACCACCGCGGGAATGGCGGCGAACAGCCCGAAGGCGGTCGCGACCAGCGCCTCGGAAATGCCCGGCGCCACCTGGGCGAGCGTCGCCTGCTGGACGTTTCCGAGCGAGGAGAACGCGCTCATGATGCCCCACACGGTGCCGAACAACCCCACATAGGGGCTGGTGCTGCCGACGGTCGCGAGCGTGGCGAGGCTGTGCTCGAGGCGATCGATCTCCTTCAGCTGCGCCACGCGCATGGCGCGCCGCGCGCCCTCGAGCTGCTGCTCCTGGCCGGCCGCCGCCTGGCGCAGGCGCGCGAACTCGCGGAAACCGAACTCGAAGATGCCCGCCATCCCGAAGGCCCCACCCGCCGACTCGATGGCGCGGTACAGCTGGGCGAGATCGTCACCCGACCAGAAGCGGCTCTCGAAGCGGTCGGCCTCGCGGCGCGAGCGGCCGATGATGCGCCTCTTGCGGAAGATGATCGCCCACGAGCCGAGCGACGCGAGCAGCAGAATGCCGATCACGATCTGCACAGGCACGCTCGCCTGGATGATGAGCCGCAGAATCGACAGCTGGTCGTTCATCCTTGAGAAACCTCCGTCGCGCGCATCGCCAGCAGAAACGCCGGCAGGCGCCGCGGGCGCAGCGTGCGCGCATCGAGACACGCCACCCGCAAGTTCGCCTCGGCGAGCAGCTCGCGCTCCGCGCCCGCGCTGCGGCGACAGATACGCTGCACGAAACGCAGCGACGCCTGACCCTGCAGGTGCGGCTCGCAGCTGATCTCGAGCTCGTCGTCGAGGCGCGCCGGTGCGCGGTACTCGATCCCGAGACTCACCACCGTAAACAGGATCCCCTCCTCGCGCGCCAGCCGCTGCTGGGAGTGGCCGCCCTGCCGCAACCATTCGGTGCGCGCGCGCTCGAGGAAGCGCAGGTAGTTCGCGTAGTAGACGATGCCGCCGCCGTCGGTGTCCTCCCAGTAGACGCGCGCCGGCCAGGTGAAGCCACTCACCGCGAGTCCTCGAACAGCTGCAGGTTGCCCGCGCCGCGCTCCGGGGGCTTCAGGCCAAAGTGCAGGTAGGTGGCACGCGTCACCATGCGGCCGCGTGCGGTGCGCACCAGAAATCCCTGCTGGATCAGGAACGGCTCGATGACGTCCTCGAGAGTGCCGCGCTCCTCGCCGAGCGCCGCCGCCACGCTGTCGATGCCGACCGGCCCGCCGTCGAAGCGCTCGATGATCGCGCCGAGGAACTTGCGGTCGAGCGTATCGAAACCCTGCGCATCGACCTCGAGCATATCGAGCGCCGCGGCGGCGATGCCCTCGTCTATCCGCCCGTCGCAGCGCACCTGCGCGTAGTCGCGCACCCGGCGCAGCAGGCGGTTGGCGATACGCGGTGTGCCGCGCGAGCGCTGCGCGATGCGCCGCGCACCGCCCTCGTCGATGGCGACCCCGAGGATCGCGGCCGAGCGCGTCACGATACGCTCGAGATCGGCGACGCCGTAGAACTCGAGCCGCTGCACGATGCCGAAGCGATCGCGCAGCGGCGAGGTGAGCAGGCCCGCCCGAGTGGTCGCGCCCACCAGCGTAAAGGGCGGCAGGCTCAGCTTGATCGAGCGCGCCGCCGGCCCCTCGCCGATCATGATGTCGAGCTGATAATCCTCCATGGCCGGATAGAGAACCTCCTCGACCACGGGCGCGAGCCGATGAATCTCGTCGACGAACAGCACGTCGCGCGGCTGCAGGTTGGTGAGCAGCGCCGCGAGGTCCCCGGGCCGCTCGAGCACCGGGCCGGAGGTCTGGCGCAGATTGACTTCGAGCTCGGCCGCGACGATGTGCGCGAGAGTGGTCTTGCCGAGACCCGGGGGACCGAAGATCAGCACGTGATCGAGCGCTTCGCCGCGCGCCCGGGCGGCACTGATGAAGATCTCGAGCTGGGTTTTGACCGGCGTCTGGCCGACGTACTCGGCGAGCCGCCGCGGGCGGATGGCCCGTTCGGCCGCTT
>DAHUXE010000194.1 GCA_027307325.1 Gammaproteobacteria bacterium | reverse complement strand
CGGAGCATCAGGCTCTGCGGGGCGCACAGCAGCGGGTCCTCCACCTCACGATCGCACGGCGGCGCTGGCATACCGCGAGCGAGTATGGGTACAAGCCGTTAATCGCGAGCGGTAAGCTCTGATCCGGTTGACCCATGCCCGTCCTCACTAACCCGCCGCTCGCTCTCTACGTGCACTTCCCCTGGTGCGTGCGCAAGTGCCCGTACTGCGACTTCAACTCCTATACGCTGCAGGGAGAGCTGCTCGCTGAGCCCTACGTCGCGCGGCTCGCGCGCGATCTCGAGGCGCAGGCACCGGAGGTCGCCGGCCGGACGGTGGTGAGCGTCTTCTTCGGCGGGGGCACGCCGAGCCTGTTTCCGCCCGCGTGCATCGCGCGTGTGCTCGAGGCAGCACGCCGGCAGCTCACCGTCGCTGCGGATGCGGAGGTGACGCTCGAGGCGAACCCGGGGACGATCGAGCGCGGCGCGTTCCGCGAGTACCGGCTCGCCGGGGTCACGCGCGTGTCGCTCGGCGCGCAGAGCTTCGCGACCGGGACGCTCGCGGCGCTCGGACGCATCCACTCCCCCGATGAGACGCGCCGCGCGGCCGAGGAGCTGCACGCCGCGGGACTTACGAATTTCAATCTCGATCTCATGTACGCGCTGCCCGGGCAGGACCGGGCCGGCGCGGTGCGCGACGTCGAGGAGGCGCTCGCCCTCGCGCCTGCCCATCTCTCGCACTACCAGCTGACGCTCGAACCCGGCACGCCGTTCGCGGCGCGTCCGCCGCCGCTGCCGGACGAGGATGAGGCGGCTGCGCAGTTCGAGGAGTGCGCAGCGCTGCTCGCCGCGGCGGGCCTCAGCCGCTACGAGGTGTCGGCCTGGGCGCGCCCGGGGAGGCAGTGCCGGCACAACCTCAATTACTGGACCTTCGGCGATTACCTCGGCGTGGGCGCGGGCGCGCACGGCAAGCTCACGTTCTCAGGCAGCGGCGAGATCGTGCGCACCGTGCAGCCGCGCGAGCCGCGGCGCTATCTCGCCGCCGCACCCGGGGAGCTCACGCGGCAGACGGTGCCGGCCGGGGAGCTGCCGTTCGAGTTCATGCTGAACGCGCTGCGTCTCACGGCCGGCTTCTCGCTCGAGGACTTCATCGGACGGACGGGGCTCGCGGGCTCGGCGATCGCCGCGCCGCTCGCGCGGCTCCTCGCGCGCGGCCTCCTCGAGCGCACGGCCGGCGGCTATCGCGCGAGTGAGCTCGGCCTTCGCTTCCTCAACGACCTGCTGACGGATTTCCTGCCGGAAACCCCGGGAATGTCCGGGGGTTCCGCGTTGTCAATCGCCCGCGCCGGCGCCGCCCGGGACAGGGCGCGGCCTTTATTCACAGGTGCGGAGCGCGCTATCGAATAATGAGTAAATTACGCGCCAAAGCGCCCAACCCGCTGGACATGACGCACGTAAATCTTTGAAAAAACAGGCTAAAAATACCTGGTCAAAATTTGATCAAAGTAACAATTGTGCAATCTGCGCGGGAAATCGCGGGTTTTGGGGTCCCTTCGTCCACAGACTTGTCCACAGGTTCTGTGGATAAGCAACGACACTGCGTAGCTTACCCTCGATCCCACCGCCGCTTGAGGCGGCCCAGCACTGCCGCTAAACTCCCGCGCCCTTTAACTCGCGGCGCTCACGCCCCATTTAGGTCCGTGAGCCCCCAAACCGGTCGAGCCGCCATGAAAGCCGCCATTCATCCCGACTACAAAGAGATCACCGTCAGCTGCACGTGCGGCAACACGTTCAAGACGAGCTCGACGCTCGGTCACGACCTGCAGGTCGAGGTGTGCTCGAACTGCCATCCTTTCTATACGGGCAAGCAGAAGATCGTCGACACCGCCGGACGCGTCGACAAGTTCCGCAAGAAGTACGGGGCCGCCGGCGCGGCGAAGTAGCGCGCCCGCGCACCTGCGCCTCCTGCAGGTGAGCCGCCTCACGAGGGCGGCGGCGCGCCTTGATTGTCGCGCACGGTCCATGTAAATCTCCCCGGGATTCACGCGCTCTGCGTCGAGCGCCGAGCGCTGGCCATGGAAGCCGCGGCGTGGGATGACCGAGAAGACCTTCAAGCTCACCGACCACGAGAGCGGGCGCAGCACTGCGCTCCCGGTGCGCAGCGGCACGATCGGGCCGGCGGCGCTCGACATCGCGACGCTCCATAAGGACCTCGACGTCTTTACCTACGATCCGGGCTTCGGCATGACGGCGGCGACCGAGAGCCGCATTACCTATATCGACGGCGACGCCGGCGTGCTGCTCTACCGCGGCTATCCGATCGAGCAGCTCGCGGAGAAGAGCTCTTTCATGGAGGTCGCGTACCTCCTGCTGCTCGCGGAGCTGCCCAACCGCAGGCAGCTCGAGGAGTTCATCGGCAACATCCGCTATCACACGATGATCAATGAGTGGCTGCTGCGCTTCTTCAACGGCTTCCACGCGAACGCGCACCCGATGGCGATGGTGTCCGGCGTGGTCGCCTCGATGGCGGCGTTCTACCACGACACGATGGACATCCATAACCCGCGCCACCGGGAGATCTTTGCCCACCGCATCATCGCCAAGCTCCCGACCATCGCCGCCGCGGCGCACAAGCATTCGCTCGGCCAGCCCTTCATCTATCCGCGCAACGATCTCGACTACGCCGGCAACGTGCTGCACATGCTGTTCGCAGTGCCGTGCGAGCAGTACCAGCTCGATCCGGTGGCATGTCAGGCGCTCGACCTGCTGTTCGTGCTGCACGCCGACCACGAGCAGAACGCCAGCACCTCGACGGTGCGGCTCGCCGGCAGCACCGGCGCCAATCCCTACGCGGCGATCTCGGCCGGGGTGTCGGCGCTCTGGGGCCCGGCGCACGGCGGCGCCAACGAGGCGGTGCTGTCGATGCTCGAGCAGATCGGCAGCGTCGACAACATCCCCAAGTACTTGAGTATGGCCAAGGACAAGTCGAGCCATTTCCGCCTCATGGGCTTCGGCCACCGCGTCTACAAGAACTTCGACCCGCGTGCCAGGATCATTCGCGAGATGTGCCACAAGGTGCTGGCCGCCCTCGGGCGCAGCGACAATCCGCTGCTCGAGCTGGCGCAGCGGCTCGAGGAGATCGCGCTCCGGGACGAGTACTTCCTGTCGCGCAAGCTCTATCCGAACGTGGATTTCTACTCGGGGATCATCTACAGCGCGATCGGCATCCCGCGCTCGATGTTCACCGTGATGTTCGCGATCGCACGCACCGTAGGCTGGGTGGCGCACTGGCAGGAGATGATCTCCGATCCCGGCATGCGCATCGGCCGGCCGCGCCAGCTCTATACCGGAGCGACGCGCCGCGAGTACGTCGACATCAAGAAGCGCGCCTGATCTCTTGAAGCGCGGCGTCCGCCGCCGCGGCCGGCTCGCGTCCACGGCCGCGTGCCGCCGTTACTCGCGCGCCTCGCCGAGCAGCGCCTCGACCTCGAAAGCGTTGGCGCGCCGCATCGGGCGCCCGTCGACGGGGCTCACCGGCGCCTGGCGGATGCCGTCGGCGGGGAACACCGTCGCCT
This sequence comes from Gammaproteobacteria bacterium, assembly GCA_027307325.1. Lineage (GTDB taxonomy): Bacteria > Pseudomonadota > Gammaproteobacteria > Steroidobacterales > Steroidobacteraceae > 13-2-20CM-66-19. The sequence goes on along the minus strand of DAHUXE010000194.1, from coordinate 11,796 downwards.
CGATCGAGTGATCGTCGACCGAGAAGCGCACCCCGGGGAAGGGACGCACGCGCTCGGCATCGAGCTTCACCCGCCGCTCGGTGACCTCGTGCTGGATTCCCGCATCGATCAGCTTGAGCGTCACCGACTCGGCACGGTCGGCGAACAGGTGCAGCTGCACGTCCGAATGCTCGGTGGCGGTGCCGGCGAGCACCGCGCCCACCAGGCGCGGCTCGAACTCGCTCAAACGCCGCATGGCCGCGAGCGCGGCACGGCGCTGCGAGCTCAAGTTCTCGAAGTGCGAGTCCCCGCCGAAGAGGCGTTGGTACTCGGCGAGCGCGAGCTCGATCTCGAGGTTCTTGGGCAGCACGGCCGCCCCGTCGCTCACGCCGAAGCGCTCGGCCGCCTTGCGCTTGGCGACGAGGAAGTCCTGTACCCCGTGCTCGGCCATGATGCGCGCGGCCTCCTGCGCCAGTGCGCGCCGCAGGTTGTCGCCGCGGGTCGGGTGTCGCCTGCCGCGCATTGGCTCAGAAGATCGGCTCGCCGCTCTGCTGGCCTTCCGCGCTCTGCATCGTGCCCGGCTCGTTCTGCGGCAGGTGGCTGGCCATGAAGATCTCGGTCATGCCGGCCGGATTCTCGTCGCTCACCAGCTCCCCGGTCTGCGGCGAGATGCGCAGCGTCACGATCCCCTCGGGCATCGCGCGGCGCTCCTCGGGCACGCCGCGCAGCGCCTCGCGCATGAAGGAGATCCAGATCGGCAGCGCGGTGCGCGCGCCTTCCTCGCTCTCGCCGAGCGGGCGCTCCTGGTCGAAACCCACCCACACCGTCGCGACCAGATTGTCGGTGAAGCCGTTGAACCAGGTGTCCACGGCCTTATTTGTAGTGCCGGTCTTGCCCGCGATGTCCTCGCGTCCGAGCGCGAGCGCCCGCCGGCCGGTGCCGTGGCGGATCACGTCCGACATCATGTCGGTCATGAGATAGGCGTTCTGCGCGGTAATGACGCGCGGCGCGATCTGCGCAGCGGGCAACGCCGCCGGCGCGCCGCGCGTCTCGCCGGCGGCGTCGCCGGCCGCGGCGCTCTGGCGCGGATCGCTCCCCGGGAGGGTGGCGGGCGCTGGCGCGGGATTGGCCACCTTGAGCGGTGCGGCGGCGCCGGTCTGCGGCGCCGCAGCGCCTTCGTCGCACTGCCGGCACACCATGCGCGGTGCGGCACGCCACACCACCTGGCGCGCGGCATCCTCGATCCGGTCGATGAAGTACGGCTGCACGCGGTAGCCGCCGTTGGCGAACACGGCGTAGCCGGAGGCCAGCTCGAGCGGCGTCACCTCGAGCGTGCCGAGCGCCAGCGTCAGATCGTGCGGCATCGTCTTCGGGTCGAAGCCGAAGTGGCTGATGTAGTCGATGGCATTGGCGATGCCGACCTCCTTCAGCACGCGGATCGAGACCAGATTGCGCGAATGCACCAGCGCCTCGCGCAGCCGCGTCGGCCCGCCGAACTGGCGCGAGTCGTTTTCCGGTCTCCAGGCCTCCTCGGCGCCGCTGCCCTCGAGTACGATCGGCGCATCGAGGAACACGCTCGCCGGCGTAATGCCGCGCTCGAGCGCCGCGGAATACAGAAACGGCTTGAAGCCCGAGCCCGGCAGGCGCCGCGCCTGGATGACGCGGTTGTACTTGTTGGTGAAGTAGTCGAAGCCGCCGACCAGGGCGACGATGCTGCCGTCGTTGGGATCGAGCGCCACCAGGGCGCTCTGCGCCTCGGGTACCTGGGCGAGCTGCGCATGTCCGGCCTGATCCGCCACGACGTACACGACGTCGCCCTTCTTCAGCACCTGGGCCGCCCGGGTCGGCGGCGGGCCGACGGCCTCGTTGGGCTGCGCCTTGCGCGCCCACGAGAGCCCGTCCCAGTCGATGCTCACGGGCCCGATCGTCTTCACGTAGGCATGTACGCCGCGCTCCTCGACCGAGGTCACGATCGCGGGCGACAGGTCGCCGATCGAGGCGTACTCGTCGACCAGATCGTCGAAGTCGGGCGCGGCGCCCGCCGGGATCTCGACGTGGCCGGCGGGCCCGCGCCAGCCGTGGCGGCGGTCGTACTCGATGAGCCCGATGCGCACCGCGCGCACCGCGGCGGCCTGCAGCCGCCCGTCGAGCGTCGTGTACACCTTGTAGCCTGCGGTCTCGGCGCTCGGCCCGAAGCGCTGCCGCAGCTCGAGCCGCGCCATCTCGGCGACATAGGGCGCCTCGACGTCGAAGAGCGGCGCGTGCGCCCGCGCGCGCATCGGCTCCTTGTTGGCGGCCTCGGCGGTGGCGGCGTCGATGTAGCCGAGCTCGCGCATGCGCCGCAGCACGTAGGCGCGGCGCGCGGTGGCGGCTTCCGGGTTGACGATAGGGTTGTAGCTCGAGGGCGCCTTCGGCACGCCGGCGAGAGTGGCCGCCTCGGCGACGTCGAGCTTATCGAGCGGCTTGCCGAAGAAGGCTTCCGCTGCCGCCGCCACGCCGTAGGAGCGCTGCCCGAAGAAGATGACGTTGAGGTAGAGCCCGAAGATCTCCTGCTTGGTGAACTCGTGCTCCATGCGGTAGGTGACGAAGGTCTCCTGCAGCTTGCGGCGCGCGGTCTTGTCGAGGCTCAGGAACATGTTGCGCGCCGCCTGCATGGTGATGGTGCTCGCGCCCTGAGTCTTGCGGCCGGAGATGACGTCGATGACCGCCGCGCGGATCACGCCGAAGTAGTCGATGCCGTGATGCTCGAAGAAGCGCTCGTCCTCGGCGGCCACGAACGCGTGCTTGATGAGGTCGGGGATCTCCGCGTACGTGACCGGGGTGCGCCGCTGCTCGCCGATCTGCGCGATCAGCTCGCCGCTGCGGGTGAAGACGCGCAACGGCACCTGCAGCTCGGCGTTGCGCATCGCATCCGTCGAGGGGAGCGTGGGCACCAGGTACACGTAGGCGCAGGCGAGGGCATAGACGCCGAGAAATGCGACCAGCGTCACGCAAGCCGCGCCGATGGTCATAATCCGAAAGTAATTCCATTTCACAGAAACCAACTCTCTTCGCTTGCGCACACCCGGTGCGCTATGCATAGTAGCCGCCGCATCAGGGCAAACTCACCGAAAGGTGGGGACGCAAAGCCTCCGGTCTACGGGACGTACGTGCCTATGACAGCGGGGTTGCCGGTCCGAACGTTAACGCACTCCGCTGCAGGGGGTCACGCGCCACAGCAAGTGCGGTTCAGCCGCTCCTCCTCGCTCGCGCCCGTCCCGCTGCTCCGCCTGGCTGTGGTCCCCTCACAGGACGCTTTGGACAAGAGACAGCGACTTTGGTTGACCCCGGCGGGCGCGAGCGCAGCGCGTGACGCCCTTCGTGTTTCGCACCCGCACGCCACCGTGGCTGCGCGGTTCCGTGAGGCTCCTCACGTTCGATTTAACTTTGCGCTGATAGGCTGCAATATAGTGTCACGTCATCCCTACAGGGCGGCCCCTTCAGGCGTAATATCCTGAAAAGGAAATAAAAAATGTTCCTTATTCAGCGGAAGTACCGGCCGCTCCTCGGTCTGGATATCACCACCTCCTCGGTCAAGCTGATCGAGCTCGCGGTGGGCGGTGGCCAGTACCGGGTCGAGGCCTACGCGGCCGAGCCCACGCCCCAGAACGCCATCAACGAGAAGGCGATCGTGGATGCCGAGGCGGTGGGCGAAGCCATCCGCCGCGCCGTCAAGCGCGCCGGCGCCAAGAGTGGCGAGGTCGCGATCGCGATCTCGGGCGATGCCGCCATCACCAAGGTGATCCAGATGCCGCGCGCGCTGCGCGCCGGCGATCTCGAGGCGCAGGTCGAGATGCAGGCCGACCAGTACATCCCCTTCCCGATGGACGAGGTCAGCTACGACTACGAAGTGCTCGGCGTGAACGACAAGGATCCGGAGTCGAACGACGTGCTGCTGGTGGCAACGCGCACCGAGAACGTCGAGCAGCGCCAGGCCGCGGTCAAGGCCGCGGGGCTCGCCGCCAAGATCGTCGACGTCGAGGCCTTCGCGCTCGAGAACGCCTGCAAGCTGATGACGCACCAGATGCCCGATGGCGGCATCGACCGCACCATCGCGGTGGTGGACTTCGGCGCGAGCAGCACCACCTTCAGCGTGCTGCGCAACCTGAAGGTCGTGTACACGCGCGACTTCGCCTTCGGCGGGCAGCAGCTCACCGAGGAGATCATGCGCACCTACGGCCTCGCCATGGAGGAGGCCGGACGCGCCAAGAAGGAAGGCGGGCTCCCCGGCAACTACCAGTCCGAGGTGCTCGATCCCTTCATCGACGACATGACGCAGCAGGTGAGCCGCTCGCTGCAGTTCTATCTCGCTTCCGGCTCCGGGCGCGAGCAGCCGGAGAAGATCCTGGTGTGCGGCGGCTGCGCCAACATTCCGGGTGTCGCCGAGGTGATCTCGAGCCGGGTCGGCATCTCCGCCGAGAAGGGCGATCCGCTCGGCCAGATGAAGCTCTCCTCACGCGCCAAGGCGCAGGCGGTGCAGCGCGACGCCACGGCGCTCCTGACTGCATGCGGGCTTGCACTGCGGAGTTTCGACTGACATGCCACGAATAAATCTACTTCCCTGGCGTGAAGAACAGCGCAAGGAGCGCAAGCTCGCCTTCCTGGTGGCGCTCGGCGTCGCGGTGCTCGCCGCCATGGTGACCACCTTCGCCGCCTACCTGCTGTTCGACTCCATGATCTCCGGCCAGCAGCGCCGCAATCAGATGCTGCGCGGCCAGATCAAGCTCCTCGACAAGCAGATCGAGGAGATCAACAGCCTCGAGACCGAGAAGCAGCGCTTCATCGCGCGCATGGAAGTCATCGAGAAGCTGCAGCGTTCGCGCCCCGGGATCGTGCACGTGTTCGACGAGATCGTGAAGACGCTGCCCGATGGCGTCTATCTCACCGGAGTGCAGCAGGTCAATGCCGGCGCCAGCAAGCGCCTGAAGTTCGAGGGCGTGGCGCAGTCGAGCACGCGCGTCTCCTCCTTCATGCGCAACATCGACGCCTCCGAGTGGCTGCGCAACCCGGAGCTCGAGGTGGTGCAGACCTCCAAGGGCCCGGGCTCGAGCTTCACGCTGACGGCTGACGAGGTGGCGGGGACTCAGGACGAACCGGGCAAGGGCGCGGTGCCGAAGGGCAAGATCCGCAAGGCGGGCCTCGGCGGCGGGGGAGTGCAGCAATGAACCTCCTCGAGGAACTGCGGTCACTCGACCCACGCGACCCGGGGCGCTGGCCGTTCGCCTTCCGCGCCGGCGCGGTGCTGGCGGCCTTCGTCGTGGCGAGCGTCGGACTCACGTACTACTTCGTGTGGAGCGAGCAGCGTCCGGAGCTGCAGCAGCACCAGGCCGAGGAGCAGACGCTGCGCCAGGAGTTCAAGACCAAGCACGCCAAGGCGGTCAACCTCGAGGTCTACAAGCAGCAGTTGAAGGACATCGAGCGCTCCTTCGGCGCGTTGCTGCGCCAGCTCCCTGGCAAGACCGAGGTGCCGAGCCTGCTGATCGACATCTCACAGACCGGGCTCGCGGCCGGGTTGCAGGAGAAGCTGTTCCAGCCCGAGGCCGAGGTGAAGAAGGACTTCTACGCGGAGAAGCCCATCAAGATCCGCCTGAGCGGCAGCTACCACCAGTTCGGCGAGTTCGTGAGCGGTATCGCGGCCCTGCCGCGCATCGTCACGCTCGACGACATCTCGATCAAGCCTGACAACAAGGACGCCTACGACGCGCTGTCGATGGAGCTCACCGCCAAGACCTATCGCTACCTCGACGAGGACGAGATCGCCGCGGGCGAGGCCGAGAAGAAGAAGGACGCCGTGGTCCACCGTCCGCCGGGTGGTTGAGGGTAGAAAGCCATGCAGCACCGCAAACACCGCACCAAGCTCCGCCCGCTGGCCGTGGCGCTCGCCGCACTCGGCTATGTGTTGCTCGCCGGCTGCTCGAGCGCCGACGACGAGCTTAACCGCTTCGTCGAGGAAACCAAGCACGAGCCGGGTGGCCGCGTCGAGCCGCTGCCCGAGATCAAGCCCTACGAGACCTACGTGTACGCGGATTCGGAGATGCGCTCGCCGTTCATGCCGAGCGCGCCCGGCGCCGGCGCAGGCCTCGCCGGCGTGCGGCCCGATCAGAAGCGCAACCGCGAGTTCCTCGAGCAGTTCTCGCTCGACACCTTGCGGATGGTCGGCACGCTGCGCCTCGGCGGCAGCATGTACGGCCTGGTGCAGACCAAAGACGGCCTGGTGCATCGCGTCGCGGTGGGCGAGCACATGGGCCAGGCCGAAGGCAAGATCAGCGAAATCTCACCGTCCAAAATCAGCCTCGTGGAAATCGTTCCGGACAGCCTCGGCGGGTATATGGAGCGGCCCGCGGCGCTCGCACTGAACGAATAAGGTCCAGCAGGGAGTCTCCCAATGCGTGTCTCTAGCCTCTTCAAGCGCATCCTCGGCACGGCCGCCTGGATCGTAATCGCCGCAGGCCTTGCGGTCGCCCCGGGCACGCCGGCGCTCGCCGACGAGCAACCGAGCCTGCAGTCCGTGGACGTGCAGCCCCTCGCCGGGCAGCAGCTGCAGCTCACCATGCGGCTGTCGGGACCGGCGCCCCAGCCCCTGTCGTTCACCATCGACAACCCGGCGCGCATCTCCTTCGACCTGCCCGGCACGACGCTCGCGCTCCCCTCGCGCCGCATCGACGTGCACGCCGCCGGCCTCGACACCATCCTCGCGGCCGAGACCAAGGACCGCACGCGCGTGGTGCTGAACCTCGACAAGCTGGTGCCCTACGACGCGCGCGTCGAAGGCAACAACATCATCGTGATGCTCGGCACCGGCGCCGCCGCGGCCTCGGTCGCCGCGCGCGCACCGGCCGTAGTGAGCGGCGGCGGCACCGTGGCTGCCGGCTCGGGCGGCGGCGCAGGTACGCGCGAGCTGCGCTCGATCGACTTCCGCCCCAGCACCGACGGCGCCGGCCGCGTGGTCGTCAAGCTCTCCGATCCGCACATTCACATCAGCTTGAAGCAGGTCGGCAACCAGATCCTCGTCGACTTCAGCGACGCCGGCGTGCCGGCCAACCTGCTGCGCCGCTATGACGCCACCGACTACGGCACCCCGGTGACCGGTTTCGACGTCTCGCGCGCCGGCAATGGCGCGCGCATCGCGATCAACGCCAGCGGCGATTACGAGCAGTTGGCCTACCAGTCGGACGACCAGTACGTGGTGGAGGTGGCGCCGCGCCGCAAGGCGAACGCCGTCGCTGACGAGAAGCCGGTTTACACCGGCGAGCGCCTGACGCTCAACTTCCAGGACATCGACACCCGCGCAGTGCTGCAGCTGCTGGCGGATGCCAGCGGGCAGAACATCGTGGTGAGCGACTCGGTATCCGGCAACGTGACGCTGCGCCTGCAGAACGTGCCGTGGGACCAGGCGCTCGACATCGTGCTCAAGACCAAGGGCCTCGACAAGCGCCGCGACGGCAACGTCATCATCGTCGCCCCGCAGGCCGAGCTCGCCACGCGCGAGAAGTCCGAGCTGGCCGCACGCAAGGACGTCTCCGAGCTCGCGCCGCTGCGCTCGGAGTACCTGCAGGTCAACTACGCCAAGGCCCAGGACATGGCGGCGCTCATCAAGTCGCAGAACAACTCGCTGCTGTCCTCGCGCGGCAACGTGGCGGTCGATGAGCGCACCAACACCCTGTTGCTGCTCGACACTGCCGACAAGCTGGCGGACATCCGCCGCCTGGTCGCGACCCTCGACATCCCGGTGCGCCAGGTGCTCATCGAGTCGCGCATCGTCATCGTGAACAGCGACTTCGAGCGGCAGATCGGCTCGATCTTCGGCGTCAGCAACTACCAGACCTCCGGCAAGAACGGCCTGGTCGCCACCACCGGCACTGCGGCCGGCACCGACACCATGGTGAGCTCGGCGATCGCCAACTCCCAGGCCGGCGGCGGGGTCACGCCGGTCGCGATCCCGACCGGCAGCTCCGCGGTCAACCGCTACAACGTCAACCTGCCGGTCCCGAGCCCGGCGGGCACCTTCGCGTTGAGCGTGCTCGGCAACAACTTCCTTGTGGACCTCGAGCTGTCGGCGGCGCAGGCCGAGACCCAGGCGAACATCATCTCTTCGCCGCGGGTCATCACCGCCAACAGGAAGGAAGCCACCATCCAGCAGGGCGTCGAGATTCCGTACCAGCAGTCGGCCTCGAGCGGCGCCACCACGATTCAGTTCAAGCAGGCGGTGCTGTCGCTCAAGGTTACGCCGCAGATCACGCCCGACAACCGCATCATTCTCGACCTCGACGTGCGCGACGACTCGGTCGGCACCATCGTGGTCGCCTCGGGCGGCGTCAACGTGCCCTCGATCAACACCCGCGAGATCACCACCCAGGTACTGGTGAACGACGGCCAGACCGTGGTGCTCGGCGGAATCCTGCAGACCACGCAGCGCGAGGACGACACCAAGGTGCCGTATCTCGGCGACATCCCGATCCTCGGGCACCTGTTCAAGAGCACCGACCACAAGGACGACAAGGACGAGCTGATGATCTTCATCACCCCGAAGATCGTCCGCGAGGGCGTGAACGTCACCAACTAGCTGAGCGAACTCAGCTAGCGCGCCTGGCCTCAAAGCCGATGACCGATCGCGGCCGCCCTCGAGGCGGCCGCGGCGTGTCTGGGCCGCGGCGCTCTTCGCGGTATCCTTCGCCTCAAGGTGCTCGGCAAAGGCAGCGTATTCCTCATCGGGCCCATGGGCTCGGGCAAGACCGCGGTTGGGCGGGCGCTGGCGCGTGCGCTCGGCATGCCGTTCCACGACAGCGACGCCGAGGTCGAGCGGCGCACCGGGGTCGACATCCCGTTCATCTTCGAGAAGGAGGGCGAGGCGGGCTTCCGGGCGCGCGAGCGCGAGGCCATCGAGGCCCTCACCCGGCTCGAGCGCATCGTGCTCGCCACCGGGGGCGGTGCGGTGCTCTCGCCGGAGAACCGCCGGCACCTCGCCGAGCGCGGCTGCGTCGTCTACCTCGAGACTTCGGTGACGCAGCAGGCCGACCGTGTCCGCCACGGACGCAACCGCCCGCTGCTGCAGCAGCAGGGCGACGTCGCCGGGCGCCTCGGTGAGCTGATGGACATCCGCTCCCCGCTCTACGGCGAGATCGCCGACCTCACCGTCTCGACCGACGGCCGGCGCGTGCCGGCGGTCGCCGAGGAAATCCTCAGGCTCCTCAGGGAGGCCCCCGCGGCGCGCTGAACGGACTGCTCACGTATACTGCCGCCAAGCGCGTATCGCCCCGAGCGCAACTGGCTTCTGATCCCCCGCGCGCAGTGGATACCCTCAAGGTCGAACTCGGCACCCGCAGCTATCCGATCCTGATCGGCGCGGGGCTGCTCGCGCACGCCGAGGCCGTCAGGCGCCACGTTCCGGGGCGCGACCTGCTCGTCGTGAGCGACACCACGGTCGCCCCCCTCTACCTGCCGGCGCTCGCCGCGAGCCTTCCCGAGCAGCGCCGCCTCGAGGTGATCCTGCCCGAGGGCGAGATGCACAAGACGCTCGAGAATGCCGCCCGGGTGCTCGACGTGCTCGTCAGCAACCGCTTCGGCCGCGATGCGACCGTGCTCGCGCTCGGCGGCGGCGTGGTGGGCGACCTCGCCGGCTTCGTGGCGGCCTGCTATCAGCGCGGTGTCGCACTGGTGCAGGTGCCGACCACGCTGCTCGCGCAGGTGGACTCGGCCGTCGGCGGCAAGACCGCGGTCAACCACCCGGGCGGCAAGAACCTGATCGGCGCCTTCCATCAACCGGTCGCGGTGCTCGCCGACACCGCGACGCTCGCGACGCTCCCGCCGCGCGAGCTGCGCGCCGGGCTCGCCGAGGTGATCAAGTACGCGCTGCTGTGCGATGCGGCGCTCTTCGAGTGGCTCGAGGCGCATCTCGAGGAGCTGCTCGCCGCCAAACCCGAGGCGCTGGCGCACGTGGTGCGCCGCTCCTGCGAGCTCAAGGCGATGATCGTCGGCCGCGACGAGCGCGAGGAGCGCGGCGACCGGGCGCTGCTGAACCTCGGCCACACCTTCGGCCACGCGGTCGAGTCGGCGACCGGCTACCGCAAGTGGCTGCACGGCGAGGCAGTGGCGGCGGGACTCGTGATGGCGGCGGCGATGTCGCGCGAGCTCGGCCTGGTGAGTCCTGAGGAGCTGGTGCGCGTGCATACCCTGATCGAGCGCGCCGGACTGCCGACGCGCGGCGCCGGGGTCGGGCCCGACGCGGTGCTCGAGCACATGCGAATCGACAAGAAGGTGCTGGGCGGGCGGCTCCGCCTGGTGTTGCTGCGCCGCATCGGCAACGCCTTCCTCACCGGGGACTACTCCGGGGAGGCGCTCGAGCGCACGCTCGCGGTGTACTGCGGATGAGGCTCGCGTGAACGACGCCGCGCCCGCCGCCGCGCCTCTGGCACCCTGTGCCGCGCACGATGAGCGCTCGCGCGGGCGGCGCCATCCCGAGCCGCGGCCGGAGCTGCGCGGCGAGTTCCAGCGCGACCGCGACCGCATCATCCACTCGAATGCCTTCCGGCGGCTGGTCTACAAGACCCAGGTGTTCGTGAATCACGAGGGGGACCTCTACCGCACGCGCATCACGCACTCGATCGAGGTCGCGCAGATCGCGCGCTCGGCGGCCATCGCGCTGCGCCTCAACGAGGCGCTCACCGAGGCCATCTGCCTCGCCCACGACCTCGGGCACACCCCGTTCGGGCACGCGGGCCAGGACGCGCTCAATGAGTGCATGCGCGATTACGGCGGCTTCGAGCACAACCTGCAGTCGCTGCGGGTGGTCGATGAGCTCGAGGAGCGCTACGCGGAGTTCTCCGGGCTCAATCTCACCTTCGAGTGCCGCGAGGGGATTCTGAAGCACTGCTCGGTGCACCACGCGCGCGAGCTCGGCGAGCTCGGCGAGCGCTTCCTCAAGCGCCAGCAGCCGGGGCTCGAGGCGCAGATTGCCAATCTCGCCGACGAGATCGCCTACAACAATCACGACGTCGACGACGGGTTGCGGGCACAGCTCCTCACGGTGGAGGCGCTGCGCGCGTCGCGCATGTTCCGCCGCCAGCACGAGGCGGTGGCGGCGCGCTACCCGGACTTGAGCGAGCGGCGGCTGGTGCACGAGATCATCCGCCGCATGATCAATCACATCGTGCTCGATCTCATCCGCACGACGCAGTCGCGCCTCGCGCAGGCCAAACCGGCCTCGATCGAGGAGGTGCGCGCGCTGTCCAAGCCGCTCGCAGCGCTCAGCGATGAATGCCGCGAGGAGCATCTCGAGCTCAAGGAGCTACTGCGCGAGCAGGTCTACCGGCACTACAAGGTGCTGCGCATGACGGCGAAGGCGCGCCGCGTCGTGCACGAGCTCTTCGATGCGTTCTTCAAGGACGTCACGCTCATGCCGCCCGAGCACCGCGAGCAGGCGCTCAAGGCAGAAGCGGCCAATTCCAACACGGGCCGCGCGCGCACCGTAGCCGATTACATCGCCGGGATGACCGATCGCTACGCGATTCTCGAGCACCGGCGTCTCTTCGAGCCCTCCGAGCGAACCTGAGTGGGAACTCAGGGAAAACCCCTGAGCAATCCCTAGACGATCCCGTTCCCGGTTTCCGTGCGCCGTTTCTCATCCGGCGAAGCTTGGCCGTTCGGCCGCTCCAAACGCATAACCTGATGTTTCCATTGTGGTTTGCATCGCCGCAAGCCACATAATGTCGTTAGAAATTGACATAAGTGACTGACCTACCTAGAGTTATGTCACAAGAAAGCAACTGCAGCATGACTAAA
>DAHUXE010000188.1 GCA_027307325.1 Gammaproteobacteria bacterium | reverse complement strand
CAGCGCAAGATGATGGGGGACCGCTGCGTCGAGGCCTGCCGCGCGGTCGGCTACCGCAGCGCAGGCACGCTCGAGTTCCTCTACGAGGACGGTGAGTTCTACTTCATCGAGATGAATACCCGCATCCAGGTCGAGCATCCGGTGACCGAGCTCATCACCGGCATCGATCTGGTCAAGGCGCAACTGCTGATCGCGAGCGGCGAGCGGCTGCCCTACTCGCAGAGCGACGTGCAGATCCGCGGCCACGCCATCGAGTGCCGCATCAACGCCGAGGACCCGAAGACCTTCATGCCCTCGCCGGGACCGATCCGCCTGTGGCACGCGCCCGGGGGTCCCGGCATCCGCGTCGACAGCCACGTGTACTCGGGCTACAACGTTCCGCCCTACTACGACTCACTCATCGCGAAGGTCATCGCGCACGGCGACAACCGCGATACGGCCATCGCCCGCATGAAGAATGCGCTCGCGGAAATGGTGATCGAGGGCATCAAGACCAACGTCGCGCTGCACCAGGAGATCTTCAATCATGCCGCCTTCCAGAAAGGCGGCACCGACATCCACTACCTGGAGCGGCGGCTCGGACTGCGCTGAGCGCCGCGCAGAATCGGCGCATGGTCACCGTTGCGGTCTCCTTCGACTTAGGTCACCTCGACCCCGAAGGGGCGGAGAGGGTCTGCCTCGCCTGCGGTGCGGCCGCGGTGAGCTTCGTCGACTCGCGCGACGATCCCGTGCTCGAGCCCCTGCCCGGCGAAATGCGGCTGTGGCCGGCGACACGGCTGAGCGCCCTGTTCCTGGATGCCGGCGAGCCACGCACGCTCGCCGCGGGAATCGCCGCGGCGCTCGGGCTGCCCTTCGGGCTCGTGACCGCCGAGGTGCTGCCCGACCGTGCCTGGGAGCGTGAATGGCTCAAGGACTTCCACGCCATGCGCTTCGGCGAGCGGCTATGGGTATGCCCCCGGCATGAGCGCGTGAGCGACGCCAACGCCGTGATCGTGACGCTCGATCCGGGGCTCGCCTTCGGCACCGGCACCCACCCGAGCACGGCGCTGTGCCTTAACTATCTCGACGCGCATCTCGCACGCGGCACGCGCGTCATCGACTACGGCTGCGGCTCGGGGGTGCTGGCTCTTGCCTGCGCCAAGCTCGGCGCGGCCGAGGTCCATTGCTTCGACATCGACGGCCAGGCGCTCATCGCTGCGCGCGACAACGCACTCGAGAACGGCGTCGCCGGCGTGGTCCGCATACACGGGCGCGCCGACGAGCTGCCCGCCGGGGTCGACGTCCTCATGGCAAACATCCTGTCGGGGACTCTCTCCACGCTCGCGCCGGTATTCGCAGGCCTGGTGCGCGCGGGAGGCGAGGCGGTCCTGGCGGGGATCATGCGGCATGAAGCGCGCGACGTGACAGGCGCTTACGCCCCGTGGTTTGATGTGAAGGTCTGCGGAGAGAGCGGCGATTGGAGCTGCCTGAGCGCGCTTCGTCGGTGAGCGATTCAGGCGGCGGCTGCCCGGTGGTGCGATGTTCACAGTCTGTCCCAAGTGCGCGCTGACGCTGGTCGTGACCGCGGCGGATCTGCGCGTAGCGCAGGGCTATGTGCGTTGCGGCCGCTGCTCGAGTGTGTTCAACGCGCTGGCGCAGCTGTCCGACGATCGGACTGCGACAGCCCCCGGCGCGGCTGAGCCCCCGTCCCCGGAGCCCGAGGCCGAGATCGAGGCCGAAGAGCCGGAAATCGCATCGCCGGCCGCCGCGGACGAGGAATCGACCGAGAGCGTCTCGCCCGCCCCGGCGGACGACGAATCGATTCCCGAGTACACGCTCGAGTTCGATCCCGAAACTACGGATGCGTCGTCGCTATTCGTCGTCGCGGCCCCGAGCCCCGAGTGGACCGCCGCCACCGGCTCCTTCAAGTCGCTGCTAGCGCCCGAACCGCAACCGGCCGCGCCCGAACCGCGACCGGCTGCGACCGCGCCAGAGCCCAAGGCTCAGGACGCGGATCAGGACTTCGAGGTGGAGCTCGATGCGGCTCTGCTCTCGGACATCGTTCAAAGCGAGCTCGTCCCGGAGAAGACGCTGCTCCCGGCGCGCGAGGCACCGGCACCCCGGCCCGAAGCCCCCGTGCGGCCACCGGCCGCCGCTGCCAGTACACCGGCAGCCACGGCGAGGACACCACCTGCCAGTGCGGCCGCGGCGGCCCCCGCAGTCCGGACGCCACCCGCCGCGCCGGCCAGAACACCAGCCACCCCCGCGGCGGCCCGAACGTCGGCAGCCCCCGCCGCCAGGACACCGGAGACCACGACGGGCAAGACATCCCCGGCCCCCGCGGCGGCCCGGACCCCTTCGGCCACGGCAGCAGCCGCAGCAACGCCGGCTGCGCCGGCCCGGACACCGCCCGCCACCGCGCCCGCGACAGCCGGCCCCGCGACACCGGCAGCCACCGCCGCTGCGACAGCCGCGGCTCCGGCAGCCAGGACGCCGCCCGCCGCGCCCGTGAAGACGGCAGCGGCCGCCGAGTCCGCGGCACCGCCACCCGGTGACCGCGCGCCAGACGCTGGTGCACCGGCGCTGTCGGGTGATGTCGCTTTCGCTGATTTCGAGGCGGTCGCAGGAGCGACCAACCATCCGCCGGCGCGACCGCAGTGGCAATGGGCTGCCGGGTCCGCGCTGCTCGTGCTCATCCTCTTCGCGCAGATCATCAATCACCAGCGCGATGCGCTCGCCACCGACCCACGCTTCAGCCGGTCGCTGACCGCGGTGTACACGGCGCTCGGCGTGCAGCTCACGCCGCGCTGGGATCTGCGCGCCTACGACGTGAGGCAGCTCGGCGCGACGGTGGAGCCGGGCAGCACGGGGGCGATCACGGTACGCGCAAGTATCCGCAATGCCGGCGCGAGGCCGCACCCACTGCCGCTGCTGCGCGTCACGCTGCAGGACCGCTTCGGAAACCGCCTCGCCTCGCGCGACGTGCAGCCGCGCGACTATCTGCCGGGCGGCACTGCGCCGATCGCGTTGCTCGCCAGCGATCAACGCGTCGACGCCGAGCTGGCTTTCGTGGACCCGGGAGCGAGCGCCGTCGGCTTCGAGCTCGATGCCTGCCTGCCACTCGGCGGCGGCATCGCCTGCGCCAACGACACCAGCGCGCGGTAGCCGGCTGCGGCTCACCATGCGCATCGGGTCTCACCTACTGCCCTCGCCGGTCTTGCTCGCGCCCATGGCGGGGGTGACCGACCGGCCGTTCCGTATTCTTTGCCGCAGGCTGGGCGCGGGACTTGCGGCCTCGGAGATGCTGAGCGCTGACACCCGGTTGTGGAGCACCGCCAAGTCGCGCCATCGTATGGATCACGAGGGCGAGCCGGAGCCGCGCGTGGTGCAGCTCGCCGGTGCCGATCCGCAAGCTCTCGCACATGCGGCACGGCTCAACGTCGCGCTCGGTGCGCAGATCATCGACCTGAACATGGGCTGCCCCGTAAAGAAAGTCTGCGGCAGCCTGTGCGGCTCGGCCCTGCTCAAGGACGAGCCGCTGGTCGCGCGCATCCTCGAAGCCGTGGTGAGCGCGGTCGATGTACCCGTGACGCTCAAGATCCGCACCGGCTGGGATCGCGAGCACGTGAACGGCGTGAGCATCGCGCGCGTTGCCGAACGCTGCGGCATCGCAGCGCTCGCGGTGCACGGACGCACGCGTGCGGACTTCTACGCAGGCTCGGCCGAGTACGCCACAATTCGCGACATCAAGATGCACGTTCGCATTCCGGTGTTCGCCAACGGCGACATCGGCGACGGAAAAAAAGCGCGCGAGGTACTTGATTTCACCGGTGCAGACGGAGTAATGATCGGTCGCGCGAGCCACGGCGCGCCATGGATCTTCCGCGCTGTCAATCGCGAGCTCCGCAGCGAGCCCGACAGCGAATTTGCGACGCCGGCTCTTCAGCGCAGCGACCTGCGTGATATCATCCTCGCGCATCTCGGCTCGGTGTACAGCTTCTACGGCGAGGAGACCGGAGTCCGGATCGCGCGCAAACATCTCGGCTGGTATTGCGGGCAGCTGCTGGGTGAACCGGCGGGGGTCCGGCGGGAACTGATGGGGGCCGCGAATACCGTCGCGCAGTTCGCGCAGGCGCATAAGCATTTCGATGAATGGGTGGGCGAGGCTGCCGTGGCGGCCTGACGAACGGTTTTTCCCTGGGGGATCACATGACGGCAAAAAAGAAGACCCGGACTCGTGAAGCCGCCGCCGCCAGAGTGAATGGACGCGATCTGCCGCTGCGCAATCACGCCGAGCGCGCGCTCAGCGAGTATTTCACGAGCCTGAACGGCCACCGACCCGCCCATCTGTACGACCTGGTGCTGCGCGAAGTGGAGGAGCCCCTGTTTCGCGTGGTGCTCGACTACGCGCAGGGGAACCAGAGCCGCGCAGCTGACATCCTCGGGATCAATCGCGGAACGCTGCGCAAGAAGCTGAAGCAGTTCGGACTTGCGGGCTCCCGAAGCCTTTGATTCGCCGGCGCGAGAGACAAGACGCCGGCAGCCATGAGGGACTGAAGCCCATGTCCCCGCCACCCGTGCGCCGCGCCCTGCTCTCGGTGTCCGACAAGACCGGGCTGATCGAGCTCGCACGCGCGCTCGAGCAGCGCCGCGTCGAGATCCTCTCGACCGGCGGCACGGCGCGCCTCCTCAGCGCAAACGGGATCGTGGTGCGCGAGGTCGCGAGCTACACCGGCTTTCCCGAGATCATGGACGGGCGGGTGAAGACCCTGCATCCGAAGATCCACGGAGGACTCCTCGGCCGGCGCGGCATCGACGATGCGGTCATGTCGCAGCACGGCATAGCGCCCATCGACCTGCTGGTGGTGAATCTCTACCCCTTTGCCGAGACCGTGGCGCGCCCGGGCTGCAGCTACCAGGACGCCATCGAGAATATCGACATCGGCGGGCCGGCGATGCTGCGCGCCGCCGCCAAGAATCACGAGTCGGTGCTGGTGGTGGTCGACCCGGCGGACTACCCGCAGGTCTTGAAGGAACTCGACACGCACGACGGCGCAACCGAGGCGGCGACGCGCGCGCGCCTTGCGGCCAAGGCCTTCGCCCACACGGCCGGCTACGACGGCATGGTGGCGGCGTACCTCGCCTCACGGGAAGGGGGTGGGCGCTTCCCGGCGACCTTGTCGGTCGTGTTCGACAAGCTCCAGGATCTGCGCTACGGAGAGAATCCGCATCAGCGTGCGGCTTTCTACCGCGACCCGGCCGCCCGCGGAGCGAGCGTCGCCCGGGCTTCAGTTCTGCAGGGCAAGGACCTCTCCTTCAACAACGTCGCGGATGCCGACACCGCAATCGAGTGCGTGCGGCAGTTCGCCGATCCGGCCTGCGTCATCGTCAAGCACGCCAATCCCTGCGGAGCCGCCGTCGCCGGTACGCCGGGCGAGGCCTACGAGCGGGCCTACCGCACCGATCCGACCTCGGCCTTCGGCGGGATCATCGCCTTCAACCGGCCGCTCGATGCGGCCACCGCCAGCGCCGTCACCGGGCGACAGTTCGTCGAGGTGCTGGCGGCGCCTGCCATCGACGCGGACGCAGCTCTGCTTCTCGAGGCAAAACCCAACGTGCGTGTGCTCGCGCTCGGCGACCTCGGCACGCCGGTGAGCGAGGGCCCCGAGCTGCGCAGCGTCACCGGGGGACTGCTCGTACAGTCGCGCGACACGCAAGACCTGCCGGAGGGCGAGCTGCGCGTCGTGACGCGCCGCGCGCCGACTCCGGAGGAGCTGCGCGATCTCACCTTTGCGTGGACGGTGTGCCGGTTCGTGAAGTCGAACGCCATCGTGCTGGCGCGCCAGCGCGCCACGATCGGCGTGGGAGCCGGCCAGATGAGCCGCGTCTACTCGACGCGCCTCGCCGCCATGAAGGCCGCGGACGAGAAGCTTGCCGTGGCCGGCGCGGCGATGGCCTCCGACGCCTTTTTCCCGTTCCGCGACAACCTCGACGTGGCCGCCGGCTTTGGCGTCCGCGCGGTCATCCAGCCGGGCGGCAGCGTGCGCGACGCCGAGGTCATCGCCGCGGCCGACGAGCACGGGATCGCCATGGTGTTCACCGGAATGCGGCACTTCCGGCATTAGGCGGCGGCCGCGATGAAAGTCCTGATAGTCGGCGCGGGCGGCCGCGAGCATGCGCTCGCCTGGAAGTGCGCGTCCTCGCCGCGCGTCGGCGAGGTGCTGGTCGCGCCGGGCAACGCCGGCACGGCGGTCGAGCCCAAAGTGCGTAACGTCGAAGTCGCGGCCGAGGACCTTGCCGGCCTCACGCGCCTCGCCGCCGCCGAGCGCATCGACCTTACCATCATCGGTCCCGAGGCGCCCCTGGTTGCGGGCGTAGTCGACGCCTGCGAGGCCGCGGGCCTCAAGTGCTTCGGACCGCGGCAGGCCGCCGCGCGGCTCGAGGGCTCCAAGGCCTACGCCAAGAGCTTCCTCGCCCGCCACGGCATTCCAACCGCCCGCTCGGCGACCTTCACCCGCGAGCGCTTCGACCCGGCATGGGTGCGCGCGCAGCCGACGCCGCTGGTCGTCAAGGCGAGCGGGCTCGCCGCCGGCAAAGGCGTGGTGATCGCCGCCTCCGTCGAGGAGGCGCTCGCCGCCGCCGAGGCGATGTTCGCGGGTCAGTTCGGCGACGCCGGGCGCGAGGTCGTGATCGAGGAGTTCCTCGCGGGGGAGGAGGTGAGCTTCATCGTCATGGCCGACGGTGTCCACATTCTGCCGCTCGCGACCTCGCAGGATCACAAGCGCCGTGACGACGGCGATCGCGGGCCGAACACCGGCGGCATGGGCGCCTACTCTCCCGCCCCGCTGATCACCGGGGATCTGCACGCCCGTATCCTGCGCGAGGTCATCGAGCCCACGATCCGCGGCCTCGCCGCGGACGGCATGCCCTACAGCGGTTTCCTGTACGCGGGCCTCATGATCGCCGCCGACGGGACGCCGAACGTGCTCGAGTTCAACTGCCGGCTGGGGGATCCCGAGACGCAGCCGATCATGATGCGCCTCGAGTCGGATCTCACCGCGCTGTGCGAGGCGGCGCTCGCTGCGCGCCTCGACGGCGAGCGCGCCCGCTGGGATCCGCGCGCGGCGCTCGGCGTGGTGATGGCAGCCGCCGGCTACCCCGAGAGCGTGCGCCGCGGCGATATCATCGAAGGGCTCGCTCGTGCGGCGCAGCTGCCCGGCAAGGTCTTTCATGCCGCAACGCGGCTCGAGGCCGGCCGGGTGCTCACCAACGGTGGACGCGTCCTGTGCGCCGTCGGCCTGGGCGCGAACGTCGCCGCGGCGCAGCGCCAGGCCTACGCGCTCGCCGATGCCGTGCATTGGGCAGGGGTCCACTACCGCCGCGACATCGGCTACCGCGCGGTGCAGCGCGAAAGCGGCGCCGCGTGAAGCGCTGATGTCCTTCGGGCACCCCTCCCCCCACGTCATCGCGCTCGGGGTCGAGGCGCGGGACATCGACGCCTACGATCACGTCAACAACGCCGTGTACCTCAACTGGCTCGACCGCGCCGCCTGGTCGCACTCCGCGGCGCTCGGCGTGCCGCTCGGGCAATGCGTAGCTCTGCGGCGGGGAATGGCGGCGCTGCGCACCGAGATCGACTTCGTGCGCGCGGCGCTGCGCGGCGATCGCGTGCGCGTCGCTACCTGGATCGCCGCCGGCGACCGGCTGCGCGTCGAGCGGCGCTTCGAGGTGCAGCGGGCTGCCGACGGCGCCACTCTGGCCCGCGCGCGCACCGAATACGTGTGCATCAACCTCGATTCCGGGCGCGCGGTGCGGATGCCGGAGCTGTTCGCCCGCGCTTATCTAGTGACGCCAATCGCTCCCTGATGCGCAGCCGGCGAAAGTCCGTGCGCCCAGCTTCCTACGGAGTGCTCGGCTGCTGAGGTGATAGGCGCGGAAGCGCGTCGAGCCCCGCCTTTCGCCGGCGGCAACGAAGCTGATGTCTGGCAAAAGCGCCGCAGGCGACTTTTGCCGAATCTAATAAGCGAAACGGATGAAGGCTTCCGGGCCCTTGAAGCTCATGGATACCACTCCCGGAATGCTGCCGCTGTCGCCCGACAGCGAGATGCGCATGCTGGTGAAGCCGAGGCCGAGGGAGAAGTAGGGATTCCAGCGGTACTGCAGGTCGCCGTGCAGGTCGGTGAACGAGCCGTTGAAGCCGCTCACCGCAGCCTTCAGGTAGTTAGCGCGCGCGGTGGCGGCAAAGCGGCTGGAGATGCACCAGGTGAGATCGAGCGGCAGTGACGGAACCGGCTCGGCGGCCGACTTGTCCGTCTGCTGGCCGGTCGCCGGAATCGCGCCGAGCGCCTCGGCCTGCATGAAGTACAGGCCGAACCCGGTGCCAACTTCGAAGCGCTCGCTGCGATAGAAAGAGTACGTGTACGTGAGGCCGAAGCTGCGCCAGTTGATCGAGGTTTGCACGGTCTGACCGGCGGCGAAGCTCTGGTCGCCGAACTGGATGGTGTTGGCGAGCAGATGGCCGGCCGAGCGATCGGACTCGTAGTACTCGGCCCGCAGCTTGTGGCGCTCCCGCATGCGGAACATGAACTCGACCCGGCCCTGGTGCAGCCGCGCCGGCAGCCCGAGGTCGCGCTCGGCGCTCACCGGCGTGCCGAGGGTGCCGGGAGCGACACCGGTCGTGGGGTCGATCCGCACGCTGGTGTGCACCACGGGCGAGTAGAACGCCCCGAGGATATAGAAGCGGTCGCGTATCGGGCTCGGGCGATCGGCAGGCGCCGGCGGCAGCGGCGCCCCGGACAGCTTGTCGCGATCGGCACGCGCGAGCCCCGACTGAGTGGCGAGGACTACCGCGGCAACCGCGAGCCAGATGCGCATGCGAGCGTGCACTCCCTCCCGCACGGGGCCGCGGGGTTCGCCGCATCTTACTGACGGGTGCCGTGACAGTGCCAGCGTCGCCGGACGCCGACGTGACGCCGTGCACAGCTCAGGCGGGCTTGTCGCAGTGCGCCCCGCTGCGGTAGCGTGGATTCACACTCCGCGGGAGAGATCTGACATGACGCACCAGGGCAGCTGTCACTGCGGCCGCATCGCCTATGAGGTCGACGGCGACATCACCCAGGTGATGGACTGCAACTGCTCGCACTGCGCCCGCAAGGGGTTCCTTCTATGGTTCGCACCCCGGGCGGCGCTGCGCCTGCGCACTGCGGAGGCGGCGCTCAGCGAGTACACCTTCAACCGCCACCACATCAGACATCAGTTCTGCGCGGTGTGCGGCTGTGAGCCCTTCGCCTTCGGCAAGGATCCCAAAGGGGCTGACACGGTGGCGATCAACGTGCGCTGCCTGCCGGATCTCGAGCTGAGTGCGCTCAAGGTCTCGCACTTCGACGGGCGCAGCCTATAGCCGCACGCCGCCGGGGTGCTTCAGCGCTTCATCGCCTCGAAGAACTCGCCGTTCGACTTGGTGTCCTTCATCTTGTCGAGCAGGAACTCGATCGCGGCGAGCTCGTCCATCGGATGCAGGAGCTTGCGCAGGATCCACATCTTGGCGAGCTCGCCCTGATCGGTGATGAGCTCCTCCTTGCGCGTACCGGAGCGGTTGATATTGACCGCCGGAAACACGCGCTTCTCGGAGATGCGCCGGTCGAGGTGGATCTCGCTGTTGCCGGTGCCCTTGAACTCCTCGTAGATCACGTCGTCCATCTTCGAGCCGGTGTCGATGAGCGCCGTGGCGAGGATGGTGAGGCTCCCACCCTCCTCGATGTTGCGCGCCGCGCCGAAGAAGCGCTTGGGGCGCTGCAGCGCGTTGGCGTCCACGCCGCCGGTCAGCACCTTGCCGGACGACGGCACCACGGTGTTGTAGGCGCGCGCCAGGCGGGTGATCGAATCGAGCAGGATCACCACGTCCTTCTTGTGCTCGACCAGGCGCTTGGCCTTCTCGATGACCATCTCGGCGACCTGCACGTGGCGGGCGGCCGGCTCGTCGAAGGTGCTGGATACGACTTCGCCCTTCACCGTGCGCTGCATCTCGGTGACCTCCTCGGGCCGCTCGTCGATCAGCAGCACGATGAGGTACACCTCGGGATGGTTGGCGGTGATCGAAGTCGCGATGTTCTGCAGCAGCATCGTCTTGCCGGCCTTGGGCGGGGAGACGATGAGGCCGCGCTGCCCCTTGCCGATCGGGGCGACCAGATCGATGGTGCGCGCGGTCAGGTCCTCGGTGGAGCCGTTGCCGCGTTCGAGCTTCAGGCGCTTGGTCGGATGGAACGGCGTCAGGTTCTCGAACAGCACCTTGTTGCGTGAGCTCTCCGGGGAGTCGAAGTTGATCTCGCCCACCTTGAGCAGCGCGAAGTAGCGCTCGCCGTCCTTCGGCGCACGGATGAGCCCGGAGATGGTGTCGCCGGTGCGCAGGTTGAAGCGGCGGATCTGGCTCGGGCTCACGTAGATGTCGTCGGGGCCGGCGAGATAGCAACCGTCGGCCGAGCGCAGGAAGCCGAAGCCGTCCTGCAGGATCTCGAGCACGCCGTCGCCGTAGATGTTCTCGCCGTTGCGTGCGTGCGCCTTGAGGATCGAGAAGATGATGTCCTGCTTGCGCGAGCGCGCCAGGCTCTCGAGCCCCATGCTCTCGGCCATCTTCACCAGCTCGTGAATGGGCTTGGCCTTCAGCTCCGTCAGGTTCATGGAGCTGCGCGACTGCACCAGCTCCGCCGGACTGATGATCTCCGAGTCGTCGGCGTCGAACGGCTCGGGGTCGTGCATCATCTCGTCGGCACGCCCGCCGCCGTTGCCCATGCGGTTGCCGTCGCGATTGCCGTGGCGCGGACCCTTGTTGGGCCGGTTGCGGCCCTGATTGCCGAGGTAGCCTCTCATTGGCGCTCTTTATGTCTTTCGACCGAATCCAGGTTGCTGTCCAGAAATGCGGCCAGTTGGGATTTGGACACGGCCCCGACCTTCTGGGCTTCGACCGTGCCGTTCTTGAAGAGAATCAGCGTGGGTATGCCGCGGATGCCGAACTTGGGCGGCGTCTGCGGGTTCTCGTCGATGTTCAGCTTGGCGATCTTGATGCGGTCCTGATACTCGCTCGCGATCTCATCGAGTATCGGGGCGATCATCTTGCAGGGTCCGCACCACTCGGCCCAGAAATCCAGCAGCACCGGCTTGGCGGATGTGTGGACGTCCTGGGTAAAGGTGGCGTCGGTGGTATGCACGATGTTCGGGCTACTCACGCGGTTCAACCTCCGTTGATACAGAGTGTGGAAGAACTTGGGGTCCTGGGGACTGCGGAAAAATCGGGGCGGGTCGGCACAAGTGCAGAAAAGCGCTGCCAGTTGCACCCGTCAAACGGTTACACTAACTCGTCGGTTGAGTATCAGACCCTTAGGGGGAAAGGATTAACCGGGGTGGCGGGTGCGGACCGGCGCGGGCCCGCTGACTGAGACACTTTGTAGCGCTTCCGGACCGTTTTTTCAAGCCCCTCGCCGCTTTTCGCATAACACTCCGGCATAAGTGATGACTGATCCACACTCCGCTCACCAGTCGTTCGCGTCCTTCGGCCTGCGCGAGGAAGTCATGCAGGGAGTGCGGCAGGCGGGGTTCAGCCAGTGCACGCCCATCCAGGCGCAGACGCTGCCAATCGCGCTCGCCGGACGCGACGTCGCCGGGCAGGCGCAGACCGGCACCGGCAAGACCGCGGCGTTCCTCATCGCCCTGTATCAGGGGCTGCTCACGCGGCCGGCGGCGTCCAGCCGCCACCCGACCTCGGTGCGCGCGCTGATCGTGGCGCCGACGCGCGAGCTCGCGGTGCAGATCCATCGCGACGCGCTGACGCTCGGCGCGCATACGGGCCTGCGGCACTCCGTGGTGTTCGGCGGCATCGACTACGACAAGCAGCGTCAGGAGCTCGGCTCAGGCTGCGACGTGCTGATCGGCACTCCCGGGCGGCTCATCGACTACTTCAAGCAACACGTGTACGACCTGCGCCATGCGCAGGTGCTGGTGCTCGACGAAGCGGACCGCATGTTCGACCTGGGGTTCATCGCCGACATCCGCTACATCCTGCGCCGCCTCCCACCGCCGCAGCGGCGGCAGTCGATGCTGTTCTCCGCCACGCTCTCGTACCGCGTGCTCGAGCTCGCCTACGAGCACATGAACAACCCCGAGCTGGTGCGCATCGAACCCGATAAGCGCACCGTGGACGCCGTGCGGCAGGTCATCTATTACCCGGCGATGGAGGAGAAGGTGCCGCTGCTCATCGGGCTGCTGCGCCAGAGCGAGGCGCACCGCACGCTGGTATTCGTCAACACCAAGCGCAGCGCCGAGCGGCTCGAGAGCGTGCTCAAGGCCAACGGCTTTCACGCCCAGGCGCTCTCGGGCGACGTGCCGCAGGCAAAGCGGCTGAAGTTCCTGCGCAATTTCCATGACGGAGAGCTCGCGGTGCTGATCGCGACCGACGTCGCCTCGCGCGGTCTGCACATCCCGGACGTGAGCCACGTGTTCAACTTCGATCTGCCGCAGGATCCGGCCGACTACGTGCACCGCATCGGGCGCACGGCGCGCGCCGGCGCCGAGGGCGATGCCATCAGTTTCGCGTGCGAGGAGTACGCGGTGTCGCTGCCGGACATCGAGGAGTACCTCGGACACAAGATCCCCGCCGGCGCGATCGCGCCCGACGTGCTCGCGCCGGAGGTCCTTCCCGGCTCCCCGCCACCGCGTTCCCATGGGCCGCACGGCCCGCGGCGTGGCCGCCCGGGCGGGGGTCCGCGGGGCGGCGGCAGGGCTCAGCACCCTGGACGCCACGCCCGCAGGTAGCTGAACGGGCTGCAGATGCCTGGCTTCCGGGGGCCGTCGCCGACCGGCGCACCGCCCGTGGCACTCGGCGCGCCGCTCGGCTAAGCTCCCGGGTCTTGGGGCCGCCGCCAGCAGTTCCGAGACAAGCATGGCGGAAATCGAAGACAACGTCGATCGCGAGCTGTTCCGCAACGTGGAAAAGCTCCGTCAGTTGCGCATCGAGCACCGCGACCTCGATGAGGTCATCTCACGGCTGTCGCTCGACCTGCACATCAACGAGCTGCAGTTGAAGCGCCTGAAGAAGCGCAAGTTGATGCTCAAGGATCAGATCGCACGCCTGGAGAGCCAGCTCATCCCGGATCTGAACGCCTGATGAGCAGTGCCGACAGTGCCGCGCAGGGATTCATCCTCCGGCTCACGTCCCCGCAATTCCTGGCCGAGGCGCTCGCGCTGCTGATCGCGGTCGCGATCGCGTTCGTGATCGCGCGCTCGGTGGCGCGCGTTTCCCGGCGTACGGCGACGCCGGCCGCGGCGCACGGGCTGTGGCGCGGGCGGCTGCTCGAGGTCTGCGGTGCGCTCGCGCCGCTCCTGGCCGCTCTCGCCGTGCTGCTCGCCGCGCACTCCGCGCTCGCCGCCGCAGCCTTCGGCACCGCGGCCGTCGACAGCGCGGCGCAGGTCGTCATGGTGCTCGTCGTGGTGCGCCTCGGGGTGTACATGCTCGGCCGGTTGCTCGGCCCCGGCTCCTGGGTGCGCAGCCGCCAGCTCACGATCACGCTGGTTCTCTAGGTGCTCGTGGCGGTGGCGCTGCTCGGGTGGCTGGACGTGATCGAGGCCGCCCTGAACCGCGTCAACCTCGTGCCGGGCCGCGGCCAGTTCAGCCTGGGGGCGCTGATCAAGTGACTGGTGGTGGTGACGGCCTTCGTCCTGGTCGCGAGCCTCATGGCGCGCGCGGTCGAGCGCCATCTCATGCGGCTCGAGCAGCTCGCGGTGTCGACGCGCGTCGGCATCTCGAAGTCCACGCATTTCCTGCTTGTGGGACTCGGTATCCTGCTCGGGATCAACGCCGCGGGCGTCGACGTTACGACGCTCAACGTGCTCACCGGCGCCATCGGCTTAGGTCTCGGCTTCGGCCTGCAATCGGTCGCCAGCAATTTCGTCAGCGGCTTCGTGCTGCTCATGGACAAGTCCATCAAGCCGGGCGACGTCATCAGCTTCACGGCCCAGACGAGCGACAACACCGGCACAAGCAACTTCGGCTGGGTGCAGGAGCTGCGCGGGCGCTACGTGGTGGTGCGCGACCGCGACGGCGTGGACACTCTGGTGCCCAACCAGAACCTCATCACGAGCCCCTTCATCAACTGGAGCTATTCCGACCAGCGGGTGCGCATCAAGCTGCCGGTGACGGTGAGCTACGACGACGATCCGGAGGTGGCGCTGCAGCTGCTGCTAGAGGCGGCCGAAGGGCATCCGCGCATCCTGCGCGATCCGCCACCGGTCTCACGCCTCATCAGCTTCGGCGACAACGGCATCCGTCTCGAGATCCGCTTCTGGATCGCCGACCCGGTGAACGGCGTCAACAACGTGCGCTCGGACGTCAACCGCGCGATCTGGCGCATTTTCCGCGCCCACGGCGTGACCATGCCATACCCGCAGCGGAACGTGCGCCTCGTCGCGAGGCGAGCCGCGGGTCCACTGCCCGCGAGCCTGCCGCCGACGCCGCCCGGCCGCGACCGGGCGGCGGACTGAAGGCGCGCGCCGCTCGAATTGCGCGCCGTGCCGCTGCCCGTCAACGCGCATCTGGCGATTCCCGACGGCGAGCTGTCCTGGACCTTCGTACGCTCTTCGGGTCCGGGAGGGCAGAATGTCAACAAGGTGGCGACCGCGGTGCAGCTGCGCTTCGAGCTCGAGGCGAGCGCGGCGCTCAGCCCGGACGTCAAGGCACGCCTGCGCGCACTCGGCGGACGGCGCATCACGGCCGACGGCGCGCTGCTGATCGTGGCGCGCAACCATCGCACCCAGGAGCAGAACCGCCGCGAGGCGGGCGCTCGGCTCGCGGACCTCATCCGCCGCTCGCTCGTGCCGCCGAAGGCGCGGCGCCCGACCGCGCCGACCCGCGCCTCGCGCGAGCGTCGTCTCGAGGGCAAGACCCGGGTGAAGCGCGCCAAGCGGCTGCGCGGGCGGCCGCGCTGGGATGAATGAGGTGAACAATCTTCAGGAGGTACTGATGTATTCGTCGGCGCTGATGGCCTTCCTGCACCACCTCGCGGCCTTCACGGTGGTCGCGGCGCTGGCAGTCGAGGTTGCACTGTTCAGGCCGCCGCTCTCGCCCGTGCAGGCGCGGCGTCTGCAACGCACCGACCTCGTCTTCGGGCTGTCGGCCACCGCGGTGCTCATCATCGGCGCCCTGCGTGTCGCCTACTTCGAGAAGACCACCGTCTACTATCTGCACGACGTCTTCTTCCTCGCCAAGCTCGCCGCCTTCCTGATCGCCGCCCTGATCTCGATCTACCCGACGATCACCTTCCTGTCGTGGAACGCGCCGCTCAGGGCTGACCGCGCGCCCGAGGTGAGCGCACAGCGCGCCGGCCGCGTGCGCTTGTGTCTCATGCTCGAGCTCAGCGCGATAGCGGTGATCCTCGCGTGCGCCGCGCTGATGGCGCGCGGGTTCGGCTATCTACGCTGAATGGTCAGGCTTCGGGTTCGTCTTCGAGCCCTGCGTCGAGGCCCTTCGTCAACTCCGCACCTCGCAGCTCGCTGCTGCGTTCCTTGTTCGGCTCATCGCTCGCGCCTGGAGGAATCTGCGCCTGGCTACCCATGCGAAGAAAGCTGCCTGGCTCGACCAGATCTCGTGCGGTGAAGCCCTCGAGCGGCGCACCGAACGCCGCGAGTGCCGCATACACAGCCCTGCCGTTTTCAGCGTCGGTACTGATCAGGAGATCGAGATCCCGGGTGGCCCGCGGCTGAGCATGAAACGAGACGGCATAGCCGCCGACAACCAGATACCTAACCCGGTGGGCGTTTAATGCGGACAAGAGATCTTTGAAGTCTGGGAACATCGGAGTGGCCCTTAAGGGCGTACAGCTCCAGAGTGAGGTCCATCACCGCCCGCAGCCGCTCGTGCGGAGGAACGCGCTGCCACGCCTGATACTCCGCACTCTTCATCGCCTCAAGACTTGTGTAACGGCTAACGCTCTTATCCACGCATGGAACTTAGCACAGCAGCAGGTACGACAAGTAGTCGGAACCAGTGCCAGATCCGGCGGCGAATCAAGTGCTTACGCTGGGCGAGCGGATGAGCCACGCGGCGAGCGCCGGCAGCAGGATGATCGCGGCAAGCATGTTCACGAGGAACATGAAGGTGAGCATGATGCCGATGTCCGCCTGGAACTTCAGCGGCGAGAACACCCAGGTGGCGACCCCGATGGCGAGCGTGATGCCGGTGAAGATGATGCTGGCGCCGGTGACCCGCAGCGTGTGCACGTAGGATTCACGCACCGTGAGTCCCCGGTGCAGGAACTCCTGCATGCGGCTGAAGAAGTAGATGCCGTAGTCGACGCCGATGCCGGCGCCGAGCGCCACCATGGGGAGCGTCGAGACCTTGAGGCCGATGCCGACCAGCGCCATGACCGCATACACCAGCACCGAGACCAGTGCCAGCGGCGCCACGACGAGCACGGTGCCGGCCACGGAGCGGAAGGTCAGCAGGCACATCACGATGACCGCGCCGAAGACGCCCGCGAGGATCAGCACCTGCTTCGCCTCGACGGTCTCGTTGGTCGCCGCCATGACCCCGACGTTGCCCGCGGCGAGCCGCACCGCCGCCCCCTCGAGCGGGTTAGTCCGGCGCCATTCCTTCACCGCCGCGATCGCGCGCGCGATGGTCTCGGCGCGGTGATCGGTGAGGAACATCATCACCGGAACGACGTCGCAATTCTCGTTGAGCAGCCCGGTGCTGGTCTCGATGTAGCGCGTCGACTGGGTGAGCTGGGTCTGCTCGCGGGGAATGCTGCGCCACTTGAGGCTGCCCTGGTTCCAGCCGGCGATTGCCACCTTGGCGATGAAGGGCAGCGTGATCACCTCCTGCACACCCGGGACGTTGCGCATGTGCCAGCCGAAGCGGTCGACGGCCGTCATCAGGTCGTGCCTGACGCACACCGGCTCCTGCGACTCCACGATGGCGGTGAGCACGTCGACACCGATGGAGAACTTGCTGGTGATGACGTCGTTGTCACGGTTGTAGCGCGACTCCGGCCGCAGCTCCGGCACCCCCGCCTGAGTGTCCCCGATCGGGGTCTCACGCCCCTTCCACCACCCCGCAATGGCGAGCACCCCGGCGAGCGCGATGACGGCGAGTGACGGGCCCCGGGCGGTGATCGCCCCCATGTGGCGCCACAGGGCGGTCAGCTGGTGCTGGCGTCGCTCCACGCGGGCGCGGAAACCGGGATCGAAATGCACGTACGACACCACGACCGGCAGCAGTACCAGGTCGGTGAGGATGACGATCGCGACGCCGATGCTGGCGGTGATGGCCATCTCGCGGATCACCTGCACCGGGATCAGGAGAATGGTCACGAACCCGACGAGGTCTGCGAGCAGCGCGATGACGGCCGGCATGAGCAGCTGGCGGAATACCCGGCGCGCCGCCTCGACGCTCCCGAGCCCGTTGAGCGCGGCGTCCGCGATCGCGCTGATCTTCTGCACGCCGTGGCTCACCCCGATCGCGAAGATGAGGAACGGCACCAGGAGGCCGATCGGATCGATCCCGTAGCGCAGCACCACCAGCGACCCGAGCTGCCATACGACCGCGATCGCCGAACACAGCACCGGCACGAACGCGATTCGCCAGGACTGGCAATAGATCCGCACCGCGAGCAGTGTCAGCAGCAGCGTGATGCCGGCGAACATCACCACCGAGGCGGCCCCCGCGGCGATGTCGCCCATCACCTTGGCGAAGCCGATCATGCGCACGTCGATCCCGTGAGGCGCGGCCGCCTGCCCCGGCTCCCGGTGCTCGATCTTCTGCCGCACGTTTCGCTCGAGGGCGTTCGACACGGCGAGCGGATCGACCGGCCGCCCTTGCGCGTCCCGGTCGAGCACGATCGCGCTCACCAGTGCTCCGGAGAAATCGTTGGCGACCAGCCGTCCGATGATCCCCGCCTTCCTGATGTTGTCGCGCACGCGCGCAAAGTTCCCGGGCGTGGGCGTGAAATCCGCCGGGATCACGTCCCCCGCCTCGATGCCGTCCTCGACCACCTCGATGTAGCGCACGTTGGGCGTGAATATCGACTGCACTCGGGTGCGGTCGATGCCGTCCGTCACAATGACCTCGTCGGTGGCCTTGCGCATCGCGGCGAAAAACTCCGGAGTGAACATGTTGCCGTCGCGCGCGATGAGCGCCACCAGCACGCGGTTGGCGCCCTGGAACTCGGCCACCTTCGGGTCGAGATAGGTGCGCATGTACTCGTGGTGCACCGGCAGGGTCTTCAGGAACGAGGTGTCGATGCGCAGGCCGCGCAACGCCGTCGCGCCCAGAGCGAGTGTGCCGAGCGCGAACAGCACGAGGACAGCCAAGCGGTGCCCGAAGATGAAGCGCTCGAGCCAGCCGCCGAAGGCCGGCAGCGGCGTCTCCCCGCCCGCCGCGCCCGCCATCAGTGCTCCTCCGCCAGCGTGACTCGCCGGACGCCGCCCTCACCCGCGACGAGGACCTCGTTCCTGCCGACTGCGAGCGCGGCTGCGAGTCCGCTGCGGTCGCTCTGCTGCTCGAGAGTGAAGGACCGGCCGCCGTCGCGGCTCACGAGCACCACGCCCGAGAGGCCCACCACGGCGAGCGCTCCGCCGGGCAGCCTTGCTGCGCCATCGAGCAGAGCCACGCTACCGGTCTCGAGCCGCCGCCAGCTCGCGCCCGCGTCCTCCGAGCGGTAAAGGTTGCCGCGCAGGCCGCAGGCGAGCAGCGCATCGGCTCCGAGCGGCAGCACGTCGAAGAACGAGCCGGCGTAGGGCGAGGTGAGCTCCTGCCAGTGACCACCGGCGTCATCGCTGCGGTACAGGTGTCCGGCCTCAGCTGCGATATAGAGCCTCGAGGCCGCGGCGCCCACGATGCGATTGAGGTGATAGCCGCCGCCCGACTCCTCGATGGCGGAGGAAGCGCGCGCGGCATGCGGCGCCCCGGCCGGCTGCGGCGCGGGGCTCGGCGCGAAATGCTGCTCGTTCCAATCCGCACCGCCGTCCGCGCTGGTGAAATACGTGCTGTAGGCGCCGACCGCGATCGCCTCTCCGCCCGCACCACACCACACGTCGAGCAGCGGCCGCTGCGCCTCGGGCGCATAGTGGACGAGCTTCCAGCTCTCTCCGGCGTCGCCGGTCGCGAGAATGACCTCGTCGTGCCCGACCGCCACGCCGTGGCGGGCATCGAAGAAGCACACGCCGGTGAGCAGCGCCTGGACGGGTACGCTCGCCGCCTGCTTCCAGGTCGTGCCGCGATTGTCCGAGAGCACGATGACGCCCCGGTCGCCCACCGCGACCAGTCGCTCGCCGGCGGTCGCGAGGGCGATCAGCAGCGAATTGGCGGCAAGCCGTGCGTGCTCGGCGCTCCGGGGTGGCGGCTGCGGCGCCGGCGACTGCGCCTCACCGGCCCAGGTAACTGCGGTAACGGCTGCGGCGAGTGCAAAAAAAAGGGATTTTCGGGGGCGTGCGCGCCAGGGCGAGGCGCATCGCGCCGAGCGGGGTTGCCAGGACGGCAAACCCGGGACTTTTCGCGCGCAGCAGGAGAGCGCAGCGCGAAAAGGCGCGCCCGCAGCCTCCAAGGGTTCGCCGCGTGCGGCGAACGGGCGGCCAGGGATGGCCGCCCTGGGCTTGCGCGGAGCAGGGACCGCGCAGCGCAATGGATTCACGGCGATCCCGAAAATCCCGTTTTTGCAGTCGGCGCAGCGCCAACAGCTAGCGGATGCCGCGGCGCTCCAGCACGCCCGGCTGATAGTCCGCGGGCGTGCGCTTGATGCTGAAGTCGTAGGTGTGCGGCTCCTCGCTCTGCAGGTTGAGCGCCAGATAACGCCCGTTCGAGAGGTCCATGGTCAGCTCCAGGGATGTCCAGAGAGAGGGCAGGTTGTAGTAGTTCATTGCGTGCCCTTCCTGGACGCGGTAGAGCTGACCGCGCACGTCGTAGCAGTCGACGCCGAGGATCTGCCAGGAGTCCTCATCGACGTACAGCGTTCGCCGGCTGTAGATGTGGCTCATGCCGGGCTTGAGCGTGGCATCCACGACCCACACGCGGTGCAGCTCGTAGCGCGCGAGATCCTGGTTGATGTGATTCTTGTGAAGGATCTCGCTGTACTTGACCTTCGGGTCCTGCAGGCGGTAAGCGTTATAGGGGACGTACATCTCCTTCTTGCCGACCAGCTTCCAGTTGTAGCGCTGCGGGCTGCCGTTGTAGACGTCGAACTGATCGTCCGTGCGCAGGTTGTCCGCCGCCGTGCCCGGATTGTCGAAGGCGACCTGCGGGGCGCGCAGCACGCGGCGCATGCCGGCATTGTAGATCCAGGCGCGTCGGCTCTCCTTCGCCTGGTCGAGCGTCTCCTGCACCAGCAGCACATCCCCGGCGAGCCGCGCCGGCGCGATGACTTCCTGCGTGAAGTACACGAGGATGTTGTGCATCGCGGCTTCGGTCATGCCCGGCTCGTAGTAGGGAAAGAAGAACTCCTCCTTGAACTTCACCAGCGTATAACCGCCGCTGGCGGTCATCGGGGCCTGTCCGACCGTCAGCGCCGCGGCCAGGCCGCGGTAGCGCGTGAGGTGATTCCAGTACACCTCGAGCCCGTTCTGCGGAATCGGGAACGGCGGGCCGCCGATCGCGCCCGTGAAGCCGTTGCCGTCGGGCACGAGCTTCGCCGTGGTCGCGTTGCGCTTCGTGGCCTCGTACACGCTCTCGGGAGCCGCGGCGCTGCGATGCGTCGGGTAGACGATCATCTTGTAGTCGGGGTAGGTCTTGAAGAGCGCCTTGTGCCCCTCGGTGAGCTTCGCGGCGTACTCGCCCATGTTTGCGGCTGTGATCGTGAACAGCGGCTTGTCGCTCGCGTAGGGGTCGGGGTAGTGATCGGGGGAGTGGTAGTTGGGAAAGCCCGCGTCGGCTGCCGACCTGAGGCCGCCCGTCCACGCGGGAATCGAGCCGTCGGCGCTAGCCGCCTTCTCACCCCCGAGCGGCGTGAGATCCTGCCCCAGCCGTGCGGCTTCCTGCGGGCTTACCGCCCCCCACGCCGACTGCGCGAACAGCACTGCCGCGGCCAAACTCACCACGATTTTCATTGCAGCCCCCGGCTCTCAGAATGAAACTTTGACGCTGGCGGCGAGAAAATCGCGATCGCCCAGCAGGTTGTACTGACTGGCGCCGCCGTAATGAGTGTACGAGACGTCGAGCTCCCATGTGTGGTGCATGTCCGCAGTGACGCCGACGGTGCTCGCATAGCGGCCGGCGAGGAAAGCCCCGCCGGGACTGGGCGACACCCCGCTCACGTCCTGGCTGAAGGTGAGGTGCGGCGTGAGGTTCCAGTCGCCGATCACGTTGTCGTACTCGAGGTGGCCGGCGAGGACGTAGCCCCAGGCGAAGTCGGTGGCGAACTCCGAGCCCGGAATGAGGCACTGGAAGCCCGGCACGACGCACTGGCCGTTCACCGCGGGGAACTGCGGGTAGCCGCCGAGGTTCGGGTTACCGCTCAGCGTGCCCGGACCGCCAAAGCGCAGGCCGAAGCCCTCAGGTCCTCCGGTGTACTTGTTCGGCAGCGACACGTAGTCGGCGCCGGCCTCCACGGTCAACACGGCCTGGGAGGCCTTCAGCACGTTGGCCCAGATCTGGGTGCCGCTGAGATCGAGGTGCCAGGTGTCCTTGAGCATGTAGCCCTGCACGGTCTGCCCGAGCCCGTACAGGCCGAACTGGTTGCAGCCCGTGATCGGAGTGGCAGATGCCGGCACGCATTTCCCGGGACCGGTCACCGGATTACCGAGTAACCGGTTGAGGCCCGTCTCGAGGGGGCTGATCGAGGCGTAGATGAGCTCGGGGAGGTCGAGCTGCAGCGGCACGTTGTGGCGGAAAGCGACCTCGCCCTGGAGCGAGGTGCCGGTCGCATGGATCTCGGTGTTGAAGGATAGCCCGAGCATCTTGATGTCCTGTGGGAACTGCTCGAAGTAGCCTTGGCTGTGGGTGTATTCGTTGACCGCCAGGTTATTCGCCTGGTTGGCGACATTGCCGCCCGCGAGCAGCGTGTTGGCGCCGATGCTGGCGTACTGGCTGGCTGTCGCGTTACTCAGGTTGCCGCCCTGCGACGCGGCGGCCCCCTGGCCGACCGCGGCACCGGTTGCAATGGCCGCCGGCAGCGGCACTCCCGCCGCGACCGCCTGCGCCGCAGCGCCGGCGGCTTCGGCGGCGCCAAAAGCGTTGCCGAACCCGGCCTGTGTCCCGGTCTGCACCGATAGCAACGGAAGTCGGCTGGTGTAGTTGAGGAAATAGAAGCCGAGCTGGGTGCCCTGGCCGAAGTTCGGCAGGAAGAGCTTGAAGTTGATGCCGAACTGGCCGGACCCGGAGGGCCGCTGGTCGGGCGTGCGCGGTATCGCCTGGAAATTGCCGATCGGCGGCCCACCGAGCGGAGTGAAGTCGACCCCCTGGTCGGAGATCGCACCGAAGCCGAGGACCACGCGATTGCCGCCGGCGCCGGCGATGTCGTTGGTGCTGAAGTAGGCGCCGGTGGGCTCGATGATGTCCTGGTGCCAGTCGAACAGGTAGATGAGCTGGGTGCTCAGGTTCCTGGTGAGCTGCAGGTTGAGGATCGCCGATTCGTCGGGCAGCAATGCCTGCTTGAGCTCGGCGCCGGGGACCTGCAACGCGGTGACGTCGAAGTAGTCGACCTGGTTCAAGCCTCCGGGGATGTAGAGGCTCTCGCCCCAGTCCACCACCTGGCGGCCGAGGCGCAGCTCGGATGGCATCGAGCCCATATTGAAGCGGGCGTAGCCGAACGCATCGAGCAGGCGGGTGTAGCTGCCGATGATGTCCTTGGCATCGTGCGACAGCGGCGTGCGATCGGTGTTGTTGCCCATCACGTAGAAGTCGTAGAGGCCCGAGCCGCGCACGAAGAGGCCGGCCGTATCCTTATATTTGAGGGAGAGCTCCGTCACGCCGGTGAGGGCCGCGGTAAAGGTGCCCTTGCCGTAATTGAGATCGCCGTCGTCGAGGTTGGGGCCGTAGCCGCAACCGCCGTCGGCGATGGCGATCAGCGCGCAGTCGTGCCCCGAGGTGCGAAACCCCTGGCCGTAGCCGATAGTCGTATCCCAGGAGCCGGTCCAGTCTCCGGAGCCGAAGCTCACTGCGCGCGCCTCGGGCGCCACCCCCAGCACGAGACAGACCGCCGCCGGAGCGATCAGCAGCTCACGACGCCCGATGTGCACTTTCCTCATGTCTCCCCCTGGGTCAGACCGCCGCGGCCCGCCGCTCGCGCCGGCGCCGGAAGTCACGTGATTGCGTTGATCTGCACCCCGCGTGCTCGCGCACGCACGCCGGGTTCTTGTTTGTTCCGCAACACAAAGCCTGCGCCCGGGAGTCTACGACTCGGCCACGCGGGGCGGCAAGCAGCAGTCAAATCAGCGCCCTATGATGTGCTCCCGCCGCGACTCGGCGGCAGCAGGCGGCAGTAGCGCAAATGGACACTTTCCAGGGCAAGACGGTGCTCATTACCGGGGCTTCGACCGGGATCGGGCGCGCACTCGCGCTCGAGCTCGCGCAGCGCGGGGCGCAGCTTGCCCTCAACGCGCGCGACGCGGACCGGCTCGGGGAGACCGCCGGCCGCTGCGCGGCCGCGGGGACTGCCGTGCTTGCCGTTCCCGGAGACGTCACCCGGCCGGAGGACTGCCGGGCAATGGTGGCGCGGACCGTGGAGCGTTTCCGCACGCTCGATGCCCTGGTGAACAATGCCGGCATGACGATGTGGGCACGGTTCGACGCGCTCACGGATCTCGCGCCCCTCGAGCGGCTGCTGGCGGTCAATTACCTCGGCGCCGCCTATACCACCGCCGCGGCCCTCCCGTACCTGAAGAACTCGCGCGGCCTGATCGTGGCGGTCGCCAGCATCGCGGGGCTCACCGGCGTCCCCGAGCGCACCGGGTACGCCGCTTCCAAGCATGCGCTGGTCGGCTTCTGCGAGTCGCTGCGCATCGAGCTTCGGGGCAGCGGTGTCGACGTCACGATCGTGGCTCCCGACTTCGTCAAGAGCGAGCTGCACAAGGGGGCGCTCGGTGCCGACGGCCGGCCATTGGGCGTAAGTCCCATGGACGAGCCGCACATCATGACGAGCGAGCAGTGCGCGCGGCTCATCGTCCGCGCCATGAGCCGGCGGCAGCGGCTCCTCATCACTTCCCGGCGCGGACGCCTGGGGCGCTGGGCGCGCCTGGTAGCGCCGGCGCTGGTGGACCGCATCGCGGCGCGCGCCATCCGCCTGCGGCGCTGAAGCCGCGCCGGCCGCCGTCACTCGAAAGCGATGGCCGGCAGATCGAGCGCAATGAGGAAGTACTCGAACAGGTGTTGGATCACGCGGATCTGGTTGTGCAGCCGATGATCGCCGTCGAGCAGGTGCAGCGCCGCGCGATAACCGTGCGCGAAGCGCACGCTGTGCTCGTAGGGCACGACCTCGTCGCGCCAGCCGTGCACCACGGCCGCGGGGCAGTCGAGCGAGCCGGCGCGCAGCTCCGGCAGCCCCTCGAGATAGAGCGCCGGCGCCAGCAGGAACACGCCGCGCGCGTGCAGCAGCGAGGCGGAAGCAACCGCCACGTAGCCGCCCATGCTCGAGCCGACGAGCACCAGGTCGCCGGCCAGCTCCTTGCAGAAGTCGACGAGCTTCGCCACGCGCGCGCGCGGCAGGTCGATGCCGCGGTAGTCGACCGAGTGCGCCTCGTAGCCCTCGCTGCGGGCGACCTCGGCGAGCGCGCTGATCTTACGGCCCCACGGGCCGCTTTCCTGGCCGTGGGAGAACACGACGTGACGGGTCACGAACGCCTCCCCGGCGTCGCGGCGGGGACTGGGTGCCGGCTCGACATGGGCGAATAATGCAGGCAATGGAAACGTTAAGCCAATCGGCCGAGGCGCACGCGCGGCCGCCGGGCTGGCAGTTCTGGATCGACCGCGGCGGCACTTTCACGGACGTGGTCGGACTCGCTCCGGATGGTGCGCTGCACGTGCGCAAGGTGCTGTCGCTGGCCGCGCGCGGCGCAGCCTCCGGCGACGCGGGGCTCGACGCGGCGCGCGAGATGCGCGCTGCGATCGCGCCCGACGCGCCGGTCACCGAGGTCAAGGTCGGCACCACCGTGGCGACCACCGCGCTGCTCACGCGCAGCGGCGAGCCGGTGGTGCTGGTGACGACCGCGGGCTTCGCCGATGGACTGCGTGTCGGCTACCAGAATCGCCCCGACATCTTCGCGCGCAACATCGTGCTGCCGAGGCTCCTGCACGCCACCGTGATCGAAGCGCTCGAGCGGATCGATGCCGGCGGCAAGGTGCTCGTGCCGCTCGATGAGGAGCGGCTGCGCGCCGATCTCGCGCACGCGCGCCGCGCCGGACGCCGCGCGGTCGCCATCGTCCTGCTGCACGGCTGGCGCCATCCGCAGCACGAGCGCCGCGCGGCGGCCGCGGCCCGCGCGCTCGGCTTCGAGGAGGTCTCGGTATCGCACGAGCTCTCCCCAATGGTGCGCTACGTGACGCGCGGCGACACCACGGTGCTCAATGCCTATCTGGCGCTGCCGCTGCGCTCCTACGTCGGCGGGCTCCGGGAGCAGCTGCGCACGCTCGATGCGCGCGCGCGCCTCGCGCTCATGCAGAGCAACGGCGGACTCGCGGACGCGGCCACCTTTCACGCCATGTCGAGCGTGCTGTCGGGCCCGGCGGGCGGGCTGATCGGCATGCGCTGGGCGGGCGAGCGGGCGGGTTGCGCCAGGCTGATCGGCTTCGACATGGGAGGAACGTCCACCGACGTGTCGCTCGTCGACGGCGGGCTGCCGCAGCGCTTCGAGCACACGATCGCGGGCGTGCGCCTCACGCAGCCGATGCTCGACGTGCACACGATCGCCGCTGGCGGCGGCTCGATTCTTGCCTTCACGGACGGGCGCTTCGCGGTGGGGCCGGCCTCGGCGGGTGCCGAGCCGGGACCGGCGTGCTACCGGCGTGGCGGGCCGCTGACGCTCACCGACGTGCAGGTGCTGCTCGGCCATCTGCGCGCCGATACACTGCCGGCGGCGTTCGGGCGCGACGGCCGATCGCGCATCGACCCCGAGGTGGTCGCCGCGAAGTTTGCCGGGCTCGCCGCGCAGGTCGCCGCCCCCGCCGCACCCGGCTGCACCGCCGAGGTGGTGGCGGAGTCGTTTCTGCAGGTTGCCGTCGAGTCGATGGCGAACGCCATCCGCCACGTCGCGGCCCGCCAGGGACTCGACGCGGGCGACTTCACGCTGTTCTGCTTCGGCGGCGCGGCGGGCCAGCACGCCTGCCGCGTGGCGCGTGCCGCCGGCATGCGCCGCGTCCTCGTCCATCCGCTCTCGAGCGTGCTCTCGGCGTTCGGCATCGGGGTGGCCGACCGCCTCGCGGTGCGGCGCGCGAGTCTGCGCCAGCCGCTTAGCGATGCCGGGCTCACCGCGGCGCGCGAGGCGCTCGCGCTGCTCGAGTCGCAGGCCCGCGAAGAGCTCGGCGCCTTCACCCCCGAGCCGGGGCGAGTACGGGTGGCGCTGCTGCTCGAGTTGCGCGCCGGCGACAGCGACGTCACCTTGTCGGTGCCGCTCGCCACCCTGGCGGAGGTGCGGGAGCGTTTCCACGCCGAGCACCTGAAGCGCTTCGGCTTCGCCGCGCACAGCCTGGATGTGGTCGTCGAAGCGCTGCGCGCCGAGGCGCGCCTGGCATCGCTCGATGCGGCGCGGCTCCTCATGCCGGCTCCGCGCCGCGATGCGACCCTGCCCCGCGCCGCGCACGCCTGGTTCGACGGCTGGCGCGAAGTGCCGCTCGTGCCGATGAGCGAGCTGAAGGGCCCGCTCGCAGGTCCTGCGCTCATCGTCGAGCCGCACAGCACCGTGGTACTCGAGAGCGGCTGGAGCGCCAGGGCGCTTGCGGGCGGAGAGCTGCTGCTCGAGTCCGACGCGACGGCACCGGCCGCCGGCGCCGCGGCCGATCCCGCCCGGATCGAGATATCGAACAACCTCTTCATGCACATCGCCGAGCAGATGGGCGAGGTACTCAGGGCGACCGCCCAGTCGGTCAACATCCGCGAGCGCCTCGACTACTCGTGCGCACTCTTCGATTCGCGCGGCGGGCTGGTGGCCAACGCGCCGCACATGCCGGTGCATCTCGGCTCGATGGGCGCGAGCGTGCGGGCCGTCATCGCGGCCCGCGGCGGGAGGCTCGAGCCGGGTGAATCCTGGCTCCTCAACAGCCCGTACCACGGCGGCACCCACCTGCCCGACATGACCGTCGTGACGCCGGTGTTCATCGGCGGCGGGGAGCGGGCGGATTTCTTCGTCGCCTCGCGCGCCCACCACGCCGATATCGGCGGGATGACCCCCGGCTCCATGCCCCCCTTCAGCCGTCACATAGAAGAGGAAGGAGCGCTGTTCGAGTGCTTCCAGCTCGTCGGCGGCTCGACCTTGAGGGAGCGTGAGCTGCGCGCCGCGCTCGCCCGCGGGCCCTGGCCGGCACGCTCCCCGGAACAGAATCTGGCGGACCTGCGCGCGCAGCTGGCCGCCAACGCGCGCGGCATCGTCGAGATCGGCCGCGCCGTTGCGCGCTACGGACTCGGGAGCCTGCACGAGCGCATGCGCGAGGTGCAGGACAACGCCGCGCTCTCGGTGCGCAGTGCGATTCGCGAGCAGCGCAGCGGCGAATTCCGCTACGAGATGGACGGCGGACAGGCGATCGTGGTGTCGATCGACATCGACCGCAGCGCGCGCCGGGCGCGCGTCGACTTCACCGGCACCTCGGCGCAGGGCGCGCACAACTTCAATGCGCCGCGCGCGGTGTGCCTGGCAGCGGTGCTGTACGTGTTCCGCACGCTCATCGAGCGGCCGATTCCGCTCAATGAAGGCTGCCTCGAGCCGCTCGAGATCGTCATTCCGGCGGGCTCGATGCTCGACCCGCAGCCGCCGGCGGCGGTCGCGGCCGGCAACGTCGAGACTTCGCAATGCATAGTGGATGCGCTGTACGGCGCGCTCGGGATACTAGCCGCCTCCCAGGGCACCATGAACAACCTGACCTTCGGCGATGAGCGGCTGCAGTATTACGAGACCATCGCCGGCGGGGCGGGCGCCGGAGCGGACTTCGACGGCTGCGACGCGGTCCACACCCACATGACCAACTCGCGGCTCACCGACCCCGAGATCCTCGAGGCGAAGTTTCCGGTGCTGGTGCGTGAGTTCGCCATCCGGCGCGGCTCCGGAGGAGCCGGCCGCCACCGCGGCGGCGACGGCGTGGTGCGGCGGATCGAGTTCCGGGCCCCCTTCTCCGGCGCGCTGCTCGCGAACCACCGCCGCATCGCGCCCTTCGGCCTCGCCGGCGGGCAGCCGGGGGCGCGTGGCGAGGCGCACATCCGGCGGGCCACGGGTGCGATCGAGTCGCTCGGGGCTACCGCGCGCTTCGACGTGATGCCCGGGGACGAGCTCATCATTCTCACTCCGGGCGGCGGCGGCTTCGGTCCACCGGACTAACTGCGGCCAGTCGGCCTGCGTTTACGGTATGCGTGTGGTGATCCCGGGAAATGCTCTTCGGGACGCATAGGTAGAAAGTCATGAAATTTGCCCCCTGGGACCCCTGTAGAGGGCCTCAAGGAGCCATGGTTAGACACTCTTCTAACTATCGCGGGCTTGAGTCATTCGGGGGTACCACATGCGCTCACCGGGTGTTCAAATCCCGCATCCCCCCGCGCAGTATCGAAGTCTGAATCTCCCACTCCACCCGCTGCCGTGCGGTCGCCGAGCGGTTGACGGACACCGGGCGCACCCGGCTTCCACCGGGGCGATGCGTGACGAGCCACGTGTCGAACTCGCCGGCCCTGGTGGTGGCGAAGCCGAACAGCAGATTGAACTTGCCCTCGGCGACGCTCTGCGCGCTGTTGACCCGCTCGTCGCAGAACACGAAGTGGCTGTCGCGCGCGGTCGCGCCGGCGAAGGCGCCCTGCGCGGCGAGCGCAGCGAGGAATTCCGCGGCACGCGCGCGGGCGCGCGCCCAGGTGGCCGGACCGTTGTGCTCGAGCAGCACCCAGCGCGTGCCTTGCTCGATGCTGGCGGCGACGAACAGCGCGAGGCGCCTGGCCGACAGGTAACGCCAGTCCGAGGCACCGCTCCCCCCGGCGGCAAGCGTGCGTGGGCCGAGACCCGTGCGCGCGGCCGAGCGCACGGCGAGCAGCGGGTTGACGCCAGCCTGAGTGAGGCGCACGCGGTCCGCGTCCGAGACCGCAACCGCGGGACGCAGCCCCGGACGCAATGCTGCTTCCTCGGGCTCGGCGGCGGTCCAGACCGGCCAGCTCTCGTCCGAGCGGGCAATCATGCCGGCCGCCGCGGCGCTCGATCCGAAGGTCTCGATACGTCCGCGCAGCCGGTCGAAGGCCTGGATGCGCGGGTAATACATCACGGCGCAGTCGCTGCGGAACGGCCAGGCGCGCAGCGCCTCGAGCGCCGCAGGGGCGCTGGCCCACGAGGCGGGCGGATCGATCACGAGCAGCGCACAGCGTTCGCGGCAGATGCGCGCCGCGACCAGTAGCGTCGACAGCCCCACGTCCTGCTCACGGCGTAGCGGCGGAATACACAGCAGATTGAAGCGCCCGGCGCCTTCGAGTGCAAACAGGCCGGTGCCGCGCGCGCTCGAGCCGATCACGTCGTAATCGGTGAGAGCCGCGCCATCGTCGCCGTCGGGATTAGACAGGGTATAGCCGGCCGCGACGCCACCAGGTGCGCCGGACGAGCGGTCCGGGCGGCGCTCGGGCACGGCTCCCTGCACGCGCACCAGGCTCGATTGCAGCAGCACGTCGGTGACGAAGCCCGTGGCATCCGCTTTCACCGACACGCGCCGGTAGATCTCCTGATCCTCCACCAGCTCCGAGCCCGCGGTGCGCACTCGTTGCACGACCAGGTTGAAGCGGTCCGCGTCGACGGCCGAGAGGCCGTCATAGTCGACCGAAGCGCGCAGATACTCGCGCGAGCCGGGATTGACCGCGATGAGGGTGAGCGTGCTGCCGCCGGCCGGCAGGCTCACGGTCGGCGGGCGGGCGCCGTTCACCACGCGCACGATGCGCGCCTCGCGGCCGCCGTTGTCGAAGAACTGCTCCACTGCGTACGACAGCGTCGAAGGCTGCCACAGCCCGCCGAAGTGACGCTGGAACTCGGAGAAGCTCCGTACCGTGAGCGGTCGCGAAACCGGGCCCTTGAGCGTGCGGCCGACGAAGGCGGCGATTCCGGTAGCTACACCGTCGACGGCAGGAGAGTCACGACCTTGTTGCGCGAGTTGTGCGCCGGACGCGGGGCTGTTGGCCACTCAACGCCTCTTGTAATTGTGCCCGCGGGACTCTAGCACAGCGGCTCAGCGCCGTGAGGCACAAATCGAGGCGTTGCAACTTAACTCGGATGTGCACCGCCGCGAGAATCGGCGCTCTCTGCGGCGCGCTCGGCGCGGCGCCGTTCTTCCTCCGCACCGGCGCGCTCGCGCGCCTCACGCCGCGCGGCGATCTCCGCCAGCATCAGCTGCAGCCAAGGCGATAATGTTCGGGCAGGCGACTCGCCCGCCATCAGCTGCCGTCCTTGGGAGGAGGAGGAGGCGTCTTGCCTGCGGTCGCAGCGGCAGAGCCTGGTGGCGCAGAAACCGGAGCGGCAGGACCGGGCGCGGCGGCAGCCGGCGCGTCACTGCCGGGCTCGATCTCCGAGAACATCTGCTTGAAGGACGCCTCGTCCATCGGCAGGTCGGAGGTGCCATCCCAGGTCGACCCGTGCGGAAGCACGTTCTGCACCCGCAGTGCAGCAGCGAGCACCTGATCGAGGCTCGCACTCGCGCTCGAGATCGGAACCGGGATACCGCGTGGACTGCGGGTGAGTGAGGTCACCAGGTCCCAGTCGATCTGCTGGTGGTGGGCCTTCAACTCCTGCTGCAGCGTTTTCGCCAGCGACTTGCTGAGGAGCTTGCGCTGTGCCTTGCTCCAGTCGCGTGCGTCGTCCTCCAGTACGTCGAGGGGCTGCAGGTAAAGCTGGCCATCACCCCAGCCGAAGAGGAACGGCTGATTCACCACCCGCACCTCGGTTCCGACCGGGATCATGTTGAAGAACTGCTCGATGTCCTCCGGGTAGAGGCGTATGCAGCCATGGCTCGAGCGCAAGCCGACGCCCGCCGGCTTGTTGGTGCCGTGGATCAGGTAGCTCGGCCACTGCAGGTAGAACGCGTACTTGCCGAGCGGGTTGTCCGGCCCCGGACCGATCACGGGATCGAGATCGTCGCCGTTGTCGTGGTGCTCCTTGAGCACCGACACCGGCACGCGCCACGTGGGATCCTTCTGCCGGCGCGCGATCTTGGTGACCCCCTCCGGGGTGCGCCAGCCCACCTTGCCGATGCCG
Organism: Gammaproteobacteria bacterium; assembly: GCA_027307325.1. GTDB lineage: Bacteria > Pseudomonadota > Gammaproteobacteria > Steroidobacterales > Steroidobacteraceae > 13-2-20CM-66-19. The sequence continues at coordinate 6,220 of DAHUXE010000188.1, read as the reverse complement.
ATCGGATGCGTCAGCACCACGACCCGCTCGCCGCGCTTCACCGGCGGAAAGTAGTAGATGCGCATCGCGGCGATGTTGATCACGACGCCGCTGTACGGGGCGTTCGGCAGGATGAACTGCGTCGGCACGATGAGCTCGTGCCCCTCTCCCGGCACCCACGGATCCACCTTGGGATTGGCGCGCAGGATCTCCTCGTAGCCGACGTTGAAGCGGCGGGCGATGTCGGTAAGGGTGTCGTCCTTGCCGGCGGTGATGACCTGCACCTCGCCCACGATAGTCTGGCCGGGCTCGAGCTCGAAGCGCTCGGTGGCGAGCGGCAGGGGCAGCGACGGCGCGGGCGGCGCCGGCGGCGGCGGGGCTGGCTTTGCAGCGCGGTGCAGTTGACCGAACAGCGAGCAGGCGGCGAGCAGGCAGCAGCAACCGAGCGCTGCAAGAGCCGCGCGCACCCGAAAGATATTCATAAGTCTGGCATTATGACCGATGTGGCGGAGCCCGGGCGCGGTCGCCAAATCGCTACAGCAGCACCGGCTGGTCGGACAGCTCATGGCCGCCACCCGTCTTGCCAGGGAAATGCCGCCCGAGGAGCGCACCCACGCCGAGGATTCCCTCGACCGAGCCCTCGCGGAAGCGCCCTTCCCGGTAGTGATGCTCCATCTGGCGGCAAACGGCCGCCCACTCGGCCTGCGGTACGCGCGCGGCGATGCCGCGGTCGGCGACGATCTCGACCACGCGATCGGCCAGGTCCACGTAGATCAGCACACCGTTGTTGTGCTCCGTGTCCCACACCCCGAGCTGTCCGAACAGCTGCAGTTCTCGCCGCCGCGGCGCGAGGTCGTGCCACAGCTGCATCAGGTCGAACGCCGTCTCCACCGCGAAGCGGATTTCGCCGGCGTGGCGCGCCTCACAATCCCTGATCGCCTGCTCGATGGCCGCGCGCGCTGGCGGCGGAAAGTGCTGCCGCGTGCGAAAGCGCGTCGTGAGCAGATGCCGCAGGAGGCGTCCGGGCTTCACGGCTCACCAGCTCCCGGACGCGCCGCCGCCGGCGAAGCCGCCGCCGCCGCCGCTGAACCCGCCGCCGCCGAAGCCACCGCCCAACCCCCCTCCCCGGCCCCCGCCGAACCCGCCCCAGCCGCCGCCGAAGCCGCCGCTCGACCAGCCGCTGCCGCGTCCGAGACCACCGTGCAGTGTAAAGAAGAATGCGGCGATCGCCGCCAGCCCTGCGAGCGCAAACGCGTAGCCCGCGATCCACACGAGCAGGCCCGCCCCGGTGCCCGTCAGCACCGAGCCGACGGTGCGCCCGAAGATTGCGCGCAGCGCCATGGAGCCTGCGAACATGGCGAACAGCAGCGGGAGCAGCGGACCTCCGCCGTGGCCGCGCCGGCCCGGCTGCCACTCCCGCTCGGGGGGCGGCAGGGGCTCGCCCTGGATTAGCTTCATGATCTGGTCGAGACCCGTATCGATGCCGCCGTAGAAGCTCCCCTGGCGGAAGGCGGGCTTCACGGTCTCATCGAGGATGCGATTGGAGAGGGCATCGGTGAGCACGCCCTCGAGGCCCCGCCCGACTTCGATGCGGACCTTGTGATCGTCCTTGGCGACGATCAGCAGCGCGCCGTCATCGACCCCCTTGCGGCCGAGCTTCCACGCATCGACCACGCGGATCGAGTACTCCTCGATCGTCTCGGGCTGCGTCGTCGGCACGATGAGCACCGCGAGCTGCGCGCCCTTGGCGGACTCGAAGGCGGAAAGCTTCTGCTCGAGCGCGGTCTGCTGCCCGGCAGTGAGAGTCCCGGTGAGGTCGGTAACGCGCGCGCCGAGCTTCGGGACCGGCTGCACATCCTGGGCGGCGGCCGCCAGGCTCAGGCCGAGGAGCAGCGCCAGCGCGACGCCCGCCGGCCGGCGGGCCCGAAGCGCGGAACGGATCATCGCGTCATTGCTTGGCCGGTTGACCCGCAGCCGCCGGCGCGCTCGCGGGGGCCGCCGTGTCGAAGCTGACCTTCGGCGCCGTCGCAATCTGCTGCTCGTTGGCGACCGTGAAGTTCGGCTTCACCTGGAAATCGAACATCTTCGCCGTGAGATTCACCGGGAACGAGCGCACCGTGACGTTGTACTGCTGTACCGCCTGGATGTAGCGGTTGCGCGCGACCGTGATGCGGTTTTCGGTACCCTCGAGCTGCGACTGCAGGTCGGCGAATCTCTGGTCGGACTTCAGTTGCGGGTAGTTCTCGGTGATCGCCATCAGGTGGCTCAATGCCTGGGTGAGCTCACCCTGCGCGGCCTGATACTTCTGAAAGAGCTCCGGGTTGTTGAGCACCTGGGGCGTCACCTGGATCGAGTTCGCGCGGGCGCGCGCCTCGGTCACCCCGATCAGTACCTTCTGCTCCTGGGCGGCATAGCCCTTCACGACCTCGACGAGGTTCGGGATCAGGTCCGCCCGACGCTGGTACTGGTTGACGACCTCCGACCAGGCGGCCTTCACGCTCTCATCCTGCTGCTGCAGGGTGTTGTACCCGCAGCCCGACAATGCCAGCACCGCGGCGCTGAGCAACGCGACCTTCCACGCACGCATCGGATTCTCCTCGACAGACGGGTCCGGCCCGGGGGATCCGGGGGGTGCGGATTGTCACATGGGGGCCGAAGGTGCGTCGATCAAGGGCAAAAAAGACCCCAGGTTTTGAGGCCTGGGGTCTGGAAGGGCGGACCTTCGATGAAGGGAAGGAAGTCCGCCAGGGGATTCAGTGCAATCGAGCCCAGTGCAGGATACGGATCTCGTCCGTGTCCAGGTCGAAACTCTGTGCGAGGAGCGAGCGCAGCTCGCGGTTCGCGCGCCCCTGCGTAAGCGGCTCCCTAAGCTCCACCACACCGCTCCACTCGTTGCCGGGGGCGCTGCGCGCCTTGCCGGTGCCGGTTACGAAGTGCGTGTAGTACTTAGTAGCCACGCCCCTAAGGTTAGTAGCGTCCGGCGGCTGGCGTCCGTGAAATGTTCCACAGAACCCCCGACTTCTGTAAAAAGGCCTGCGATACATTTCACAGGATTTTCCGCATATGGGACGCGTGCCCCCGCGAGAGGCCGTGGGTTCCAAGTACATCACCCCGCAGGGGGCCGGGCGGCTGCGTGCGGAGCTCGATGTGCTGTGGCGCAACGAGCGGCCGCGGGTCACACAGGCGGTGGCCGCTGCCGCGGCCCAGGGCGATCGCTCGGAGAACGCCGAATACATCTACGGCAAGCGCCGGCTGCGCGAGATCGACCGGCGCGTGCGTTTCCTGCGCCGCAGGCTCGACGGGATGGTCGTGGTCGACCAGCCCCCCGCGGACCCATCGAGAGTGTTCTTCGGCGCGTGGGTGCTGCTCGAGACGGAGGACGGCCGGCAGTCGCGCTACCGCATCGTGGGACCCGACGAGTTCGACATGGCGCCGGGTTACATCAGCATGGACTCGCCCTTAGGAAGAGCGCTGCTGCGCAAGCGCCTCGACGACGAGGTCATGGTCGAAACCCCCGGCGGCGCGCGCGTCTACGCGATCGTGTCGATCGAGTACGAAAGTGCTACCACAGCACGCGGACGTTCTTGAACTGCCAGGGGTCGCTCTTGTCGACGTCCTCGGGAAAGAGCCGCTCGCGCTCGTGCAGCGGGGTCCAGTCGGTGTATTCCCCGGACACCGGACCCAGGTACGGCATGCAGATCTCGAGATTGCGCCGGAAGTCCATCTCGTCAGGCTCCACCAGCCCCTGGTTCGGGTTCTCCATCGCCCAGACGACCCCGGCGAGCACGGCCACGGTGACCTGGAGACTCGTCGCATTGTTATAGGGCACGAGCTGCCGGGCCTCGCCGATCGAGAGCTGCGAGCCGTACCAGTAGGCGTTGCGGCGGTGCCCGGCGAGCAGCACCCCAAGCTCGTCCACCCCTGCGGTGATGTCGTCCATGAGGATGCGCTGGCGCTCCTGCTGCACGTAGTTGCGGCCGGCGAGCTCGTGCACCGACATGACCGCCGAGTCGCACGGGTGGTAGGCGTAGTGCACCGTGGGGCGGTACACCACCTGGGCTCCGTCACGCACCGTGTAGTAGTCGGCGATCGAGATCGATTCGCCGTGCGTGATGCAGAAGCCGTGAAACTGGCCGGCGCGCGGCGTCCAGGTGCGCACCCGCGTGCCGGCGCCCGGCTGCATGAGATAGATCGCCGCGAGACAGCCGAAGTCATGACGCTTGCCATCGCGCGGAAAGTTGCGCTCGTGAGTGCCCCAGCCCATCTCGCTCGGCTGCGAGCCCTCGCTCACGAAACCGTCGATCGACCAGGTGTTGACGAACTCCCCCGGCATCTTCGGTTTGCTCGATACCTGGGTGTCGCGCTCGGCGATATGGATCACCTTGACACCGATCCGGCGCGCGAGCTCGCCCCACTCGGCGCGGGTAGCGGGCTTGCCCGCCTCGATCTGCGTGTCCTGGGCGATGTTGAGCAGCGCCTGCTTCACGAAATGCGACACCAGCCCCGGGTTGGCGCCGTGGGTGAGCACCGCGGTCGGCGCGCGCTCGTCGCCGGTCCGCAGCGCCAGCGCCTCCTCGCGCAGCGCATAGTTGGTGCGGCGTGCCACCGGCACCGTCGGATCGATATAGCCCCCGGGCCAGGGCTCGATGCAGGTATCGATGTACATCGCGCCCTTCTCCCAGCACAGCTTGACGAGGGCGATGCTCGAGACCTCCACCGAGACGTTGATGAGGAAATCGCCGCGGCCGAGCAGCGGATTGAGCACGCGGCGGAAGCTCTCGCGCGTCAGACGCTCCTTGATGAACTTGATGCCGTACCTGGCGGCCTCCTCCTTGCCCTTGTCCTCGGCGGTCACGATGGTGATGCGCTCGGGCGCAATGCCGATGTGCCGCAGGACGAGCGGCAGCAGGCCCTGGCCGATGCTGCCGAAGCCGATGAAGAGGATCCTGCCGGGAAACTCGACGTGAATCTTGTGCTCGTTGCTCATGATGCCTGACTTGGTGGAGTGAACGGCCGTACTGAGCCGCTGCCAGTGCGGAGCGTACCATCGAATCCGGCCGGCTCAATTCGCGGTGCCGCGGCGCGCGCGGCGCACGCTCACTTCCAGTGGGGCGGATAGGTCCGCTGGTAGCCCGGCAGCGCCGCCATGCGCGCCATCCAGCGGCCGAGCGCCGGGTAGTTGACCTCCACCGGCATGAAGCGCGAGGAGAGCTCGCGCGCCTCCGGCCGCTCGAGCGCACGCTTCAGAAGCGCGATCCCCGGAAAGATCACCATGTCGACCGCCGAGCAGCTCTCGCCCACCACCCACTCGCCCTTCGACAGCCGCCCTTCGATGGTGCGCGCCTCGCTGGCGGCGGCGTGCATGGCGCCGGTGATCTCATCGCCCGCGAGATCCGCCTTCCCGGAGAAGATGCCACGGCAGATCGTGTTCAGGTGCGGCTCGATGTACGCCTGGTACTCGCACGCCACCCGCATGATGACGCCGGCCTCCTCGGGCGTACGGCCGAAGAGCGGCGGCTGCGGATACTTGAGATCGAGGTAGTAGAGAATCGCCAGCGACTCGAAGCACACATAGTCGCCGTCCTTCAGTACCGGGAGGCGGCCGCGTGGGCTCAGCGCGAGCATCTGCGGCGACTTGTGCTCCTGCTTGGAGAACTGCAACAGATGGCTCACGTACGGGAGGCGCTTGTACTCGAGCGCGAGCAGCACCCGCCACGAGTAGGGACTACCGCTGCCCCAATAGACGTCGATTGCCATCGGTGCTCCCGGCGCAGGTGCTGCCGGGATTGTAACGACTTGGGCGCGGCGCCGAAAATGCGGCAGCGCGCCCGCACCGGAGGACTCTCATGTACACCACGCTGATCGCCGTTGCAGATCTCGCCCCGCACCTCGACGATCCCGACTGGGTGAGTCTCGACTGCCGTTTCGAGCTCGCCCGCCCCGACTGGGGCGGCGAGGCGTGGGCCGCCGGCCACATCCCGCACGCCCTCTATGCCCACCTCGATCGCGACCTGTCCGGCCCGCGCACTGCGCACAGCGGCCGTCATCCCCTTCCCGACCCGGGGGCGCTCGCCGCCACCTTCGGCCGCTTCGGGATCGACGGCAGGGTGCAGGTCGTCGCCTACGATCAGGGCCCGGGCACCTACGCCGCCCGGGCGTGGTGGCTGCTGCGGTGGCTCGGCCACGCGCGCGTGGCGGTGCTCGACGGCGGCTTCGCGGCCTGGGAGCGTGCGCGGCTCCC
>DAHUXE010000163.1 GCA_027307325.1 Gammaproteobacteria bacterium | reverse complement strand
CAGCGGTCGCGGCGTTCGACCCCGGCGGGCGCGAACCAGTTGGCGCGCTCCCAGCCGTAGCGCTGCCCCCAGACTGCGCCGCGGGCGTCGAGCTTCTCGTAGACGGGGCTGGTCTTGGCGGGCCGCGCGTCGGCCCGCTCCTCGTCGGGATAGTGGATCGTGAAGACGTTGCGGTAGGTCTCCTCGTTCTTCTGCACCACGTAGCGCTTCGACGTGTAGGCGCCGAAGCGGCGCGGATCGGCCGCCAGCATGTCGATGCCGGGCTCACCCTCGACTATCCACTCGGCGAGCTGCCAGCCCGCGCCGCCGGCAGCGGTGATGCCGAAGCTGTGTCCCTCGTTGAGCCACACGTTGGGCAGGCCCCAGGCCGGGCCGATGAGCGGGCTGCCGTCGGGGGTATAGGAGATGGGACCGTTGACGATGTCCTTGATGCCGCAGTTCTCGAGCGCGGGCACGCGGCGGGTCGCCGCCTCGACGTGCGGCACCAGGCGGTCGAGATCGCCGGGAAAGAGGCTGCGGCCGAACCAGTCGGGGACGCCGTCGGCGAAACGCGCCGGGGCGCCCTTCTCGTAGGGACCGAGGATCCACCCCATGCGCTCCTCGCGCAGGTAGTACGACTTGTCGGACTCGCGCAGCACGGCCAGCTCGCGCCCACCGCCCTTGCGGTAGGCGACGAGCTCCGGCGACTCGTCGTAGACGATGTACTGATGCTCGACCGGGATGGCCGGCACGTTTAGGCCGAGCAGTTTTCCCGTCTGACGCGCGTAGTTGCCGGTCGCGAGCACCAGGTGCTGCGCGACGATGTCGCCCTGGCCGGTGCGCACCTTCCACTCACCGGTCGGCGTGCGCTCGAAGGCCGTGGCCTCGGTGTGCTCGTAGATCTCGGCGCCCGCGGTGCGCGCGCCCTTGCGCAGCGCCATGGTGAGGTCAGCGGGTGCGATGTGCCCGTCGTCCGGGTGGTAGAGCGCACCGACGATGGCGGGCGTCTCGGCGCTGCCGCCCAGGTCGATGAGCGGCCATAGCTCCTTGACGCGTGCGGCGCCGATGACCTCGAAGGGCACGCCGATGGTGTTGGCGGTGCCGCAGTACTTCTGGTACTCGTCCATGCGATCGCGATGGGTCGCCAGGCGGAGGTTGCCGGTGACGTGGAAGCTCACGTCCTGACCGGTCTCCGCGGGCAGCTTCTTGTACAGATCGACCGAGTACTTGTGCAGCTGGCCGACCGTGTAGCTCATGTTGAAGAGCGGCAGCAGGCCCGCGGCGTGCCAGGTGGAGCCGGCGGTGAGCTCGGAGCGCTCGATGAGAGCGATATCCGTCCAGCCCTTCTTCGCGAGGTGATAGAGCGTGCTGACGCCCACCACGCCGCCGCCGATGACGAGGACCCGAACGTGCGTCTTCACGGGGTGATTCTCCGGCGCCGCGAGCGGTTGCGGGACTCCAATTGCGACAATGCCTTGCCCGATTTAGTCCGTGCCGGGCTCAGGGCAGCCCGCGCGCGGCCTCGCCGAGGAAAGCGCTCACATAAGGGGCGAACGAGCGCCACACCTCGATCCGGAAGCCTTCCGCGCGCGTGCGCCACAGCACGATCTCGGCCTTGGCGAGCATGGTGCGCGTGCACATGCCGACCGGAAAGGAGCCCGCGTCCAGATCGAGCGGGCAGCCCGCGGCGAGCAGCGCCGGCGCGTCCCGGCCGCTCACTTCGAGCGCGACCTGCCGGTGACTCACGTCGACGAGCGAATGCTTAAGTCCCTGGAGCGCGGCGCGCAACGCCGCCGCGGTCTCGTCCGCGCGCTGCTCGGACGCGATCAGCAGCCACTCGTCGGGCCCGAGCCACAAGGCCGCCGACTCCGCCTGCACGGCGGCACGACAGGCCGCGGCCGGTACCGCGAGCCCGAGCGCTCCTTCGGCCGCGGCGCGGATCTCGGGCCCGCCGCGCAGGATCCAGCGCGCCGCCGCCGGCAGCGGACGCACGCCGGCACTCGTGGCGAGCAGTGGCGGGCGGCGCGCGAGGCGCAGGTCAGGCATGCAGGCGCTTCCCTTCCGGATCGTAGAAGACCGGCGAGGTGACCTCGACCGCGGCCTCGCCCGCCGATCCAGGCACGTAGAGCGTCTGACCCATGCGCGCGCGTCCGCCCGCGACGAGCCCGAGCGCGATCGAGCGGCCGAGGGCTGCGCTGTGATAAGAAGACGTCACATGGCCGAGGGGCCGCGTTGGCGCGCGTGCACCGGCCTCGGGGAGCACCTGCGCTCCTTCCTCGAGCACGGTCCCCGGATCTTTCGTCAGGAGGCCGACGAGTTGCCGGCGGTCGGGCGTCCCCATGGCGGGACGCTGCAGCGAGCGCATGCCGACGAAGTCGGGCTTCCCCTTGCCGATCGCCCACGCGAGCCCCGCATCGTCCGGCGTGACCGTCCCGTCCGTATCCTGCCCGACGATGATGTAACCCTTCTCGGCGCGCAGCACGTGCATCGCCTCGGTCCCATAGGGCGTCATGCCGTGCGCAAGTCCCGCCTCCCAGATCGCTTCCCACACCGCGCCGCCGAAATCCGCCGGCACGTTGACCTCGAAGCCGAGCTCGCCGGTGAAGCTGACGCGAAAGAGCCGCATCGGCACCCCGCAGATGCGCCCGGCCGCCACGCTCATGTGCGGCATGGCCTGCGCCGACAGCTCGATGTCGACGAGCCCCGCGAGCACCGCGCGTGCCGCCGGGCCCTGCACCGCGATCACGGCCCATTGCTCCGTAGTCGAGGTGAGCCACACATCGAGGTCGCTCCATTCGGTCTGCAGGTAGTCCTCCATGAGCGCCAGCACCCGCGGCGCGCCGCCGGTGGTGGTCGTCACGTGGAAGCGGTCATCGGCGAGGCGTGCCACCACGCCGTCGTCGTAGACGAAGCCGTCGTCTCGCAGCAGCACGCCGTAACGCGAGCGGCCGACGGCGAGCCGGTCCCAGCTGTTGACGTACATGCGGTTCATGAACGTCACGGCGTCGCTCCCCACGACTTCGATCTTGCCGAGGGTCGAGGCGTCGAAGATGCCGCAGCCACCGCGCACGGCGCGGCACTCGCGCGCCACCGCCGCGTGCATGTCCTCTCCGCCGCGCGGAAAGTAACGCGCGCGCTTCCACAGGCTGACGTCCTCGAACACCGCGCCATGGCCCGCGGCCCAGCCGTGCATCGGCGTGGTGCGCGTCGGATCGAAGAGCTCGCCCCGCGCCACGCCGGCGAAGCTGCCGAAGGTGACCGGGGTGTAAGGCATGCGGAACGTGGTGAATCCGACCTCGGGGACGCGCTTGCCGAGAGCGCGCGCGACGATGCCGAGGGCGTTGACGTTCGAGGTCTTGCCCTGGTCGGTCGCCATGCCCGTCGTGGTATAGCGCTTGACGTGCTCGATCGAGCGGAAGCCCTCGCGCGTTGCCAGCGCCAGGTCCTTCGCGGTGACGTCGTTCTGCCAGTCGACGAAGGCCTTGGGTTTCGCGCGCCGCTGCGGCTGGGGCAGGGCGCCCAGGAAGCCTCCCGGCCCGGTGGCGACGGCGCTCGCGCGCGGTGGCGGGGCATCGAGGGGTGGTGGCGCTCCGGCGTGCACGCCGGTCCGGCCGGCGGCGAGGGCGTCG
>DAHUXE010000153.1 GCA_027307325.1 Gammaproteobacteria bacterium | reverse complement strand
CAGAATCGCCCGGTGCTGGCCGGCGTTGCGCGCCAGCACCACGACCCGGGTTACATCCGGCCGCCGCTGATACTGCTCGCGCAGCTCCGCCACCGAGGCGTCCTTGCTGCCGTCGTCGACGAACACCACCTCGTAGCTGCGCCCGAGTGCATCCATGACCCGGTACAGCCGCTCGAACAGCTGCGGCAGGCCCTCCTGCTCGTTGAAGACCGGAATCACTACGGAAATCGCCGGGTTCATTTCTTACGGGCTCCGCGCACGACCTCATTCACCGCCTTCACGACCCGCTCGACGTCGGTGAGCTCCATCGCCGGAAACAGCGGCAGCGTGACGGTCTCACGTCCGATGCGCTCGGCGTTGGGAAACTGCCCTTCACGGTAACCGAGCGCCCGGTAGGCGCTGAAGGTGTGGATTGCCGGGTAGTGCACGCCGACGCCGATGCCGCGCTCGCGCATCGCCTCGATGAAGGCGAGCCGCGTGATCGACAGCGACTCGAGCGGCAGCAGGGGCGTGAACACGTGCCAGCTGTGGCCCTCGTCGCCCCGCTCCGGCAGCTTGAGCGGCGCGTCCTCCCTCCACAGCTCGAAGTAGCGCGCCACCAGCGCGCGCCGTCTGGCGTTGAATTCCTCGAGGCGCCTCAACTGCCCGAGGCCCACTGCCGCCGCGACGTCCGAGAGGTTGCACTTGCCGCCGGCGAGCAGCGTATCGAAGGAGTCGGCCCCGGACTTCAGCTGCCCGTGCCAGCGGTGCAGCTCGATGCTGCGCAGCTCCGCCGCCGAGCCGCCGGAGATCGCCCCGCCCTCGATGGTGGTGATGTTCTTGTTGGGGTGGAAGCTGAAGACCACCAGGTCGCCGAAGCTGCCGATGCGTTTACCCGCCCACGACGAGCCGATCGCATGCGCGGCGTCCTCTATGACCCGCAAGCGGTGACGGCTGGCGATCGCATAGAGCCGTTCCATGTCGACCGGCATCCCGGCGAAGTGCACCGGCATGATGGCGCGGGTGCGCGGCGTGATGGCCTCCTCCACCTGCGCGAGATCGAGGTTGCGCGAATCGAGGCCCACGTCGACGAACACCGGGCGGGCGCCCACCCGCACGATCACGTTGGCGGTGGCGACGAAGCTGAGCGCCGGCGTGATGACCTCGGCCCCCGGGCCGATCCCGCAGGCGAGGAGCGCCAGCTCCAGTCCCGCGGTCGCCGAGGTCTGGGTGCGCACCGGCCGTCCGCCGAGATAGTCCGACAGCGCGGCCTCGAGCGCCGCGACCTTCGGCCCGCTCGCGAGCCAGCCCGAGCGCAGCACCTCGGCCACCGAGGCGATCGTCTCCTCGTCGATCGAGGGACGGGTGAAGGGCAGGAATCTCTCCACGGTCTTGGTCGAATCGTTCATGAGCGCGACACCAGCACGACTCCCACCACGATGATGGCGATGCCCGCGACGCGCTGGCCGTTGGGCACCTCGCCGAGCAGCCACCACGCGAGTCCGATGTTGATCACGTAGCCGAGCGAGAGCAGCGGATACGCCTGACTCACCGGCACCCGCGACAGGCCGACGAGCCACACGATGACACTGAGCCCGTAGGCGCACAATGCGTACCACAGCGACGGCACCGTCAGCAGCTCGAGCCCGCGCCGCAGGACGCCGCTGTCGCTGGCGACCAGGGGTCCCGTTACCCGCGTGGCGGCCTTGAGTCCGAGCTGCGCGAGCGCGTTCAGCAGCACGCCACAGAAGAGGACGGAAAAATCGCTAAGTTTCACAGACGGCTCACTGCGACGGTGTAGTTGTCGGCGGCAATCACGCGCCCGGGAAACCCCTGGCGGCGCCAGTCATCCCAGACCCTGGGATCGAAGAATGCCACGGCGTCGCGGCTCGCGCTCCAGCGGGCCCTGAATGCCTCGACGCTCAGGTCCCCTCTGCCCGGTTCGGCCCTGAGCCCGAAGGCGAGCTCGCCCTCGTAATCGACCAGCGTGAGGGTGCGGCCGAGGTAGGGCGAGACCGTCTCGCGGTATTGCCCGACACTATACAGAGCGGTCTGCGCGTCTATCGAGGGGCGCGCGGCGCTGACCAGATCGCGCGCCGATCGCGCCGGGGGGATGACCGCGTAAGCGCACAGCAGGCACTGCCACGCGAGGATCGCCCCCACCGCCGCCGCCAGCGTCGCTGCCGGGGCGGTGAGCTGCGCGCTGCGCAGCGTGGCGAGCATCGGCAGCAGCGCGATCAGGATCGCGGCCGCCATCCAGGCGAGCGCCTCGTGCGGCACGAAGGCGTTGCGGTGCGCACTGTAGGGGATACCGATGATGACCAGGAGCAGGATGAGCCCGGCGCCGACGCGCGCGGCCTGAGCGGCGAGGCGCCCGGGGTCCCCGGCGGCGGCGCCCGCCAGCGCCGCCAGCACCGGAAACATCGGCAGGATGTAGGGAGCGAGCTTCGAGCCCGAGGCCGAGAAGAAGACGAGCGTCACCGCGGCGTAGATCAGCAGAAACCTGCGCGGCTTGAAGACGCCGAGCGGGGCGCGCGCCTCGCCCCAGGCGGGCGCGACGGCGCGCGTGAGCGGCGCGATCCACGGCAGCACCCCGAACAGCAACAGCGGCAGGAAGAACCACCAGGGCTCCACCCGCTGGTGAACCGTAGTGAGGAAGCGCGCAAAGTGCTCGTGCACGAAGAAGAAGCTCGCGAAGCCCGGATTGCGCACCGAGACGGCGATGAACCACGGGCCGGCGAGCGCCAGGAACAGCGGTACGCCTGCGGCGGGATGCAGCCGTCGCCAGGGACGCACGTCCCGCTCGATCAGCGTATAGACAATGAGCGCACCACCGGCGAGCACCCCGACCGCGATCCCTTTCGAGAGCACCCCGAGGGCCGCCGCCGCCCAGGCGAGCAACATCCAGTTACGCTCCGCATTGGAGGCGGGAGCTGCGGTCTGCGCCCGCGTGAAGGCGAACACCGCCGCCGTGAGCCAGAACGTGAAGCCGGCATCGAGCAGGTTGAGGTGCCCGATGATCAGAAAATAGGGACTGACCGCGAGCGCGGTGAGCGCCCCAAGGGCCGCCGCCGTCCCGAACAACGCCCGCGTCCAGGCAAAGGTGAGCGCCAGACAGCCGAACGCGAGCCCGACCGACCACAGCCGCGAGGACCATTCGCTCAGGCCCGCGACCCCGTACACCGCTGCGGTCGCCCAGTACTGCAGTGGCGGCTTCTCGAAATACTTCAGCCCGTCGAAGCGCGGCGTGACCCAATCACCGCTCGCGAGCATCTCGCGGGGAATCTCCGCATAGCGGCCCTCGTCGGGATCGAGCAGGGGGCGCACCGGCGTCGTGGCAAACCAGGCCGCCGCGAGCACCAGCCACGCGAGCCACTTCGATCCGCGCGCCATGCCGTTTCGGCGGAGTCCTGCAGCCTAGATCCCGGCGAGCGACGCCGCGCGCGCGCCGAAGCCTTCCTGCTTCACGTAGAAGTCGATCGTGCGCCGCATCGCGGTGTCCATGTCGGTCTTCGGCTGCCAGCCGAGGTCGCGCTTCGCCCCCTCGATGTTCGGCACGCGCACCTGGATGTCCTGGTAGTACTTGCCGTAGTACTCGCCCGCCGAGACGTCGACGATCTCGATGGCGCGCGCGTTGTCGCGCAGCACCGGAAATTCCTGGGCGATGCGGATGGTGCGCTGCGCGAGGTCGCGGATCGAGATGCAGTTGCCGGGGTTGCCGATGTTGAAAATGCGCTGGCTGGCACGGCGGTCCTGGTTCTCGAGGATGATCAGCAGGCACTCGATGGCATCGTCGATGTAGGTGAAGGAGCGCTTCTGGCTGCCGCCGTCGACCAGCTTGATCGGCCGCTTGTAGAGCACGTTGGACAGGAACTGGGTGAAGACCCGCGAGCTCCCCTCCTTCGGCTCCTCCGGGTTGTCGAGGTTCGGGCCGATGAAGTTGAACGGCCGGAACAGTGTGTAGTCGAGGTTGTCGCGCACGCCATAGGCGTAGATGACGCGGTCGAGCATCTGCTTCGAGCAGGCGTAGATCCAGCGCTGTTTGTTGATCGGACCGTAGACCAGCGGGCTCGACTCCTCATCGAGCAGCGAGTCCGGGGACATGCCGTAGACCTCGGAGGTCGAGGGGAACACCAGGCGCTTGCCGTACTTGGCGCACTGGCGCACCACGGCGAGATTGGCCTCGAAGTCGAGCTCGAACACCTTGAGCGGATGGGTCACGTACTGCGCGGGGTTCGCGATCGCCACCAGCGGCACGATCACGTCGCATTTCCTGACGTGATACTCCACCCACTCCCGGTTGATGGTGATGTCGCCCTCGACGAAATGAAAACGGTCGTTCTTCGGCAGCTCCCCGAGCTTGTTATCGGCGAGGTCCATGCCGTAGACCTCCCAGTCGCGCGTGCGCAGGACCGCCTCGGTAAGGGCGCTGCCGATGAAGCCGTTAACGCCGAGAATCATGATCTTCAGTGCCATAACCATCCTCGCCCGCGGCGTCTGTGCGCAGGCAGCAGAGCGAATAATTTTAGCATTTTTCGGGCCTTAGGGCCGTCCGCAGGTCGCGGCATCGGCGCCGAGTCCCGCCGCGCGCGCATGCTCGCAGAATGCCGCCAGCTGCTTGAGTTTCAGGGCGCTCCAGTCGGCGAGCTGCGTGGCGAGCCGCGCATGCATGCCGCCATAGGTCTCGGTCTCCTGCTGGTTGGGCGCGGTATCGGCGTCGTCGAGCAGCTGGCTGAAGGAATAGATCTGCTCGTTCAGCATGCCCGGATAGTTGAGGTTGGCTTCCGAGCCCTTGATGTTCACCTGCATCAGCACGCCCTCGATCTTCGAAGCCGCGGCGGCGAGCGCGGCAGCCTCGCCCCCGAGGGCCGCGCCGCGGGGTTTGCCCGTTGCGCCGGCGGACAATGCCGCCACGCGGGTCTTGACGTCACGGATCTCGTTGACGGCGCGGTGCAAGGCGTCCTGATCGTGGTAGACCTCCATGGCGAGGTCGAATTTCTGCCTGAGCCCGGCGAGCGCCGTTGCCCGGTCGCGCGGATCGAGCGCAATGGTGAGCGGTGCGGTCCGCGTGACCCCGCCGTAACCGAGGCGCAGCGTGTAGGCGCCCGGCAGCACGATCGGTCCGCGCGGTGGAACTCCGGCGTAGAAGGCTCCCGGAATCTGCACCGGATCGTCATAGCGCAGATCCCACACGAAGCGGTTCATCCCCTTGAGCGCCGGCAGCGTGTCGGTGGGCTGAATCAGATCCGGCCATTCCGGCGGCTGCTCCGCGCCCTTGGCCTTCACGCTCGAGAGGCGCCGCACCACGTTGCCGGAAGGCGCGACGATCTCGAGGGTCACCGGTCCCGCCGGCTCCGCAGGCAGGTAGTAGTCGATGAGAACCCCGGCCGGCGGGTTCTGGCCCGACGGCGGGCGCTTGTCGACCGCATCGGGGTAGTAGAGCCGGTAACCGGTCTGCGGCGCATAGAGATAAGCCCCCTGGGAAGCGCCCGCTGCCCCCGCCTGACGCAGCGGCGTCACGTCGTCGAGGATCCAGAAGGAGCGGCCGTGGGTTGCGATGGCCAGATCGTTGCCGCTCACCACCACATCGTGAACCGGCGCGCGCGGCAGGTTGAGCTGCAGGCTCTGCCAGTGCTGCCCGGCATCGAAAGAGACGAACACGCCGGTCTCGGTGGCGGCGTAGAGCAGATCGCGCTCCGCCGAATCCTCGCGTACCGCGTGCACGAACGAGCCTTCGGGAAGCCCGGCGTCGAGGCGCCCCCAGCTGCGCGCGCCGTCGCGGGTCACGAACACGTAGGGCCTGATGTCGTCGAGCTTGTGGCGATCCACGGCGACGTAGGCCGTGTCCGCAGCGTAGCGTGAGGGCTCGATCATGCTGACCGTGCTCCAGGCCGGCATGCCGGGCGGAGTGACATTCGTCCAGCTGCCGCCGTCGTCGCGCGTCAGGTGGATCAGCCCGTCGTCGGAACCGACCCAGATCATCCCTTTACGCAGCGGCGACTCCGCGATGGCAAAGATCGTGTCGTAGTACTCGACGCTGGTGATGTCCTTGGTGATGGGCCCACCCGAGGCCTGCTGCCTGGACTTGTCGTTGCGCGTCAGATCGGGACTGATGGCGGTCCAGCTCGCGCCGCGATTGTTCGTCCTGTACAGCCGCTCCATGCCGTAATAGAGCGTGTCCGGGTCGAACGGCGACATGATGAGCGGCGACGTCCAGTTGAAACGGTGCTCGAGGTCCTTGGCCGCATGCCCCGAGGCGTCGACCGGCCACACCGGGATGATCTGCTCCTGCATGTTGTGCCGGTCGAATCGGCCGATGAAATTCTCGCTGCTGCCGTAGGTGACGTCGGCGTCGCGCGGGTCGGGAATCACGAAGCCGCACTCGCCGCCCGCCACGTCGTACCAGTCGCGCTGCACGATGGCGCCGGCGTCGTCCATGCTGGCGATGCCGATGCTGCTGTTGTCCTGTTGCGCGCCGTAGAGGTAGTAGGGAAAGCGGTTGTCGACCGCGACGTGATAGAACTGCGCGGTCGGCTGATTCGCCTGGGTGGTCCAGGTCTTGCCGTGATCGAACGATATCGAGGCGCCGCCGTCGCTCGACTCGATCATGCGGTCCGGATCGCTCCGGTCGATCCACAATCCGTGATGATCGCCGTGCCGCGCCGGCAGCAGCTCGAAGGTCTTGCCGCCGTCGGCCGAGCGGAACAGTCCCGTGTTCTCCGTGTACACCGTATCGGCCTGCTTTGGATCCGCGACCACCGTCGAGAAGTACCATGCGCGCTGCGTGAGCCGGCCGTCATCGTTGACGCGCGCCCAGTGCGCGCCGCCGTCGTCGGAGCGGTAGAGGCCCCCCGCGTGCGCTTCGATCATGGCGTAGATGCGCTTCGAGTCGGCGGGCGAGACCGAGACGTGGATGCGGCCGAGGATGCCTTCCGGCAGACCGTTACCCTCGAGCCGCGCCCAGCTGACACCGCCGTCCCTCGAGCGATACAGGCCGCTGCCGGGTCCGCCGCTCGAGAAGTTCCACGGCTGGCGGCGCGCCTGCCACAGCGCGGCGTAGACGATGCTCGGGTCGTTCGGATCGAACGCGACATCGATGGCGCCGGTCTGGTCGTCGCGATAGAGCACTTTCGTCCAGGACTTGCCGCCGTCGGTGGTGCGGTAGACGCCACGCTCCGTGTTCGGACCGAAAGCGTGGCCGAAGGCGGCGACCAGCACCGTATCGGCGCTGCGTGGATCGACGATCAGGGCGCCGATCTGGCGGCTGTCGGCGAGCCCGATGTGGCTCCAGGTCTTGCCGCCGTCGACCGACTTGTAGACGCCATCGCCGTAAGTCATGTCGCCACGCGGCGCAGCCTCGCCGGTGCCCACGTAGATCACGTTGTGATCGGACGGCGCGATGGCGAGGGCGCCGACCGATGAGATCGGCGTGCCGTCGGTGAGCGGCTGCCAGGTGGCACCCGCGTCGGTCGTTTTCCAGACACCGCCGGCGACGGCGCCGAAATAGAAAGTGTCGGGATTGCCGGGGATCCCGGCGACGGCGAGCGCCCGCCCACCGCGATACGGCCCGATGCTGCGCCACTTGAGCGCCCCGAAGAGAGCGGGGTCGGCGGGGTCGGCGGCAGCGAGCGTCGCCAGGAGCGCGAGCGCGCAGCCGCTGAGAATGACGGCACAGCGTTGGAAATACATGTCGGTCCTTTCACTGATCAGGCAAGCAACGAACGCAGCGTCCGCGCATAGCGCGCAACGATCGCCTCACGATTGCGGTGGCGCCCCCCGCTCACGACCCTGACTCCGGCGCACCAGACGCAGTCGATGAGCCCACGGTCGCCGGCGAAGATCCAGCTGTCGAGCGTTTCGTCCCCGTGCCGCCCCGTGAGCGAGGGGTGGTCCCTGAGGAGCGTCACCGCATCGAGCGGCGCGCCGGCTACGAGGCCCACCGGCCCCGATCCCGGCGGGCGCAGCGCCTGCCACCCGCCTGCGAGGGCCGCCTCGAACAGGCTCCGGCCGGTCGAGGCCTCCGGTGCGGCGGCGAGTACGTTGCGGGCGCGGTGCGCGAGGCGCTGGGAATACTCCAGCGTGCGCAGCTCCTCCGCCGCGTCGATGCGCACGTTGGAGTCGGTGCCGAGCCCCAAGCGCCCCCCGGCGGAGACGAAGCCGGCGGCCGGGAAGATACCATCGCCGAGGTTCGACTCGGTTACCGGGCACAGGCCCACCACCGCGTCCCGGGCGGCGACCTGCTCAAGCTCGGCGGCCGTGGCGTGCGTCGCGTGCACCAGGCACCAGCGCTCGTCGACGGGCGCGTTCTCGAGCATCCATTGCACCGGGCGGCGGCCGCTCCACGCCAGGCAGTCGTCGACTTCGCGCAGCTGCTCGGCGATGTGTATGTGGATGACCCCGCCGGGCGCGAGCGCGACCACCTCTGCGAGTTCGGACGGCGTGACTGCGCGCAGGCTGTGGGCGGCCACCCCGCCGCCAGCGCCGGGGAGCGCGCGCAGCGCGCTGCGGCTTGCCTCCACGATGCGCGCGAAGCGCCCCGGGTCGTTGATGAAACGCCGCTGGCGCTCGCCGGGCGGGGCGCCGCCAAAACCCCCGTGCGCGTAGAACGTCGGCAGCAGCGTCAGGCCGATGCCGGTCGCGGCGGCGGCTGCGCCCAGGCGCGCGGCGAGCTCGCCCGGGTCGGCGACCGGCCGGCCGTCGCGATCGTGGTGCAGGTAATGGAACTCACCTACCCCGGTGAATCCGGCCTCCAGCATCTCGGCGAAGGCAAGTGCGGCGAGCGCCTCGAGCTCTTCGGGTCCGATGCGCCCGAGGAAGCGGTACATGAGCTCGCGCCAGGTCCAGAAGCTGTCCCCATCGCTGCCGCGACGCTCGGTGAGCCCGGCGAGGCCCCGCTGGAATGCGTGGCTGTGCAGATTCGCGAGCCCGGGAAGGCCGATGCCGTGCCGCTCGTCGCCGTCCGCGGGTGCGACCCCGGGGAGCACCCTCTCGATGAGTCCATCGGCCGCAGTCAGGCGCACATCGCGGGCCCACCCCTGTGGCAGCAGCGCCGACTCAAACCACAGGCTCGCCATGGCGTACATTATATTGATGAGCCCTTCGGACACGACACCATGGCTCGAGGTCACGCGCGGCGGGGCGCCGCTCGTGCTGTCGATGCCCCACACCGGCACCGAGATCCCCGCCGGCCTCGAGCGGCACCTGACGTCGTTGTGGCTCGCGCGCAAGGATACCGACTGGTGGATCGAGCGGCTGTACGACTTCGCGCCCGGGCTCGGCGCGACCGTGGTCCGCACGCGTATCTCGCGTACCGCGATCGATCCCAACCGCGATCCTTCCGGTGTCTCTCTCTATCCGGGCCAGGCTACGACCGAGTTGTGCCCGACCACCACCTTCGATGGCGAGCCGCTGTATCGCGGCCTCGGAGGCCCGGGGCCGGAAGAGATCGCGGCGCGCCGTACGGCGTGGTTCGACCCGTATCACCGCGCGATCGCCGCTGAGATCGCGCGGCTGCGCCAGCGCCACCGGCACGTGGTGCTATACGACTGCCACGCGATTCGCTCGCAGATCCCGCGGCTCTTCGCCGGGGTGCTTCCCAACCTCAACCTCGGCACTCATTCGGGAGCGAGCTGCGCCGCGCAGCTGACCGCGCGACTCGAGGCGGCGTGCGAGAATTCGGACTTCTCGCGGGTGACCAACGGGCGCTTTAAGGGCGGCTACACGACGCGTCACTACGGGCGCCCGGCCGACGGGGTGCACGCGGTGCAGATGGAACTCGCCTGTCGCGGCTACCTGCGCGAGCCTGGAGGCAGTGTCACCGATCTCGACTGGCCGTGCGCGTACGACGACACGGTGGCCGCGCCGCTGCGCGCCGTGCTGCAGCGCGTGCTGGCGGCGTGCCTCGAGTTCGCAGCCGAGGGCCGTTAGGCCAGCGCGCGTGATGTTCCCCGGAGCACATGTTCGATAGTCATCGAACTTTACCTCGGCAAGCCCCGATAGAAGGCCTTGAGGAGCCCGAGTTCGACGGGCATCGAACATTGCCTCCGGGACCCCGCGTTCGGGGCCTTCCGGGCCAAAGTTCGATGCTTAGAACGCTTAGAACCGGAAGCCGACGCGAATCGGGATGAACTCGGTCGGCGCGAAGGCGGTATCGAAGCGCTCGTAGCGCGCCTCGACGAACCACGACTGGCCCCTAGGCAGCGCGAAGTCGACACCGACCCCCGCGTTCCAGGCGAAGTTGGTGCTGGTATCGCGCCCCACGAGGCTACCGGACCCGTAGCCGGAGCCGCAGAAGAACGGACTGCAGTAGACCCCGCCGTTGGTGAGATAGATACCGCGATAGCCGAACCCCGGGCCCGCCATGGCGTACAGGTGCGTCCACGGGTTGATCGGCAGCTCGAGCACTCCGTCCGCGAAGCCGGTCAGGGTCTGCATATAGCCGTAGTTCGCACTCGGGTTCGCGGCGATCAGCTGGTCGCTCGCGTCAAAATAGCTGTAGTCGACGCCGAAGCGCAGCATGAAGGGGCCGGGTGCCGGCTTGACGTTCACCCCGGCGCCGATGGTCCAGCCGTTGTTGAAATTGCTCGCGGTGTCACCCTCGGGGATCGCGGCGCCACCATTTACATACCACTGCACGGGTCGGTCGGCCGCCTGGTACCGGTAGTAACCCTGGGCGAATGCCGGTCCGGCCCCGGCCAGACAGCCGAGCAACGCCAGGGCCGAGAGAATCCGTGTGGGCTTGTTCATGCGGGTCATGATCCGGTCCTTTCGCTGAATACTTCCTGAATGCGTCGGCGAGCTCAGCGCTCGCGCCGCAGCCGGCGCCGCACGGCCTGCCGCAGCTCCTGCACCTCGCTGATCCCGAGCGCCGAGGCACACAGGAAGAACGCGACAGCCGCGCAGGCGATGACAAGCGTGAGGCTGGCGAGCTTCGGCCAGAAGTGCTGCACCGCCCAGTCGGCAAGCAGCAGCTGCCCTCCGCCCCAGGCGATGGCGAGCAACACCAGCGAAGCGAGCGCCACACGCGCCAGCAGCACGGCCATGGCGCGCGACTCGAGGCGGCCTAAGTGGGCGCGCATGAGGAGATAGAGAATGAGGAAGTTGCTGGTCGCGACGCAGGCCGTAGATAAGGCAAGCCCGCGGTGTCCCCACCCGAGGTGCACGGTGAAGATCCAGTTGAGCGCCAGGTTGACACCCACCGCGATGAAGCTCACCACCATCGGCGTCTTGCGCCGGTCGATGGCGTAGAAGGCGTTCACCAGCACTTTGAGCGCCGCGTACCCGCACAGCCCGAGGGCGTAGAAGCGCAGTGCACCGGCCGACTCCGCCGTCTCGTGGGCACCGAAGCGGCCGTGCTGATAGAGGACCGAGATGATGGGCTCGGCGAGCACGATCAGCCCGACGCTGGCCGGAATGGTCATGAGAAAGGCAAGCCGCATGCCGCGAGCCAGCTCGCTGCGAAAGGCGCCGTGCTGGCCGGTGGCGGCCATGCGCGACAGCATCGGCAACGCCACCGTGCCGAGCGCCACGCCGAAGATCCCGAGCGGCAGCTGCATCAGGCGAAAGGCCACCGTCAGCCAGAAGGTGGGGCCGTCGCCGAGCTCCGACGCGAAGACCGAGTTGATGAGGACGTTGACCTGCGTGGTGCTGGCGGCGATCACCGACGGGCCCATGAGCCCGAGGATCGCTTTCACTCCCGGGTCGCGCCAGCGCAGATCCGGGTGATATCGATAGCCGAGCCGCCGCAGCGCCGGCAGCTGCACGGTGAGCTGCAAGGTACCGCCGACCAGTGTACCGACCGCGAGCCCGAGGATGGCGCGCGTGCCGAAGTGCGGATCGAGCCAGTAGCCTAGCACCACGCCGGCGACGATCGACCCGAGATTGAAGAAGCTCGAGGCCATCGCCGGCACACCGAACACGTTGCGCGCGTTCAGCATGCCCATCACCAGCGCCGCCAGCGACACCAGCAGGATGAAGGGATACATGACCCGCGTCAGTGTCACGGTGAGCGCGGCCTTCTCGCCCTCGAAGCCTGGCGCGAGCATCGCGACCAGCCACGGCGCAAACAGGATTCCGAGCACCGTGATGGCGCTCAGGGTGACTGCGGTGAGCGTCGCCACCTTGTTGGCGAGCCGCCAGGCGGCCGCCTCGCCCTCGGTCGCCACGGTCTTGCTGAAGGTGGTTACGAAAGCGGTCGAAAGCGCGCCCTCGGCGAACAGGTCGCGCAACAGGTTGGGAATGCGGAACGCGATGGTGAACGCGTCCATGATGCGGCCGCCGCCGAACAGCGCGGCGAAGATCTGCTCGCGGGCGAGCCCCAGCACCCGGCTGCACAGCACCGCAAGGGCGACGACGCCCGCGGCCCTGGTGTTGAGTTTCTCGGCGCGCGCCTCCGCGCCGTCAGCGCTCACCGCGCTCTTGTCGCCAGGTGGCATGCGGGCGCCACGGTACCACCTGGCGGGTTGTCGTGCGAGCTAGTGTCCGCCGCCTCCCTGCCGCCAGGTCAGCGTGACACCCACCGTGAGTGGCCGGAAGGTGTAGGCATTCTGTTGCTGCGAGGGTGAGCCGGCCGGGTTGTAGGGATCGATCTGCCCGAGCGCGTAAGTGGTCACCGTGTGGCTGTTGAGTACGTTGTCGATGAAGGGCGAGATCTGCCATTCGCCGACGTTGATTCCGCCGCGCAGTGACAGGAAGCTGGTTGCCGGCAGGGCGTAAACGCCCGGAATGAACTGCGACGAGCCCGGGTCCTGCACCGGCGCCAGCCAATTGTTGCGGCTCTCGTAGGTGTAGTCGAGGCGCACGAGCGCGTCGTGCTCCGCGATCCTGAAGCGGTACTCGGGTCCTATCGACACGTTCCACGGAGGGTTCGTGCCCGGGGCGTAGTCGATGGCTCCCTGGCCCGAGATGGCGTCGCCGTTGAGCGCGAGCGGCGCGGCGCCGGCGGCCGGCGGCACCGAGTTGGCGGTGAACCGGGCGTCGGTATAGCCGAGCGCGAAATCGACGAACAGCGGGCCCGCCGCCAGCTCCGCCTGCAGGTCGAAGCCCTTGGCGACGGCGGTACCGAGGTTGTCGGTGAATTGCAGGCCGCAGGCACCGGCGACGTAGACGCTCTGCTGGATGTTGTTCCACTTGATGTAGTAGACGCTGGTAGCAATTCGCAGCGCATTGCCGAAGGCGTTCTTCGAGCCGACCTCGTAGTTCTGCGTGCTGTCCGGCGAGTAGGTGAGCGGCGCACCGTTGGGAAACCCCTGCGCGGCGAGATCGTTGTTGCAGTAGCTCGGCAGCTCCGGGTTGCCGCCGCCCACGCGATAGCCCTTGGCGTAGCTCACGTAGTACAGGTTGTTGGGGTCGGCCTGGAACGCGAGGCTCACCTTCGGGGTGTTGGGGTTCGAGCTGGTCGAGGCACTGCGCCCCACGCCCGGAATCTGCACGCCGTTTATCGGCGTCGGCCCGAAGTTCTCGAGCCCGTCGGCGTAGTTGCGGATTTCGAACGTCGTGTGTGACACCCGCTCACCGAGGGTCAGACGCAGGCGATCGGTCAGCGCATAGTTGAGCTCGCCGTAGAGGGCGATCTGCCGGTCGTAGGTGGTGTTGCTGTTGTAGTAGATGTCGCAATTGGGGATCGCCGTGTACACGCCGTTGCCGTTGCAGGCATAGGGAACGACGACGTTGCCGTTCACGTCCGGATAGGTAAACAGCGACGTAGCCGGCACCCCGTATAGGTAGTTGAAGAAATTGTCGATCTGCGGATCGATCAGCTCCTCGATGCTGCCTTCCTTGGCGAGCTGCCAGAACACTCCCGCAGTCCAGTGCAGCCGCGCGGTGGGGTCGGCCGACTGCCAGCGCAGCTCCTGCACGATGCTGTCCTGGCTGTTGGTGATCACGTTCGGCGTCGCGTAGTTGCCGAAGCCCGCCGGCAGGTGGATGCCGTTGGCGTCGAGCAGCGGGTACCAGTCGCAAGGCGGTGTGGTTGCCACGGACGTCGGCCCGCACGACAGTCCGCCGGTATTCGGGTTGCTGGGCCATCCGAGGCTCTGATAGTAGGCGAGGTCGTAAACCGTCCCCTGGTAGCCCGTTTTCTCCCTGCGGTGGTAATAGGAGCTGTTGGAGATGATCACGGTCTTGCCGAGATCCCACTGCAGCTTGAGCGCCGCGAGCTCGTACTCGTCGGTATTCGGGATTCGCTCCGGGGTCGCGGTGTTGAACTTCCCGGCGCCGGGGTCCGAATACGCCGGCCAGTAGGTCGAGACGTCGTTCTTGTCGTGGTTCTGATAGATGAGGCTCGGCGTTACGGTGAAGCCGCTCGCCGGCTGCCACAATCCCGCCACGCGCAGCACCAGGGTGCTCGCCCGGTCCACGTTCCTCGCGAGCTTCTCCCCGGTGGTCGGATCCACCCGGTCCACCCAGCCGCCGTCGTAGCGATACCAGGCGCTGGCGCGCCAGCCGAACACCCCGTCGATGACCGGCTCGCCGTGCGCAGCACCGAACTCGTAGCTCGGCTCGCCGTACCACGTGCCAGAGAGC
>DAHUXE010000141.1 GCA_027307325.1 Gammaproteobacteria bacterium | reverse complement strand
CATCTGCGGCCTCGCGCGCTGCAACCCCGAGGACATCGACCTCGCCGCCCGCGCGCGCAAGGAGGCGCCGCGCCACCGCATCCACGTGTGCCTGGCGACCAGCGCCATCCACCGCGAGTACAAGCTCAACATGGCGCAGGACGAGATCCTGCGCGCCGCCGCAGCCGGCGTGGCTCGCGCGCGCGAGCTCGCCGACGACGTCGAGTTCTCGCCCGAGGATGCCTCGCGCACCGAGCTCGAGTTCCTCGCGCAGGTGGTCGAGACCGCGATCGCGGCCGGCGCCACCACCGTCAACATTCCGGACACGGTCGGCTACACGGTGCCGGACGAGTTCGCGGAGCTGTTCCGCTATCTGCGCAAGAACGTGCGCGGGATCGATGCCATCCGCCTCTCGGTGCATTGCCACGACGACCTCGGCATGGCCGTCGCCAACAGCCTGACCGCGGTGGTTGCCGGAGCACGCCAGATCGAGTGCACCATCAACGGCATCGGGGAACGGGCCGGCAACTGCTCGCTCGAGGAGGTGGTGATGGCGCTCAAGACCCGCGCCGCGTTCTTCAACGTGGCGACGGGCATTCATACCCCGCGCCTCTATCCCACCTCGCGCCTGGTCTCGAGCATCACCGGCATGCCCGTGCCGCGCAACAAGGCGGTGGTGGGCGAGAACGCCTTCGCCCACGAGGCCGGCATCCACCAGCACGGCATGCTCCGGCACTACTCGACCTACGAGATCCTGCGGCCCGAGGACGTGGGCCTGTCGCGCAGCCACCTGGTGCTCGGCAAGCACAGCGGGCGGCATGCGCTGCGCGAGCGGGTGCAGGCGCTCGGCTTCGAGCTCGACGAAGCCGAGTTCAACCAGCTGTTCGAGGAGTTCAAGGCGCTCGCCGACCGCAAGAAGGAGCTCTACGACGGCGACATCGAGGCGCTGGTGCTGAGCGCGGAAGGCGCGGCGCAGGGTCCCTGGACGCTCACCGAGCTCACCACCGAGGCGCGCACCACGGGTGCGGCGCGCGCGCTGGTGATGCTGACCCACGCCGACGGCCGCAGCGTCGAGCACGCCGCGAGCGGCGACGGGCCGGTCGATGCCGCCTTCAAGGCCATCGAAGCCGCGACCGGCATCCGGGTGAAATTGCGCAAGTTCGAGGTAAAGGCGGTGTCGGAGGGCGAGGACGCGCAGGGCGAGGCGCGCGTCTACGTGGAGTACAATCACAAGACTTACCGGGGCGCCAGTGTGAGCACGAACATCATCGAGTCCGCGACTCGCGCCTTCCTCGAGGTGATCAACCGCATCGAGCTGGCGCAGGCCGGAACGCGCGCACGCGCGGCGGCTGCACCGGCCGTGCCGGCCGCGGTCTGACGTACAGGAGCTCCCATGCCCATTCCGGCCACGCAGTTCATCTGGTTCAACGGCCAGCTCGTGCCGTGGGAGAAAGCGACGGTGCACGTGCTGTCGCACGCGCTGCACTACGGCTCCTCCGTCTTCGAGGGCGAGCGCGCTTACGAAACGCCGCGCGGAATCGCGATATTCCGCTTGCGCGATCACACCCGGCGCCTGTTCGATTCGGCGAAGATCTACCGCATCGCCATGCCCTACTCCCCGGAGCAGATCAACGAGGCGTGTCGCCAGGTGATCTCGGCCAACAACCTCAAGCGCGGCGCCTACATACGCCCGGTGGTGTTCCGCGGCTACGGCGAGATCGGCGTGACGCCGAAGAACGATCCGCCCACCGAGGTCGCGATAGCCGCCTGGGAATGGGGCAAATACCTCGGCGCCGAAGGCGACGATGCCGGCGTCGATGCCTGCGTATCCTCCTGGAGCCGTGTGGCGCCCAATACCCTGCCGGCGCTCGCCAAGGCGGGCGGCAACTATCTCTCGAGCCAGCTGATCGGCTCCGAGGCGCGGCGCCTCGGCTTCGCCGAAGGAATCGGGCTCGCGCCCGACGGCACCCTGAGCGAGGGCTCGGGCGAGAACCTCTTCCTGGTGAAGGACGGCGTGCTGCTGACGCCCGCGCTCGCGCATTCGGTGCTCGGCGGCCTGACGCGCGACTCGGTGATTCGTCTGGCGCGCGAACGCGGCATCGAGGTGCGCGAGATGTCGATTCCCCGCGAGCTCCTCTACATCGCCGACGAGGCATTCTTCACCGGAACGGCGGTCGAGATCACCCCGATCCGCTCCGTCGACCGCCTGGCCGTCGGCAACGGCAAGCGGGGGCCCGTGACGGAGACCCTGCAGAACGCGTTCTTCGGACTGTTCTCCGGGAAGACTCCGGACCGCTGGGGCTGGCTCGACTATGTCGACATGTCGGCGCCGCGCGCCGCGGCCGCCTCGGGCTGAAGGCTTGGAATCGCGAACGCTCTTTGAAAAGGTCTGGGAACGCCATCTGGTGGCGGCCGAGACCGCCGCCACCCCGGCGGTGCTCCATGTCGACCTGCACCTGATCCACGAGGTCACCTCGCCCCAGGCGTTCGCGCTGCTGCGCGAGCGCGGTCTCAGCGTGCGGCGCCCCGACCTCACGCTCGCCACCATGGATCACTCGACGCCCACCCGCACCGCCCAGGTGTTCGGCGGGGCGCCGATCACGATCGAGTCCGCCGCGCGGCAGATCCGCGAGCTCGAGGCCAACTGCGCGCAGTTCGGCGTGGAGCTCCTCGGACTCACGAGCGAGCAGCGCGGCATCGTGCACGTCATCGGGCCCGAGCTCGGGCTCACGCAGCCCGGCAAGACCATCGTCTGCGGCGACAGCCATACCAGCACGCACGGAGCCATGGGCGCTCTCGCCTTCGGCATCGGCACGACCGAGGTCGCGCACGTGCTCGCCACGCAGTGCCTGCTGCAGAGGAAGCCGCGCACGCTCGCCGTCGAGGTCGACGGGACGCTGCAGGCCGGCGTCACCGCCAAGGATCTCATCCTCGCGATCATCGGCAGGCTCGGCGTCGCCGGCGGCACCGGGCACGTGATCGAGTATCGCGGCGCGACCATCCGTGCACTCGACATGGACGAGCGCATGACCGTCTGCAACAGGTCGATCGAGGCCGGCGCGCGCGCCGGTATGATCGCGCCCGACGACATCACCTATGCCTACCTCGCGACGCGCCCGCGCGCGCCCAAGGGCGCCGCCTGGGAGCGTGCGCTTGCCGGCTGGCGCTCCCTGCCGACCGACCCGGACGCGCGCTTCGACCGCAAGCTGCATCTCACTGCCGGCACCATCGAGCCGATGATCACCTGGGGCACCAATCCCGGCATGGTGGTGCCGGTCACCGGCACGATCCCGCTCGCGGGACCGGACGCCGCGTTTGCCCGCGCGGTCGGCTACATGGGACTCGAGCCGGGTGCGCCGATCCGCGGCCAGCCGGTGAACGTCGTCTTCATCGGCAGCTGCACCAATGCGCGCCTCTCGGACCTGCGCAGCGCAGCGCGCGTGCTGCGCGGCCGGCGCATCGCCCGCGGGCTCACGATGCTGGTCGTGCCGGGCTCGCAGCAGGTGAAGCGCCAGGCCGAGGCCGAGGGTCTCGACCGCGTGTTCCTCGAGGCCGGCGCCGAATGGCGCGAGTCGGGCTGCTCGATGTGTCTCGGCATGAACGGCGACACGGTGCCGCGCGGGGAGTACGCGGTCAGCACCAGCAACCGCAACTTCGAGGGACGCCAGGGGGTCGGTGCGCGCACGCTGCTCGCGAGCCCGCTGACCGCGGCGGCGTCCGCGGTACGAGGCCGCGTAACCGATCCGCGGGAGCTCCTGTGATGGAGCCCTTCACCACCCTCACCTCGCGCACCGTGGTGCTCGCAGCCACCAACATCGACACCGACCAGATCATCCCGGCGCGCTTTCTCACCACCACGACCCGCGCCGGACTCGGCAAACACCTGTTTGCCGACTGGCGCTATGACGAGCGCGGCGCGCCGCGGCCCGACTTCGTGCTGAACCGTTCCGAGAGCGCCGGCTGCCGCATCCTCGTCGCGGGACGCAACTTCGGCTGCGGCTCCTCGCGCGAGCACGCGCCCTGGGCGCTGCTCGATCACGGCTTTCGGGCCGTGGTGAGCACCGGGATCGCCGACATCTTCCGCAGCAACTCGCTGAAGAACGGCCTGCTGCCGGTGATCGTCGACGAGGCGACGAGCGGCTGGCTGCTCGCGCATCCCGGTGCCGAGCTCACCGTGGATCTCGCCTCGGGCACGCTCAGCCTGCCGGGCGGCGCCCGGGTGAGCTTCCCCATCGAGGCCTTCGCCCGGCATTGCCTGCTGAACGGCGTGGACGAGCTCGGCTACCTCCTCTCACGCAGCAGCGAGATCGAGGCGTACGAGCGCCGCGCATGAGGGCTCGCATCGCCGTACTCGCCGGGGACGGCATCGGACCCGAGGTCACCGCCGCCGCCCTGCATTGCCTGCGCGCGGTGGCCGGGCGTTTCGGCCACGAGCTCGAGCTCGAGGAGCTCCCCTTCGGCGGCGCCGCCATCGACGCTCACGGGGACCCGCTGCCAGCCGCCACCCTCGCCGCCTGCCGCGCAGCCGATGCGGTGCTGCTCGGCGCCATCGGCGGCCCGAAGTGGTCGGCGCCGGATGCACCGGTGCGGCCCGAGGCGGGACTGCTGCGCCTGCGCCGCGAGCTCGGGGTCTACGCCAATCTCCGCCCGGTGAAGGTGCACGCGGCGCTCGCGAGTGCCTCGACTCTCAAGGCCGAGGTGGTCGAGGGGGTGGACCTGGTATTCGTGCGCGAGCTCACCGGCGGGATCTACTTCGGCGACAAGACACGCGATGCCGTGCGCGCCACGGATCTGTGCGTGTATACGGCCGCCGAGATCGAGCGCATCGTACGCGCGGCCGCGCGCCTCGCGCGCGCGCGCCGCCGACGCCTCACCTCGATCGACAAGGCGAACGTGCTCGAGACCTCGCGCCTGTGGCGCGCGGTCTGTCAGCGCGTGGTCGAGCGTGAATTCCCGGACGTGACGCTCGAGCACAGCCTCGTGGACGCGGCGGCCATGCATCTCATCCGCCGCCCGCGCGACTTCGACGTGCTGGTGACCGAGAACATGTTCGGCGACATCCTCACTGACGAGGCCTCGATGCTCGCCGGATCGCTCGGGCTCCTGCCCTCGGCCTCGCTCGGCGACGGGCGGCGTGGGGTCTACGAGCCGATCCACGGCTCCGCCCCGGACATCGCGGGCCGCGGCATCGCCAATCCCTTCGGCGCGATTTACAGCGTGGCGTTGCTGCTCAAGCACTCGCTCGGCCTCGCGGCCGAGGCCGCGGCGCTCGAGCGGGCGGCGGATACCGCGCTTAGCCAGGGCGCCCGCACGGCGGACCTGGTCCCCGCCGGCGCGCGGCACCTGAGCACGCGCGCGGCGGCCGAGGCGGTCGTCAGCAGCCTGCCGCCGCGGCCTTGAGCGGCTGCGCGGGCAGCGTCCGCGCGGCGCGCTGCAGCGCCCGCGCAAGATCCTCGCGCAGATCCTCCAGGGCCTCGATGCCGATCGAGAGACGGATCAGCCCGTCGGTGAGTCCCGCCTTGAGGCGCGCCGCCTGGTCCATGGCCGCATGAGTCATCGTGGCCGGATGCGCCACCAGGCTCTCGACGCCTCCCAGGGATTCAGCCAGCGAGAAGCAGCCGAGGTCGGCGACGAACTCGCGCACCGCCTCCTGCCCGCCCTCGAGCTCGAGGGTGACGACGGCGCCGAAAGCGCGCTGCTGGCGCGCCGCCAGCGCGTGCCCCGGATGGCCCGCGAGTCCCGGGTACCACACGCGCCGCACGTTCGGCTGGGTCTCGAGCCAGTGCGCGAGCTCGTGCGCGTTGCGCGCGTGGTGCTCGAGGCGCGCATGGAGCGTCCGCAGTCCGCGCAGCGTCAGGAAGCTGTCGAAAGGCGCGCCGGTCAGCCCTAAGCAGTTCGCCCACCAGAGGAGCTGCTCCGCTAAGGCCTTGTCGCGCGCCACTACGGCACCACCGACCACGTCACTGTGGCCGTTCAGGTACTTGGTGGTCGAGTGCACCACCAGATCCGCGCCCAGGGTGAGCGGCTGCTGCCACGCGGGCGAGAGGAAGGTGTTGTCGACGACGATGAGCGCCCCGCTTGCCCGGCCCAATGCCGCGAACGCCGCGATGTCCGTGATGCGCAGCAGCGGGTTGCTCGGCGTCTCGATCCACAGCAGCGCCGTCGGCTGGGCGAGCGCGACGCGCACCGCAGCCTCGTCGCCGAAGTCGACGAACTCGACCTGTCGCTCGCCGCGGCGCCGCCAGGCCTCGAAGAGCCGATAGGTGCCGCCGTAACAGTCGTGCGGCGCCACGATGCGCGCGCCGGCCGGCACGAGATAGCCCGTGAGCGTGACCGCCGCCATGCCGCTCGAGGTGACCACGGCGCCCGCCCCCTGCTCGAGCTCGGCGAGCGCTCCGGCGAGCAGATCGCGTGTGGGATTTCCCGAGCGTGTGTAGTCGTAAGCGCGCTTCTCGCCGAAGGCGCGGAACGCGAAGGTCGATGACAGGTGCAGCGGCGGGATGACGCAGCCGGTCTCGTCGCCGCATTCGACGCCCGCACGCACGGTCCGCGTGACCTGGCTCACGCCGTTGGCGGCGGCTTCACCAGATGACAGAAGGTCGGAAATACTGCTCATGATTGCTCCGCATCGGTTCCCTGGGCTCACCGGACACCTGCGGAGCGTGCCTGCGCGGGGCGCGAGGCTTGTTGCGTCCATCCTCGGCTGGGAATTCCCAGGAGGCTACGCAGACCGCTCATCTGTCGACGCCCGCTCACGCAGGAGTCGCAGGAGTTGGCACCTTTCCAGGTTGGTTAAGCCTGGCGGTTGCCCCGGCGTCTAAGGGCCTTATCCCTCAGCCGGTCTCGATGAGTTGACACGAGTTTAGGGTGCGGAGGCCCCACTGCGCAAGCGCAGGGTGCTGATTTGCGAGGCATTGCGCACGCCGCCCCGGCGGGTATCCCGGCGCGGCAGGCTTCACTGCGGCGCGAGACTCCCCGCCCGCTGCTCCGCTTCGAGGGCCTCGGCGGTGCGTCCCCGGGCGTGGAGGGAGTCGGCGATCAGCCGCCAGGCGGAGGCCTGGGCGGCAGGGTCGCCGGTCGCGAGCGCGAGCGCCTTGCGGCCCATGCCGTCGGCCTGGGCGGGGTTGCCCTCCCCCAGCTGCACGCGCCCGAGCTCGACCCAGAGCAGCGGATTGTCCGGCTCGATGCGCAGCGCCCGCTCGAGTGTTGCCCCGGCCGCTGCGTACTCGCCCGCGCCCGCCTGGGAATGGGCCTGCGCGACGAGAGCGCTGGCCGCGGGCCCGAGATGAAACTGCCGCCCCTGTGGTGCGTTCGGCGACGGCGCCGAAGGCTGCGGCCGGAGGCTCCCCGCGCCGGAGCCGGGCACCTCGACTCCTCCCGGCGCGCCGGGTGCCCGGCCCGCCGCGGCGCAGGCGGTGAGGGCCAGCGCGGCGAGCAGCGCCGCCACGATCGCCGCGCCCCGTACCGGGGCCGGGACGCCGGTCAGTGCGCGAGGTTGCGAAGCCACTGCTGCGTGCGATCGATGAGGGTGGTGACGGGGTTGCCGCCGTCCGGGAAGCCGCAGCCGGGTTTCGCCGCGGCCTGCGTCCCTGCGGGCACCGCGACCGTTACCCGGTCGTCGGAGCAGCCCGGCAGGACCCGCAGTCCCGTCGTGTACTCGATCTCCATGTCCACGAGCCCCTCCGGCATCGGTGCATTCCACGAGCTGCCGCCGAGACTCGCCATGACGTGCGCCCATACCGGCAGCGCGCCGGCGGAGCCGGTGAGGCCGGTCGGCGCGTCGTCATCGTAACCGACCCACACGACCGTGAGATTGCTGCCCGAGAAGCCCGCGAACCAGCTATCGCGATAGTCAGAGGAAGTACCCGTTTTGCCCGCGACGACGAGGTCGACGGGTAGCAGGGGACGTGCCGGGCGCCCGGTGCCGCGATTCATGACCAGTGTCAGCAGCCGGTCGAGCTGGTAGACCGCCTCGGGGGTCGCTACCTGGGTCACCTGCAGCGGGAAGGCCTTGAGCGCCTTGCCGTCGCTGCCGATGACCGCGCGCACCGCGCGCAATGGGTTGTGGAATCCGCCGTTCGCGAGCCCGTTGTAGAGCTGCGCCGCCTCGAGCGGCGTGACGTCGACCGCCCCGAGGAGCATCGCCGGCACCTGCTCGGGCGAACGCTCGAGGCCGAAGCGCTGCAGCGTCGCGGTTACCTTCGCCAGCCCGAGGTCGAGGCCCACGCCGACCGTCGCGAGGTTGAGCGATTCGGCCAGGGCGCGCGCCACCGGCACCGGCCCGTTGACGTCGCGGCTGAAGTTCTCCGGACGCCAGTGACGTCCGCCCGCGAGCTTCACGTCGACCGGCTCATCCTGCACGATGGTCGCGGCGCTATAGCGGCCGCTCTCGAGCGCGGTGAGATAGATGAAGGGCTTCACCAGCGAGCCCATGGCGCGGCGCGCATCGAGCGCGCGGTCGAAGCCGTCGTAGCCGACATCGCGGCCGCCGACGATCGCGATGACATCGCCGCTTTGCGGCGCCGTGACGACCACTGCGCCCTCGAGCGACTGGGATTCGCCGCCGTGCTTCTTCATGCGGTCGAGCCGGGTCAGCTCGGACTCGAGGGCGCGCTCGGCCGCATCCTGGGCCCGCGGCTCGAGGCTCGTGTAGACCGAGAGCCCGGCCTCGGTGAGGTCCTGGTCGCGGTAGTCGCGCCGCAGGGTACGCCGCACGAAATCCAGGTAGGCGGGGTAGTAAGCACCGGCCGGTCGCGGGGTGACCCCGAGCGGCCGCCGGGCGGCGGTGGCCGCGTCCGCCGCCGTGACGACGTGCTGATCGGCGAGCTCCTTCAGCACGAGGTTGCGCCGGGCGAGCACGCGGTCGGCGTGACGGCGTGGATCGTAATAGGACGGACCGCGCACCACCGCCACCAGCAGTGTGATCTCCGCGAGGTCGAGCTCGCCGAGCGGCTTGCCGAAATAGAACTGGCTCGCGAGCCCGAAGCCATGGATGGCGCGGTTGCCGTCCTGCCCGAGGAAGATCTCATTGATATACGCGTTCATGAGATCGTCCTTGGTGAAGTGCGCATCGAGCGCGATCGCCATGATCGCCTCGCGGATCTTGCGTCCGAGCGTCTGGCGCGTGGAGAGGAAATAGCTGCGCACCAGCTGCTGGGTGAGCGTGCTTCCCCCCTGCTCGATCTGGCCGGCGCGCGCATCGACCCACAGCGCGCGCAGGATCGCCTGCGGATCGACTCCGCGGTGCGAATCGAATCTGCGGTCCTCGACCGCCTTGAGCGCCGCCGGCAGCAGCGGCGGCACCTCGCGCGGCGTGAGCACGATGCGGTCCTCGCCGTGGCTCGGGAAGATGCTGCCGATCAGAAGCGGCTCGAGCCGCAGCACCGGCACCTCGCGCCCGGCGGCGTCCTTCAGGCTCTCGATCCCCTGGGGGCCCGTCGAGATGCTGAGCAGCTCGGCGTCGCGACTCTCGTCGGCGAAGCGCGCCGGCCGCAGCGCCACGTCGATCCGCGCGCCGTTGACTCGGTAGGTGCCGGGACGGTCGAGCTGCGCGACCTTGCGGTAATGCAGCCGCTCGAGCTCGTGCCCGATCTCCGCCTCCGGGAGCGGCAGGCCGGCATACAGCTCGAGGGGCGCTGCGAAAACCTGCGCCGGCAGTGTCCAGCGCCGCCCCTCGAACTGGTGGA
Source organism: Gammaproteobacteria bacterium (assembly GCA_027307325.1). Classification (GTDB taxonomy): domain Bacteria; phylum Pseudomonadota; class Gammaproteobacteria; order Steroidobacterales; family Steroidobacteraceae; genus 13-2-20CM-66-19. Next base: position 34,706 of record DAHUXE010000141.1, on the reverse strand, counting down.
TCACCAGCAGATCGAGATAGAGCACGTAGGCCGCGCCGGCGATCGCCGCCGCCGCCAGCAGGCGGAGCGCCAGGCGCCTCAGAGGATCAGCTCCACGGCGGGGTCGCGCAAGTTGTAATGCGAGCTCATGGCGTGCCCGTAGGCGCCGGTATTGGCGATGAGCAGCACGTCGCCCGCCTCCGTCACCGGCAACAGCCGGTCGTGGCCGAGCACGTCGGCGCTCTCGCAGATCGGACCCACGACGCTCACGAGCTCCGTGGCCGGCTCATCGAGGCGCGTGAGGTTCGCGATCTCATGATATGAGCCATAGAGTGCCGGACGGATCAGGGAGTTCATGCCGGTCGCCACCCCGACGAAGCGCACCCCGCCCTTCTGCTTGAGCTGCGTCACCCGCGCGAGCAGCACGCCGGCGGCCGCCACCAGGTAGCGCCCCGGCTCGAGCCACACCTCGAGGCGCGGGTGCTCGGCCCGCACCGCCGCGAGCAGCGTGTCGAGCTTCGCGAGATCGACCCCGGGCTGATCGGGCCGCTCGGGCACGCCGAGCCCCCCGCCCACGTCGATCACGCGCACCTCCTCCATGACGTGCGCGGCTGCGGCCAGCAGCCGCGCCGTGTGCTCCCAGCTCGTCACGTCGAAGATCCCGCTGCCGACGTGGGCCTCGAGCCCGGTGATGTGCGCACCGGCCGCCCGGGCCGCGCGCTCCAGGGCGGCCAGCTCCGCGAGCGGCACGCCGACCTTCGAGCGCGGGCCGGCGGTGCGCACGTGGGTGTGATGGCCGCGGCCGACGCCGGTGTCGAGGCGGGCGAAGATCTCGCGGCCACGGAACAGCCCGGGCCAGGCGGTGAGCGCAAAGGTGTTGTCGACGGTCACGCGCACGCCGCGCTCGAGCGCCCAGGCGTACTCCGCGCGCGGCGCGAAGTTCGGCGTATAGAGGATGCGCGCAGGCGCCAGCTCCGGGCAGGTGGCGAGCAGGTGCTCGATCTCGCCGCGCGAGACGCACTCGAACTCGATGCCCTCATCGAGCAGCGTGCGCAGGATCTCGCGATGCGGGTTGGCCTTCATCGAGTAGTGCACGCGGTCGAGCGACTTGAGCCCGCGCAGCGCACGTGCCGCGGCGCGCACCGTCGCGAGGTCGTAGAGGTAGGCCGCCTCGCGCTCCTCGAGCGCCGCGAGCAGCTCGGCGCGCCGCGTGCGCCACCAGGGCGGCAGGCGCGCGCCCGCCTCAGGCGGCGCCGCGAACAGCTGCTGCCAGGTGGGACCCAGGACCTTGTCGCCGGGCACGGGCCGGATGAGCAGCTCGTGCAGCTGCTCGACGAGACGATCGCCCTGGTTCTCGTCGACGACGAAGGTGAAGTTCAGATCGTTGGCCGCCTGGCTCACCAGATGTATCTTCTGCTCCTCGAAGAATTCGAACGCTCCCCCGAGCTGGTGCAGGATCGCGCGGATGTTGCGCCCGACGAGGCTCACCAAGGCGCACGGGCCGATCACCTGCACGCGGCACAGGTGCGAGAGGTCGGCCACCAGCGCCGCCACCTGGGCGTTGTCGAGGGTGTTGGCCGCCGGATCGAGCGACACCGTTACGTTGGTCTCCGAGGTCGACACCAGGTCCACCGACAGGCCGTGCTGCTTGAACACCTGGAAGGCATCCGCGAGGAAACCCACCTGGTGCCACATGCCGGGGCTCTCCATCGAGATCAGGGTGATGCCCTTCTTGGTGCACACCGCCTTCACCTGCGCGCCGCCCTCGCCACCCTCGGCGCTCAGCACCGTGCCTTCCAGATGCGGGGCCTGAGTGGCGTATACATGGAGCGGGATGCGCTGCGCCCGCGCGGGCAGAATGCAGCGCGGGTGCAGCACCTTGGCGCCGCTGGTCGCGATCTCCTGCGCCTCGTCGTAATGCAGCGCGCGCAACAGCCGTGCGGTGGGCGTGGCGCGCGGATTGGCGCTGAACCTCCCGGGAACGTCGGTCCAGATCTCGAGCCGCTGCGCGCGCAGCTTCGCCGCCAGGTAGGCGGCCGAAGTGTCCGAGCCGCCGCGGCCGAGGAGCACGGTGTTGCCGTCGTCGTCGCTCGCGATGAACCCCTGCGTGACCACGATGGCCGGAAGGGCCGCGAGCGCCGCGGCGAGCGCTGCGTCCGGCGCGAAGCTGCACACGGCCGACAGCACGCTCGACTTCGCCGAGGCGCTGCGGCGCTCCTCGGCGCGCAGCATGGTTCGGGCATCGGCCCACGCGACCGGGAGTCCGCCCGCCTCGAGGAAGCTCGCGCCGATCCGGGTCGCCATGAGCTCCCCGGCCGCCATGACGCGCGCGCGCGTGCGGTCGCTCACCTCGCCCACCAGCGCGATCCCGGCGGCGAGCTCGCCGAGCTCGGCGAGGTGCCGCTCGACCTCTGCTCCGAGCGGCACGCCGAGATCGGCCGCGAGGCGCCGGTGGCGCTCCTCGATGGCCTCGAGCTCGGCCTCGTAGGATTCGCAGACGGACGTCTCGAGCAGCCGCTGGAGGCGATCGGTGATGCCGCTCACCGCAGAGTGCACGAGGAGAACGCGCGCGCCGCTTGCCGCGCGCTCGGCGACGACTCCTGCGATGTTGGTCCAGTTGGCGAGCGTTGCGACGCTCGTGCCGCCGAACTTGAGGACGATCCAGGCAGAGGGCGTACGGGTCAAGACTCGATTCTCCGCGTCCAGGCGCCGGCTGCACGCCGCAGCCTGACAGCTTAAGGCTGTCTCAGTCCGTCGTTGCTTGTGCGTGTGGTGAGCAGCGCGAGCTGTCGTTCTGCCGCAAGCCCGATCGCCTAAAGCTCGTCGTCGAAGTCCTGGAGATCCTTCTCGAGCTTCTTGTCCGCGAGCACTTCCTCGAGGCGGCTCCAGGCAGCCTTGCCTCGCTTGCCCTGATTGCGGACGCGCTTGTCCACCCGATCGAGCAGCCGGTCGTAATCGGTGCCGTCCTCGGGGGGACTGTTCAGGAATTCCTCGTCGAGGTCGAAGCCCTCGTTATCCCGTTCAGCCATCTGGTAGGTAAATCCCGAATTAATTCAACAGCTAACGTGCTAATTCGACATGCAACAAGGCGCGAACTATAGCCGATTGGCGCCGCCGATCAACACTTGCCGCAAGGGGCGGTTGCGGGGCGAAGAGTACCGAACGCGCCTGGCTTAAGCGTGATCTGTGCCGTCACGGACGACCACCGGGGCACCGCGGCTCAAGCCTAGGCCCTCGGCGGCGTTGTGCTCCGCCCGCGCGATCTCGACCACCCCGAAGGAATTGACGAGGGCCAGATACTCGCCCGGCCTGGTGTCGCCGTAGGTGCGCAGCAGGGGGAAGGCGTGGTTGCCGGCGTGTACTACCGGCAGGCGGAAGCGCTCGATGAGAGGCGCGTCGATATTGGTGAGGAGGTTGCCGAAGTGGTCGATGGTAATGACGACGCCGGCGACGCTGGCGGGCTCCACGGTCGGATCGTCGACCCAGGAGGGCACCAGCGTGCTCACCGGCTCGCCGAGATCCCCGGCCGTGCAGCGCCCGGCGGCGAGCTCTGCAGCGACCGGCGCGAAGATGTCCCGCCCATGGAAGGTCGCGCTCGGACGAGTAACCCCTATGCGCGCTAGGCCTTGCACGCTGAGCCGGGTGAGGCGCGCATCGGGAACGCGGCTCACGACCGGCGCGAGCAGGCCGTTGTCCGGGGCGACAAAGAGGTGTCCGCCCGCCTCGAGGGCGAGAATGTCGCGCGAGGTCCCCACCCCCGGATCGACGACCGCCACGTGCACCGTGCCGGGCGGAAAGAACCCAAAGGCGCGCGAGAGCCAGAAGCCCGCCTCCGCCGGCCAGTGCACCACGATCTCGTGCGTGAGATCGATGATCCGGGCGGCCGGGAAGCGCGTGAGAATGCAGCCCTTGATGACCCCGACGAACGGGCCCTGATGTCCGAAGTCGGTGGTAACGGTGATGACGCCCGAGGCTGCCAAGGCTCGCTCGACGACGCGCGCCGCTCAGCCGCCCGGGCGGCCGCGGCCGGGCATCGGGCGCGCTCCCTCCGCGCAGGCGCGGCACTTGTCGGTGTAGGGTACGGCGGCGAGGCGTTCGGGCTCGATGTCGCCGCCGCAAACCGCACAGGTCGTGTAGCGGCCCTGCGCGAGGCGCCGCAGCGCCGCCTCCACCTGCTGCAACTCAGCGCGCGCCGAGTGCGAGATCGCGCCGAGCACGTCGTCGTTCTCGCGCTGCGTCACCTGCTCGGCAAAGTCAGCCGAGAGCGGATCCGCCTCGTGCCGCAGGTCCGCGCTGGCGTCGCTCGCCCGCTGGCGCAGCTCGTCCCGGCGTTTGAGCAGCCTCTCGCGTACCGCGTCGGTTTCCACCTGAACCTCCCGCGCACCCTCAGGACGTCTTGCGGTTGCGCCGCCGGTCCTCGAGCCACTTCTGCAACCTGTCGAAGGGCTCGATGAACTTGGCGACACCTTCGCGCTCGAGCTGCGCGGCGACCGCCTCGAGATCGACGTCGAGCCGCTCGAGGCCCTCGCGCGCATCCGAGCCCTCGGCGAGGTGCCGCTCGAGGCGCAGTTCCGGGCGGCCGAGGCGCCGGTAGGCGTTGATGGTATCGAGCGGCATGGTGTTCACGGTCCCGGGCACCACCAGCTCCTCGACGTACTTGATCGGGCTGTAGCTCGGGTCCTTGGTCGAGGTCGACGCCCACAAGAGGCGTTGCGGCCGCGCGCCCTGGGTGCTGAGCGACTGCCATTGGGGCGTCGCGAGCGTCGCCTCGAAGATCTCGTACGCGCGGGCGGCACTGGCAATCGCCGCTTTGCCGCGCAGCGTGCGCGCCGCCGGCTGGCCGCGTGCGCTCAGCTCATCCAGCAAACGGTCGACTAGCGTATCGATGCGGCTGAGGAAGAAGCTCGCGACCGAAGCGACGCCCGCGAGCGGCCGCCGGGTGCGGGTGCGCTCGGCGAGGCCGTCCATGTAGGCCTGCACCACGGCGCGGTAGCGCTCGGGCGAGAAGAGCAGCGTCACGTTGACATTGATGCCTTCGGCGATGAGCGTGCGGATTACCGGCAGCCCGGCCTCGGTGCCGGGAATCTTGATGAAGGCGTTGGGCACGTCGATACGCGCCCACAGGCGGCGCGCTTCGGCGAGGCTGCCCGCCGCGTCGTAGGCGAGATGCGGCGACACCTCGAAACTCACGAAGCCGTCGGCGCCGGCGCTGCCGTCGTAGAGCCCGCGGAACAGTCCCGCCGCCTCGTGCACGTCGTCGAGGGCGAGCTCCTCGTACAGCGCCATTGCCGACCCGACCGTCGGCAGGAGCCGCGCGATCGGCTGGGCGTAACGCGGGTCGGTGGTCATGGAGTTGGCGAAGATCGCCGGATTCGAGGTGACGCCCGCGATACCGTCCTCGCGGATGAGGCGCGCAAGGCTCCCGTCCTCGAGCATGCCGCGGCCGAGGTCGTCCAGCCACGCGCTCTCACCGAGCTTGCGCAACTCCAGCAGCGGATTGGGGGCCGGCACGTTCATCGGAAGCTTCCGGGCCGAGAGTAGCGCAGCTTAATTCCGCCGTCTCGCGGTTTCGGGCCGGATATGCGTAAATCCCTATAGGCAGAACCCGCATGCGCGGTGAGACTTTTTTCCAAGGAGCGCCCCTATGACGGACGTGTTCAACGGCGGAAAACTGGCCGAGGAGCTGCGCGCGCTGGTGAACGATGCCGAGGCCCTGCTGCGCAGCTCGGCCGAGACGGCGGGCGCGGCGGGGGAGCAGGCCGAGGCCACGCTGACGGAGCTGCGCACCCGGCTGACGGCCCTCGAGAAGCAGGTCAAGGCGCGCGCGGGTGACGTCGACGACTACGTGCACGACAACCCCTGGGCTGCGGTCGCGGTGGCCGGCGGCGTCGCCCTGCTCATCGGGCTCATCATGGGACGCAGGGGATGAGCGAGGGCTCCGCGCCCGCGGACGCGAGCTCGCCGGCCCGGCCGCCGCTGCTGCAGGGGCTGCTCGCTGCGGCGCTCGAGGCGCTGCGCACGCGACTCGAGCTCGCGGGGGTCGAGCTCGAGATCCACCTCATCGGGCTGGCGCGGACGCTGATCTGGGCGGTGGCGGCCATTCTCTGCGCCCTGGTGGCACTCGCCTTCGGCGTGGTCGCGCTGATCGCGGCGCTATGGGACTCACACCGCGTACTCGGGCTGCTCGCGGGCGGACTTGCCTTTCTCCTGGTCGGCGCCGCGTGCGCATACATCGGAGCGCGCATCTTCCACCGCCGACCGGGAATCCTCGCGGATTCGGTCGAGGAGCTCGACCGCGACCAGCGCAGGGCCCGCGGTCCATGAGCCGCCTGAAGCAACTCGAGGCGCGGCGCCGCGTGCTTCTCAGGCAGGCCGATGCGCAGCGCGAGGAGCTCGCGACGCGGCTTGCTGCCCTCGATCCGGTGAGATTGTTACGCACCTCGGCACAGCAGGCCGCCGCCGGCGGTCTGCGTCACCCGCTCGCCTGGGCCGCGCTCGCCGGAGTTCTGCTCCTCGGGCGCACGCGCAGGGCGCTGACGTTCGTCCTGTGGGCCCGCGGGGCGCTCGCATTCATCGGACGCGCGGCGCAGCTCGTGCGCCTGCTGACGCGGCTGCGCGCCTCGCGCGCGGAACCTTAACGCTTCACCGTCTCCGCGGTTCCCGTCGCGAGCCGCGCCGGCGCATTGGTATCCGCGGCGGGCGCATCGAGCGTCGCGGCGAGGCCCACCACCGTCGGAATACCGTCCGCCGCCTGCAGCGTCTGGCGCGCCAGATCCCAGTGGATCGCGGCCGTGCTGTCCCCGAGCGCCTGATCGAGGAGCTTCGAGAGAAGCGCAAGGTCGGGCTCCACGCTCTGACCCTCCTCGTCCACCGGTGGATGGGCCTCGAGCAGCAGCTTGCCGTCTACCCATGCGACCTTCACGGGTTCGTTGACCAGCCACACCTTGGTGCCGACGGCCACCAGCGGGAAGAGCGCGGCAACATCCTCGGGGTACATGCGGATGCAGCCGTGCGTCACCGACATGCCGACCGCGGTCGGGTTGTTGGTGCCGTGGATCATGTACTCGCCCTCGCCGGCTGCGAGCCGCAGCGCAAAGGCGCCGAGCGGGTTGTCGGGACCTGCGGGCACCACCTTCGGCAGCGGATCGCCGTTGGCCGCATGCTCCTTGCGAATCGACTCGGGCGGATACCAGGCGGGATTGCGGATCCTGGCGATGACACGCGTCTCGCCGAGCGGCGTGCGCCAGTCCATCTTGCCGATGCTGATCGGATACGTGATGACCACGCGCTGCTCGCGCGCGTTGCGCGGCTTCGGATAGTAATAGAGGCGGTGCTCGGGAAGGTTGACGACGAGGCCTTCGCGAGGCCCGGTCGGCAGGATGCGCCGGCCCGGCAGCACGATGCGCCTGCCGGCACCCGGCAGCCACACGTCGACGCCGGGGTTCGCGCGGATGATCTCGTAGTAGCCGAGGCTGTAGCGATGCGCGAGGTCGGGCAGCGTATCCGAGTACACCGTGGTTACGGCCTCGTCCGTCCCCACCACGGCGGAGCCGTCGGCCGGCAGAGGATAGACACTCGCGACGACGGGCGAGGCAAGGCCGAGCGCGCACGCAATTCCCAGGGCCCCCCAGGGTGACAGGCGCATCGCACGTCGCTGCTGATCGTCCATTACATTGATTTTACTATGAAAATGCACTCGATTACGATCCCGATCTTGAAAATCCCGGGATTCCCTTAGCATCAGGCGGTGGGACAGTTTATCAAGCCTGCGCGCGCTTTCTTCGCACGCAGTGCACTAAACGTCGCGCGCGAGCTGATCGGTATGCACCTGGTGCACGACGACGGAATCAGCGTGCGGCGCGGCCGTATCGTCGAGACTGAGGCGTACCTGGGTCCCCGCGACCGCGCGGCACATTCCTCGCGCGGGCGCACCGCGCGCACCGAGGTGATGTTTGGTCCTCCCGGACACGCCTATGTCTATTTCATCTACGGATTCTGGAATTGCCTTAATGTGGTGACGGCGCAGGAGGGAATTCCGCACGCGGTACTGCTGCGCGCGCTGGAACCGTTGGACGGAATCACGGACAAGACCTGGGGACCGGGGCTCCTGTGCCGCGCCATGCACGTCGACCGGCGCCTGAACGGCGCGGACCTGCTCGGCTCCGAGCTTTGGATCGAGCGCCCGCGGCGCCCCCCACGGATCGGGATTGGGCGCAGTGCGCGCATCGGCGTCGACTACGCGGGCGAGTGGGCACGGCGTCCCTGGAGGTTCTTCGACCGCGCTTCGTGCTACGTTTCTACCGTCCGACGGAGACCGACCGAATGCCGACCCGCAGCCGTTCCCTGAGCCTCGCCGCGTTATGTCTCGCCGCCACGGCACTGGCCGCGGCACTCGCTACCGCGGCACCCGGCACCGGCGCTCCGGCGTCGGCGCCGCTCGCAGAGGGACGCGACTACCGTCTGCTCACGCCGCCGCGGCCCACCTCGAGCCCAGGGAAGATCGAAGTCATCGAATTCTTCTCCTACGGTTGCCCGCACTGTGCCAGGTTCAGCCCGCTGGTGAGCGCCTGGGCGGCGGCGCTCCCGAAGGACGTCGCCTTCAGGCGCGTGCCGGTCAGCTTCGGCCGGCTGCCATGGATGAACCTCTCGCGCGCCTACTATTCGCTCGAGGCCACCGGAGATCTGAAGAAGCTGGACGCGGCGCTGTTCCGCGCGATTCACGACGAGCACCAGAGCCTCTTCGACGAGCAGTCGATCGCCGACTGGGTCGGCGGGCAGGGAGGCGACGCCGCCAGGTTCGCCAACGCCTACGTCTCCTTCGGCGTCAACAATCAGACCGTGCAGGCGGACCAGATGGCCGAGGATTACCGGATCGAGAGCATCCCCAAGCTGGTCGTCAATGGGCGTTACGTAGTGGTGAGTCCCGGTGAATCGGCCGACGAGGAGCAGGCTTTCAGGGAGCTGCTGGTGCTCACCGACAAGGTGATCGCGCTGGCCCGCGGCGCCGCGCCGCCGGCCGCAGCGCCCGCCGCGAAGTAGCTGCTGCAGAGCGCGCCGGGCGCTTCAGCCCGGTTTTCCGGGCTCCGCGGCGCCCAGGTCGAGCCGCCCGTCACGCAGCGGAATTCGCGGCCCCGGGTCGTGGTCCATCCGCACGGTCGCCTCGCGGCCGCCGAGACGATAGCGCACCGCGTAGCCGATGATCTTCTCGGAGCTGTCATAGACCCGGTCGCATTTCTGCTCGGCGGTCGTGACGGTATTGCGATCCTGCAGATTCTTCTGGATGCGATTGCCGGCGTAGCCGCCGCCCGCGGCCCCCGCGACGGTCGCGAGGTCGCGCCCGCTGCCGCCGCCGACCTGGTGGCCAAGCACGCCGCCGATGAGGGCGCCGGCAATCGTGCCCGTCAGCTGGTGCTCATCCTTCACCGGCGCCTGGCGCGTGACGCGCACTGCGTGGCATTCCTGCCGCGGGGTGCGCAGGGTCCTGGTCACCGGAGTCACCTCGAGGACTTGCGCATATTCCGGGCCTTTGGTCATGAGCTTCAGCCCCGCGAGCGCGCCGGCTCCGGCGGCCACCGCCGCACCGATCACCAATCCCGTCGCCAATGACTTGTCCATGCTCTCCTCCCTGGCTCTTGCAGCGGTCCTGCTTGCAGAATCTTAGCGTTCACTCGTCCGTGCGCGCTAGCTCCAGCAGCTGGCTCCCCTCGGGCACTCGTTCCCCGCGTGCGAAGCGGATGGCCTGTACCGTGCCGGCGTAGGGCGCGGTGATGGTGTGCTCCATCTTCATGGCCTCGATCACCATGAGCACCTCGCCCGGAGCCACCTTCTGGCCGACCGAGACCGGCACCGACACTACGACACCGGGGAGCGGGGTGGTGAGCCCCCCGGTGGTCGCGCTGGCGGTGAACTCCCGGGTGCGCGGATCCTCGAGCAGAAAATCGTAGTGCGCGTCCTCCTCCCAGAGCGTGACTTGTGCGCCCGCGACGCGGCAACGCGCGCGGCGGCGCCGCTCGACGAGGCGCGCGGCAATCGTGCCCGCATCGCGAGCTCCGGCGGCATAGGCAAGGTCCGCAACCTGCAGCAGGGTGCGCCCGTCGACGGTCGCGGACGTTGGAGTCCCAGCCGTGCAGCCGAGCTCCACGGTGTGCGCGTGTCCCTTCCAGGACAACGTGTAGCAAACCGCCGCGGGCAGATTGGGCGTGAAGCCGTCGCGCGCCGCCCACGGATCAGCGTCGCCGGCGGCGCCGGCGCTGTGGAACGCGAGGGCGGCGAGAATCAGCGTTTCGGGCGCCAGGGCGGACGGCGCGGCAAACTCCCCTGCCCCCTTGTCGAGCAGCGCGATGTTATGCCGTACCTCGAGAAAGCGCCGTGAGCGCAGCACCCGCGCCAGCCAGCGCTCGTTGGTGCGCACGCCGGCGCTGAAGGTGTCGTTGAGTGCCGCCGCCAGCCGCTCGGCGGCGAGAGTCCGCTCGGGAGCCCAGGCGATGACCTTGCCGAGTAGCGAGTCGTAGCAGTCGGGCACGGTATCGCCGCTGCCGAATCCGGCATCGACCCGTACCGACTCCAGCCGCGGCCATTGCATGAGCGCGAGGCAGCCGGCGCTCGGGAGAAAATTGCGCTCCGGATCCTCGGCGCACACGCGCGCCTCGATGGCGTGCCCGCTGAGCCGCACCTCGTTCTGCGACAGGGGCAGCCGCTCGCCGTCCGCCACCCGCAGCTGCCACTCGACGAGATCGAGGCCGGTGACCGCCTCGGTCACCGTGTGCTCCACCTGCAGCCGCGTGTTCATCTCCAGAAAATAGAACTCGCGCCCGTCGTAGAGGAACTCGACCGTGCCCGCGCTCACGTAGCCGATCTCGCGCGCCACCACCAGCGCCGCGGCGCGCAGCCGCGCGCGCACCGCGTCGGGAACGTTGGGGGCCGGCGCCTCTTCGATGACCTTCTGGTGGCGCCGCTGCGCGGAGCAGTCGCGATCGCCGAGGTGCACGAGGTTGCCGTGGCTGTCCCCGAAGACCTGCACCTCGAGATGGCGTGGGCTCGGCAGGAACCGCTCGAGCAGCAGCGCTCCGTCGCCGAAGGCGCTCTCCGCGAGACGCCGCGCCGCGGCGAGGCCCGCGGTGAGCTCGGACTCCTGGCGCACGATCTGCATGCCCTTGCCGCCGCCGCCGGCGGCCGGCTTGACGATGAGGGGCAGCCCGACCGTGTGCGCCGCGGCGGCGAGCTGCTGCAAATCCTGCTCGGGGCCCGCATAGCCCGGCAATACCGGCACGCCCGCCTGCCGCATGCGGTTCTTGGCGACTATCTTCGAGCCCATCGCGGCGATCGCCGTCGCCGGCGGCCCGACGAAGGTGATTCCTGCATCGCTGCACGCCGCGGCGAACTGCGCATTCTCGGAGAGAAAGCCGTAGCCCGGGTGTATGGCGTCGGCACCGCCGGCGCGCGCCGCGGCAATGATGCGGCCGATGTCGAGGTAACTGTCGCGCGCGGCCGCGGGTCCGATCCACAGCGCCTCGTCCGCCTCGCAGGTGTGGCGCGCGCGTGCGTCCGCGTCCGAGAATACCGCGAGCGTGCGCCAACCCAGGCGGCGCGCCGTGCGGAAGATGCGGCACGCGATCTCTCCGCGGTTGGCGACCAGGAGCGTCTTCACTGGCGCGTCACATCCGGTACACGCCGAAGCGCGCCGGCTCGAGCGGCGCGTGCCGCACGGCCGCGAGCGACAGCGCCAGCACGCGGCGCGTGTCGACGGGGTCGATCACACCATCGTCCCACAGCCGCGCCGAGGAGTAGTACGGATGCCCCTGCCGCTCGTACTGCTCGCGGATCGGCGTCTTGAACGCCTCCTCCTCCGCCGCGGGCCACTGCTCGCCGGCGCGCTCCACCGCCGCGCGCTTCACGGTTGCAAGCACGCTCGCCGCCTGCTCCCCGCCCATGACGGAGATGCGCGCGTTGGGCCACTGGAAGAGCAGGCGCGGCTCGTAGGCACGGCCGCACATGGCGTAGTTGCCGGCGCCATAGCTGCCGCCGACGATCACCGTGAGCTTCGGCACCGGGGCGCAGGCGACCGCCGTGACGAGCTTGGCGCCGTCCTTGGCGATGCCGCCGGCTTCGGCACGGGCGCCCACCATGAAGCCGGTGATGTTCTGCAGGAAGAGCAGCGGGACGGATTCGCGCGTGCACAGCTCGATGAAATGCGTCCCCTTGAGCGCGCTCGCGGAGAACAGCACGCCATTGTTGGCGAGGACACCGACCGGGTAGCCGCCGAGGTGCGCAAAGCCGCACACCAGGGTGGTGCCGTAGAGCTCCTTGAACTCGTCGAGCTCGGAATCGTCCACCAGCCGCGCGATCACCTCGCGCACGTCGTAGGGCTTGCGCAGGCTCGTTGGAACCACCCCGTAGAGCTCCGCCGGATCGTACTGCGGCTCGCGGGGCGCAAGCGGCGGCGCCGTAGCGGCCGCGGGCCTCAGGCGCGCGACGATACGCCGCGCGATGGCCAGAGCGTGCGTGTCGTTCTCGGCGTAGTGATCGCACACGCCGGACTCGCGGCAATGCACGTCGGCTCCCCCGAGCGTCTCTGCGTCGATGTCCTCGCCGGTCGCGGCCTTCACGAGCGGCGGACCGCCGAGAAACACCCGCCCCTGGTTGCGCACGATGACGTTCTCGCCCGACATCGCCGGCACATAGGCGCCGCCGGCGGTGCACGAGCCGTGCACCACGGAGATCTGCGCGATGCCGGCTCCTGAGAGCGTCGCCTGGTTGTAGAAGATGCGGCCGAAGTGCTCGCGGTCGGGGAACACTTCGTCCTGCGCCGGGAGGAACGCCCCGCCGCTCTCTACCAGATAGACGCAAGGCAGGCGGTTGTCGCGCGCGATCTCCTGGGCGCGCAGGTGCTTCTTCACCGTGATCGGATAGTAGGTGCCGCCCTTGACGGTCGGATCGTTGGCGACGATCACGCATTCGCGCCCCCCTACCCTGCCGATGCCGGTGACGATGCCGGCACAGGCAATGTCGCCGCCGTACATGCCGTGCGCGGCGAGCTGCGACAGCTCGAGGAACGGGCTCCCGGTGTCGAGCAGCACGCGCACCCGCTCGCGGGCGGAGAGCTTGCCCGCCGCGCGGTGCTTGTCCACCGCCGCCCTGGAGCCGCCGCGCGCCGCCCGCGCGACCTCGCGCCGCAGGTCCTCGCTGAGCGCGCGCATGGCGCGCGCGTTGTCACGGTATTCCTGGGACTCGCGGTCTGCACGGGTGGTGATGCGGGGCATGGGGCACTTGCCATGATTGCCGGTTTGTCCGACAATCATACGATCTGGTCCACGGGGAAGGCAAGCCCACATGAACCCGCTCGACTGCACCGACAGCGACTTCGGCTTAGGTCCCGAGCTCGATGAGATCCGCCGCGAGGTGCGGCGCTTCGCCACGGCGAGGATCGCCCCGCGCGCCGCCGACATCGACCGCAGCAACGCCTTTCCGCGCGACCTGTGGCCGGACTTGGGGGCCCAGGGCCTGCTCGGCATCACCGTACCCGAACGCCTCGGCGGCGCCGGCCTCGGCTATCTCGCCCACGTCGTCGTCATGGAGGAGATCTCGCGTGCCTCGGGGGCGGTCGGCCTCTCCTATGGCGCGCACTCGAACCTGTGCGTGAACCAGCTGCGCCTCAATGCCAGCGAAGAGCAGTGCGCGCGCTACCTGCCGAAGCTGCTCTCCGGCGAGCACGTCGGCGCGCTCGCCATGTCGGAGCCCGGCTCCGGCTCGGACGTCGTGTCGATGCAGCTCAAAGCCGAGCGGCGCGGCGACTGCTACCTGCTGAACGGCCGCAAGATGTGGATCACCAACGGCCCGGATGCCGACGTCGTCATGGTGTACGCCAAGACCGACCCGGCGGCTGGCTCGCGCGGCATCACGGCTTTCGTCGTCGAGCGCGGTACCCCGGGCTTCGAGAGCGCGCCGAAGCTCGACAAGCTGGGCATGCGCGGCTCGAGCACCTCGGAGCTGGTGTTCGACGGCTGCCGCATTCCCGCGGCCAACATGGTCGGCGCCGAGAACGGCGGCGTGCGCGTCCTGATGAGCGGCCTCGACTACGAGCGCGTCGTGCTCGCCGGCGGCTCGCTCGGCCTGCATGCCGCCGCGCTCGACGTAGTGCTGCCCTACATCCGCGAGCGCAGGCAGTTCGGTGTTCCCGTAGGCACCTTCGAGCTGATGCAGGGCAAGGTCGCCGATATGTACGCCGCGCTCAACGCCGCGCGCGCCTATGTCTACTCGGTGGCGCGCGCCTGCGATGCCCGCACCGTGCGGCGGCGCGACGCCGCGAGCTGCATCCTGTTCGCGGCCGGGCACGCCACCCAGGCCGGCCTCGATGCCATCCAGGCACTGGGCGGCAACGGCTACATCAACGACTACCCGGCCGGGAGGCTGCTGCGTGACGCCAAGCTCTACGAGATCGGCGCCGGCACCCAGGAGATCCGCCGCATGCTCATCGGCCGCGAGCTGTTCGAGGCGGCCGCGTGAGCGTCGAATTCACGCCGCTCCTCATCGAGCCCGCCTACCGTAAGGTGGCGGTGACCATCGGCGACCGTATCCTGTCGCGCGCGTTGCGCGAGGGCGAGCGGCTGCCGTCGGAGACCGAGCTCGCCCGGCAGTTCGGGGTGAACCGCTCGACGGTGCGCGAGGCACTGCGCGAGCTCGAGAGCCGCGGACTGGTGCAGCGCCGACCGGGCTCGAAGCTCATGTCGGTGAGTCGCCCGCACCACCAGGCGGTCGCCGCCGGCGTGAGCCACGCCCTGCTGCTGCACGACGTCACGGTGCGCGACGTGTGGGAGGCGCTCACCATCCTCGAGCCGCCGCTGGCGCAGGTTGCGGCGCGCACGCGTACCGCCGCGGACCTCGAGTGCATCACGGCGGCGGCGGATGCCTTCAGCGCACGGCGCGCGAGCACCGCGCAGGCGGTGCACTCCTGTGCCGGGTTCTTTCGTTGCATCGGCCGGGCCACCCATAACCCGGTGCTGGGACTCGCGCAGGAGCCGCTGCTGCAGCTGCTCGAGCCCTCCCTCGGCGTCATGATCGACAAGGTGCCGCAGGCGCGGACCCGCATCGCGACCGCCCAGCGGCGCCTGGTGGAGGCGCTCGAGCGGCGCGAGCCGGGGGTCGCGCACCAGTGGATGACGCGGCACATCCGCGATTTCAGCAAGGGCTACGAGCTGGCGGGGATCGATCTCGGGGTGCGCGTCACCACGGGCTGACGGCGGCCGCCGCCGCGCGGCTACCCGCAGCGCCGCGTACCGCCCCGGGCTTGTGTGACGCGGATCACGTCCCCGCCGGGTGCCGAACCCTTCACACTGGCGCAAGCTTGTAACGGGTATGCTGCGCCCCGACTGTCTGCCGGCAATGCCCGCCTCTTTCAGGGAGTCGTCCGATGCTCGGGTTACTGGTCGTGCTGTTCGTGCTCGTCGCGGTGGTCGGGTATTTCATCGGCGCCTACAACGGCCTGGTGCAGGTGCGCGCCGCGGTGAAGCTCGCCTGGTCCAACATCGACGTGCTGCTGGTCCAGCGCCACGATGAGCTGCCGAAGCTCGTCGAAGTCTGCAAGCAGTACATGCAGTACGAGCCGGGCACGCTCGAGCGCGTCATGCACGCCCGCGCCGGCGTCGATGCGGCGCGCAGCTCCGGCAACGTCGCCTCCCTGGGGAGCGCCGAGCGCGAGCTGCGCACCGGCCTGTCGGGACTGTACGCGGTCGCCGAGAACTACCCCGACCTCAAGGCGAACGAAGCGTTCCGTCACCTGCAGGACCGCATCAGCGGGCTCGAGACCGCGATCGCCGACCGGCGCGAGGTGTACAACGACGCGGTCAACACCAACAACGTACGCATCTCTTCGTTCCCCGGTGTGCTGATCGCCGGGCTCGGCAGCTTTCCCGAGGCCCAGCTGCTGCACTTCCAGACGGACGAGAAGTCGGACGTCGACCTGAAGGCGGCGTTCTCACGCTGAGCCGGGCGGCGCGTTCGCGACTCGCAGCGCGAGCGTTAGCGCACCCGCAATGGTCGGCCACGTGCACAATCCGGCGCTGATCGCCGCCGCCGCCGGCGCGGGCGCGCTGCTGTGCCTCTACGGGTTCTTCCGCCGGCTGCGCCGCGACCGGCTGCTCGCCGACACGCCGCTGGTCCACATCCGCTCCGCCGCCCAGGGCTACGTGAAAGTCCAGGGACACGCCCGGCCCGCCGGAGCGGCGCCGAGCGCCGCGCCGCTGAGCGGCCGCGCCTGTGTGTGGTGGGACTTCAGGATCGCCGAACAGCACCGCGACTCCCGGGGCCGGGTGGAGTGGCGCACCATCGAGAGCGCGACCAGCGTCGAGCTGTTCGTCCTCGCCGACGACGATGCCCAGTGCCTGGTCGGCCCGGTAAAGGCGGAGGTCACTCCTTCGCGGATCAACACCTGGTACGGCAACACCTCGCGGCCCCTGGGCGGTCCCCCCGCCGTCAATACCGCGCTCCTCATGGGCCCCTATCGCTATACCGAGCAGCTCCTCGAGGTCGGCGTGCAGCTGTGCGTCGCCGGCGAGCTGCGCTCGCACTCCGAGACCGGCGACCTCGCCGCCGCCACCGCGGCCAGGCTCCACGAATGGAAGCAGGATCAGCAGCGGCTGCTCGCGCGCTTCGACGCCGACCATGACGGCCAGCTGAACGCTGCGGAATGGGACAACGCGCGCCGGGCAGCCGCGCAGGAGTGCGAGGCGCAGAAGCTCGAGTCCGCTATCGAGCGCGTCAGCGTCGTCTCCGAGCCCGCCGACGGGCGGCCGTTCCTCATCTCGCCGCTCGGTCCCGAGCGCATGGAGAGGCGCGAGAAGCGCATGGCGTGGCTGTACTTCGCGCTCGGCCTCGCATGTGTGTGGTTGTGTGCCTGGGCGCTGACACAGGCGGGCTCTTCATAACCCGCGCTTCTGAGCCCATGAGTACAAATACGCAGAGCGCGCCCGCCACGGCAAGCTAACATCCGCTCCGGATACCAACAGCGGAAGGAGCAGATCCTTGGCAACGGCCGTCGGCAGCGAGCGGGTGCTCGCCGTGCATCACTGGACCGATACGCAGTTCTCCTTCAGCACCACGCGCGACCGTGGCCTGCGGTTCGAGAACGGCCAGTTCGTCATGGTCGGGCTGCCCGTCGCGGGGCGGCCGCTGCTGCGCGCCTACAGCATCGCCAGCGCCAACTACGAGGAACATCTCGACTTTCTCAGCATCAAGGTGCCCGACGGTCCGCTCACCTCGAAGCTGCAGCACGTGCGCCCCGGCGACATCGTTCTGGTGAGCCGCAAGCCCACCGGCACGCTGGTACTGCACGACCTGAAGCCCGGCGAGCGGCTCTACCTGTTCAGCACCGGTACCGGCGCCGCGCCCTTCCTCAGCCTCATCAGCGACCCGGAGGTCTACGAGCGCTTCAAGGTGGTGGTGCTGGTCCACGGAGTCCGGTGGGCACGCGAAACCGGCGTGGTGCGTACCCGCATCGAGGCGCTCAGGCACCACGAGCTGCTCGGGCCGCTGGTGCGCGCGCAGCTGCACTACTACCCGACCGTCACGCGCGAGCCCTACGTGCACCGCGGCCGCCTCACCGCTCTCATCGAGTCGGGCCGGTTGACGCGCGACCTCGATCTGCCACCGCTCGACGCGCTGAGCGATCGCGTCATGGTCTGCGGCAGCGCGGCGATGCTCCGCGATACCTCGAAGCTCCTCGATGCGCGCGGCTTCCACATTTCGCCGCGCAGCGGCGAGCCCGGCGATTACGTCATCGAGCGCGCCTTCGTCACGAGATAGGATTCGTGTCCGGCTTGCGTCGCGGGCAAAACGACGCTCGTCGCCAATCAACTAGCTGAGCAGCGGGTGATCGGCGGGGAGCTGCCGTGCGTACCACACCGCGAGCTTGTGCCGCAGGGCGGCCTCGCTCACCTGATCTTCAGGCAGGGGCTGCAGCCGCTTGTCGTGCACCAGCAGCCGGTAAACGAACAGCAGCTTGTCGCTGGCAGAGTCGCCGGGCTCGAACTCGACCGCCCCGCGCTCCTCGGCGTACTTCATCGCCGCCTGCAGTGCCGCCTTGAAGAGCCCCGATTCGTTCTTCAGCTTCTTCATGCGTCGCCACTGTATCGCTTAGTGACCGCCCTCCACCAGTAGCCCGGCAGCGGCGAGCGCCTGTGCGAGCGAGCCCTCGATGCGCTCGGCCTCCGCACGCGCCAGGCGCTGCAGATGCAGCGTCGGTCCCGTGAGCACCTCGAGGCCGCGCTTCAGCACGCTACCGGCGGCGTGAATGCCGGCCTTGTGCTGATCGAAGCGCTCGGCGGGTGTGTAGCGGCTCATGCCCACGTACACGCCGTACGGCCCGCGCCGCCGGTCGGCGAAATCGAGCAGGATGAGGTAGACGTTACTGCGGCCGCGGCGGCCGGCGGCGAAGCCGAGCGCCGCTTCGTACGCGGTCGGCAGCCACTCGATGTAACGCATGGGCAGCCACTCGGGCACCGAGGCGGCGGCACGCCGCCACAGCGCCTCGAGCGCCGCCTCGATCCGTGCGCCGAATTCGCCGCGCATCCACAGCTCGTGGATGCAGTGCGCCCCCAGGGCACCATCGCGCGCGCGCAGCGCGGCATCGAACCGGGCCGCGACGGCGGCGGCGCTCGCGGTGGCGAGCGGGCGCGCCGCCGGCGGGAGCGAGGCGTCGACGCGCGGCGCGCGGCGGCTCACACGGCCGCCGGCCGTGCCGCGCGCTCGTTCACGCGTGCGGCGGCCAGCCAGATCATGCCCGCGGCCGCGAATGCGATCGGTACGATGAGGGTCGCCTCGCCGAGCGAGCTCAGGTGCGACACGCGGCCGATGAGGGCCGGGGACGGCACATCTCCCAACAGGTGGATCGCGAACATGCTGAGGGCGATTGCGGAGGCGCGCTCGAGCGGGCCGGCGATGTTGACGATGGCGGCGTTGATCGGGCCGGTCGACATGAACAGCAGCAGCTGCGCAGCCACGATGCCGGGATAGTAGATCGCCGGCGTCGGCGCCAGGAGCGCGAGCAGCGCGCACGGAACCGCCAGCAGCGTCAGTACCCCCGACAACCACAGGTAGGCCTGGCGCGAGAAGCGCAGCAGGTGATCGCCGAGCCAGCCGCCGGCGAAGGTGCCGGCGAACCCGGTCACGAGCACGATCGCGCCGAAGCCGGTGGTGGCCGCGGCCGGCGGGACGTGGCGCACGCGCTCGAGAAAGGTCGGCATCCAGAAGGCGAGGCCCCCGAGACCGAACGTATAGGCGGCATAGCCGAGCACGACCACGACATAGGGCCAGCGCCGCACCAGCCCCAGGTAGATGGCGAGCGGGCTCGCCGCAGCCGCGGCCGGCAAAGGCTGGTGACCCGGGCCGTCCGCCGCGCCGCGCGGCGGATCGGGCAGCCACAGCACCGCGGCCGAGAGCAGCATCCCCGGCACGCCCGCGACGAAGAACGCCGCGCGCCAGCCCCAGTGGGCGCTCACCAGGCCGCCGACGATGTAGCCGAGCGCCGCCCCCACCGGGATCGCCATGTTGAGGACGGCGTACACACGCCCGCGGCCCGCGCTCGCGAAGCAGTCCGCGAGCAGCGCCGGCGCGATGGCGACGTAGGCGGCCTCGCCGATGCCGACCAGAGCCCGCCCCGCGAGCAGCTGCGCATAGCTCTGCGCCAGCCCCGAGAGCGCCGTCGCCAGGCTCCACACGAACACCCCGAGCGCGATCGGCCGGGTACGCGAGCCGCGATCGCCCCAGCTGCCGAAGGCCGGCGCCGTGATCATGTAGACCAGCATGAAGGCGGACATGAGCCCGCCGAGCTCGGTGTCGGTGAGGCGCAGCGCGCCCTGCAGGTCCGGCACGATGGCCGATACCACGTAGCGGTCGAGGTAGTTGAGCAGGTTGATCCCGGTCAGCACACCGAGTGCCGAGAGCGCCGCCCGCCGAGTCGGAATCGCAGTACTCAAGGGTGAGGAGGTCGCCGCCCGCTTAGCCCGCGCGGGACTGTAGCGGTCGGCTCAGGCCGGCGCCAGCTTGAGGCGCTCGAGATACTGCCGGACAGGATCGCGGAAGCCTTCGCTGCTCGTCACCGTGGTACCGCCCGCCACTACCAGGATGAAGTCACCACGCGGCGTGCGGCTGACTTCGCGCACGTGAGTCATGTTTACTAGGCACGAGCGGCTGATGCGCAGCATCGGCTGTGTCTGGAAGGAGCGCTCCGCCTGGGCGAGCGTGCTGCGCGCGTGAAACACCTCGCGCCCGATGGTGAGACGTACATAATTGCGGTCCGCCTCGACCACCTCGACCTGCGCGACGTCCAGCATGTGCATGCGGCTGCCGGCTTCGGCCAGCACGCGCGGCTGCGCCTCGCGCGCCCGTGCGCCCCGCTCGAGCTGCTCGAGCAGCGCCTCGAGCGAGCGCTGGCGATCACCCCCGCTGTGCCCGTCGCCGTGGCGGCGGCGTACCCGCGCGGCGGTCGCCCTGAAGCGCACGTCGTCGAAGGGCTTGAGCAGATAGTCGACCGCGCTCACCTCGAAGGCCTCGAGCGCATAGTGGTCGTAGGCGGTCACGAACACGATGAGCGGCAGCGTCGCCGGATCGAGCGCGCGCGCCAGTGCCATCCCGGTCATCGAGTCCATCTCGATGTCGAGAAACAGCACGTGCGGCGCCCGTGCGCGAATCGCCTCGAGGCCCGTGCGGCTGTCGCCGAATTCGCCGACCACCTTGAAGTCCCCTTCGCGCTCGCAGCACTCGCGCACGGTGCGCCGCGCCGCCGGCTCGTCGTCGACGATGATGACGTCCATCACTGGGCCGCCTCCGGCCCGTCGCGCAGCAGCGGCATGTGGATCTCCGCCACCCATTCGCGCTCGCCGCCCGGACCGGCCGTGAAGCTGGCGCGCTCGCCAAACTGCACCGCCAGCCGCTCGCGCACGTTGGCGAGCCCGATCCCAGGCCCGTTGACCCCGCCCCGGGAGGGCGCGAGGTCGTTGACGACCCGCAACACCAGCGTCTCGCCCGCGATCCCGGCTTCCACCCGCACGCTCACCGGACCGTCGTGGCCTCCGAGCCCGTGCAGCACCGCGTTCTCCACCAGCGGCTGCAGGATGAGGCTCGGCACCCAGGCGAGCGGCGCCGCATCGCGCCGTGGCACGGCGACGCTCAGCCGGTCGGCGAAGCGCCGCTGCTGCAGCTCGAGGTACAGCTGTACGAACTGCAGCTCGTCGCCGAGACGCGAGAACTCCTGTTCCCCCGCCGTCAGCAGCCGCCGCAGCAGATCACCGAGCTGCACGACCATCGCCTGCGCAGCCGGCGGGTCCCAGGTGATCTGCCCGCGGATGGTGTGCAGGAGGTTGAAGAGAGTGTGCGGCGAGAGCTGCATGCGCAGCGCCGCGAGATGCGCCGCACCGAGCGCGCGCTCGAGCGCCGCCGAGCGCAGCTGCGAGTCCCGCAATCGCTGGTAGAAACCGAAGCTGGTGATGAGCGCCAGACCGAATCCGTAGGTCACCATGAAGCTGGTGGCGCTCGCGATCCAGGTCGGCACGGCGGGGCCGGCGAAGAACTCGGCCCAGTTCTCGTAGCTCCTCCCCATCGGATGAGTGACGCCTGTGGTGCCGTGCCACTCGCCCATGGCCATCTCACCGAGCACCAGCGCCGGCGCCGCCAGCACCGCGAAGCCGAGCGCGCCCGAGAGCTGGATGGGGAGCGTGCGCCACAGGGGCCGCCAGCCGACGCGCAGCGACGTCCAGGCGCACAGGATGAAGAGTGGATAGAGGATCAGGTGCTGGATGAGGCGCGCGTCCCAGGGCGCGAAGAAGTCGGTGACGCTGAACTGCTTCAGGCTCTCGCCCATCGTGTTGGCATACATGACGTTCGAGAGCGCGACATAGATCCAGAATCCGGTGAGTACCGCGAGCTGCGGCCAGAAGTTGCGGCGGGCGCGGGCGGCGCGGCGCTCGCCCGCGGCGTCGCCGTCACGCGCCACGCCGAGGAATGTGGGAGTGATCCGTTCGAGTGGTGAGGCGCTCATTCCCGGGAGCATAGCCTACGCCCACCGCCGCCAAAGCGCCGCCGCCGCGCGCACTGGGACGACTCCGTTGATTTACGGGACGAATCCGCGGCGCCGGCGGCGCACGCCGCGTGGCCCGCAGCGCGCGGAAAACCGCGGCGTGCGCCCGGTACGAAGCCGTCGCCCCCGGGGATCAACTCGTGGCGCGACCCTTTAAACGCAACGCGCAAGTTGGGAATCTGACCATCAGCGTCGCGAAGATCGTGACGCGCTTGAAGGACCCGAAACCGAATGTCCCCACAGGAGACGCCCATGACCTCAGCAACGCTCAGCACCGGCGGACGCCTGCGCGCCGCCATGGCCCTCAGCGCGCTTGCGGCTTGCGCCGCCATCGGCGCCGTCGGCAGCGCACATGCCGCCACCGCCGGCTCGCCCCCGGCGATCAAGGTCCGCTACGCGGATCTCAACCTGTCGACCGAGCAGGGCTCGATCGCTCTCTACGGACGCATCGTGGCGGCGGCGCACGAGGTGTGTGCGGCCGATGTGTTCCGCGATCTGCGGGCCGCGGCCGCCGCTAAGACCTGCGCCGCGGAGGCGATCGCACGCGCGGTGCGCGACGTCAACAGCCCGATGCTGGCCTCGGTGTACGCCGCGCGCCTGCAGCACGGCTGAAGCATGCGCCCCGCAGCACGGGTGATCCGCCCGCGGGTCACCCGTGCGGCGCCGATGCGCCGCGCCGCCCGGCCGCTACCCGAGGCTGGCAAGCTCGGCGGCACTCAGGCGGATGCCGGCGGCCGCCACGTCCTGCTCGAGGTGCGCGACTGACGAGGTGCCCGGGATCGGCAACATCACCGGCGACGCAGCCAGGAGCCACGCGATCCCGATCTCGAATACGCTCACCCGGTGCGCGCGTGCCAGCGCTTCGAGCGCCTCGCTCCCTGCGCCCTTCTCCAGAGCCTCGCTCGAGCCGCGCGCGATCGGCGCCCAGGGAATGAACGCGAGACCGTCGCGCGTGCACGCCTGCAGCACGTCGGCGGAAGTACGATCGACGACGGTGTAGCGATTCTGCACCGAGACGATGCGCGCGACGCGGCGTGCCCGCTCGAGCTCCTCGAGCCTGAAGTTGGAAACGCCGATGTGGCGAATCTTGCCTTGCGCCTGCAGCCGCACCAGCTCGCCGATCGAGTCCTCGAGCGGCACCTGCGGATCGAGGTGATGCAGCTGGTAGAGATCGATGCGCTCGAGCTTCAGCCGCCGCAGGCTCCCCTCGCACGCCTCGGCCAGATGCTGCGGCCGCCCGTCCGGCACCCACTGCGGGGCGCTCGGGCGCGTCAAGCCGCCCTTGGTCGCGATCACCAGGCCTCGCGGGTACGGATGGAGCGCCTCGGCGATCAGCCGCTCGCTCACCTCCGGCCCGTAGGCATCCGCGGTATCGATGAAGTCGACGCCGAGCTCCACTGCCCGCCGCAGTACGCGGCGCGCCTCGGCGCCGTCGGGCGGCTCGCCCCAGATCCCCTTCCCGGTGACCCGCATCGCGCCGAAGCCGAGCCGGTTTACGCTGAGGTCGCCGCCGATCGTCACGGTTCCCGCCGCCGCGGCCGGCGGCCGCAGTGAAGCGCGCAGCACCGCGCGCGGCGCCATGACAGCCGTGAAGCCGACGACCCCGCCCATGAGTACCTGCCTGCGTGTGAGGCGCGCGTTATTCAAGCGCCGGATCATAGGCTAGAGCCGCGCACGCAGGAACAGCAGGTACGAGGTGGGACGAGAACCGTAGGCGGTATTGAGCGCCGCAGGGTAGCTGTAGCTGCTCGCCAGTCCCCCGATACCGACGCTCAACGCGTCGCGCTCGAGGAAATCGTAGATGTAGCCGAGCGAGAGCTTTGCGACCGTGAACGTCTCGCCGGCGAGCGGTGTGCCGGCCAGGAACAGCTCGTCCTTCGCCACCCGCTCCGCCCGAGCGAACAGCGTCTGCACGGGCGTGAGCTTGAGAGCCGACTCGAGCAGCCAGCCGCTGCCCGAGGGGCCTTGTGACGGGGAGTTATGGCCCCAGGCGAGAGTCGTCTGCCACCACTCGCCCGGGTAAGGCGCGTTGTAGCTGACAGAAGCCGTGGTGCGATGTACGGCAATGCCCGGCTCGAGCTGCTCCGGGCTCGCGAGGCGTGCAGTGCTCACCTGCATCGACCAGTCGCGCCCAGGGTTCCAGGCGAGACGCGCCGACCAGGAATCGAGCGGACGCAGCTCGACCTCGTAGCGATGCTGATCGGGCTCGCGCCCGTTGAAGGCGGAAGTCTCGAGCTTGAACTGCCGCCACACGTAGCCCGCGGTCACTACACCGAAGGTCACGTGAGTCGAATCGAGCCAGTGATGCGTGAGCGGCGCCTCGGGATTGTCCATCCCGGAGAGGCGGTGCATGAAGGTATTGGGTCCGAGCGCCGGCTCGCCCGCGGGGCCCGCGTAGACGAACACGCTGCTCGCGGGGCCGAGATCGCGGCTGTAGGTCGCGGCGGCTTCGACCAGCAGATTGTGCGGGTGCTGCCGGTCGATGAGCGGTACGCGCCCGTCGGCGGTCTCTCCCGTTTGCAGGAGGAGTGGATAGCCGCTCCCGCCCATGAGCGGCTCGCCCGAAGCCGCAAGGCGCACGCCGAACGCCCCGTCCTCGAGTTCGCGCCGCGCCATGAGCATCAGCATGCTGGTGGAGAAGGACTGGGAGTTGCCGCGCGGGCCGCCCTGCGCGTCGTAGATCGCATCCACGAATCCATGCAGCATCGTCATCCACGCGCCCTGCATTCCGTGGATGCCCTCGGTGGGTGTCGAGTCCGGCTGCCAGCTCGTGCCGGAGGATTCACGCGTCATGTCGTAGCGGCCGTAGAGGCCGCTCATGCCCGCTACGTCCTGCGCGTGCAGTGCCGGCGCGTGCAGCACCACGAGCACCAGCGCGAGAGACTGGAGGAAACGGCGAGCACGCGAAGGCATCCACGCCCATGCTGCCGGATACGGGCGGCGCAATCTACCCGGGCGCGCGGGTGAAAAAAGAGGGCGACCCGGCTAAGGATCGCCCTCGTGATGTGCGAGCAGCGTCTGTCAGCTATGCGTCTTCAGGCCGCCTTCTTCGTACCGGCGGCGCGTGTTGCGGCGTCGGCCGCGAAGCTCCCGACCGATTCCTGCACCTCGGAAGCCAGGCTGGAGAATTCCTGCGCGCGGGCGCGGAGCTTCTCGCTCAGCTGGTTGCCGAGCTCCGCCTGCTTCGCGAGCAGGTCGGCGACCGCTTGAGCGCCGACCGCGGCGCGCGCAGTCACGGTCGCCTTGGCGTGCGCGAGGCCCGCATCGAGGTAGTCGCCGGCGACGGCGTAGTTGAAACGGGCGAAGCGCTCCAGCGCCCTGAAGCCATCCTGCTGAGCCCTGCTGAAGGAGGTGACGGTGTCCTTGTAGGTCTCGAGCCAGGCGTTGAGGTCGTAGGTACGGTCGGTCATGGCAACTCCCCGGGGAGCAGTCTGCGGTTGATACATGCCATTCTACGAATTTTGGTATGCATTGCAATATATTTATGATCGCCAAGGTGAACTGAATATATCTAGATGATCTATATGCTGTTTTATAGATCAAAGGCGCCCAGATAACGCAGAGTTATTGTGCAATGCATACTGGTTATATTACTGCGGGCGAGCAAGTCGCGCGCCCTTGGTAAGATCGGACATGCCCGCGAGCCGAATGCCCGTCGCAGAGCTGGCCAGGTACATCGGCGAGGAGATCGGTGTCTCCTCGTGGATTCTCCTGGACCAGAACCGCATCAACGAGTTCGCTCACTGCACTGGCGATCACCAGTGGATCCATCTCGACGCCGAGCGGGCTGCGCGCGACGGCCCGTTTGGCGGCACGATCGCCCACGGGTTTCTCACGCTGTCGCTGCTCGCGCCGACGGGCTTCGAGGTGCTGCTCGGGCGCATCACGCCGAAGTCGGTGGTGAACTACGGGCTCGAGAAGGTGCGCTTCGTGGCGCCGGTGCGCTCGGGCAAACGCGTTCGCAACCACATCCGCATCTCCAGCGTCGAGGATAAAGGCGGCGGGCGCTATCTCGTGACGACCGAGAACACGATGGAGATCGAGGGCGAGAGCAAGCCGGCGCTCACCGCCAGCGCCCTGGCGATGTTCATAGCGTAGCTGAATCGATCAGCCGCGCATGCGGGTGCCGTCGGGATCGAACGCCGCGGTCGCCTGAGGCTTCGCCTGGCAGCGCTCGCCGAGAATCTCGATCTCGAATCCGCTCGCCAGGCCCGCGTATTCCTTCGGCACGTAGCCAAGTGCCAGCGAGCGTTGCACGCTGTGGCCGTAGCCGCCCGACGTCACCCAACCGATCACCCTGCCGTCGTGCCAGATCGGCTCGTCGCCCGAGGCGTCCGCGTCACGCGCTTCGACCGTGAAGGTGAGCAGCCGCAGCTTGCCGCCGCTCTCCTCTTCCTCCAGCGCCGCGGCGCGACCCACGAAGCTATCCTTGCTGAGATCGACGAAGCGGCCGAGTCCGGCCTCATGGGGTCCATAGATCGGGCGATACTCGCGCGCCCAGGTGCCGAAGCTCTTCTCGAGCCGCAGCGCGTTGAGCGCCCGGCCGCCGAGGAGCTTCAGGTCGTGCTCGGCGCCCGCTCCGACCAGCAGGTCATAGAGCGCACGCTGATACTCGCTCGTCACCCAGATCTCGTAGCCGAGGTCCCCGGTGAAGCTGATGCGCCCTACCAGCGCCGGGATCATCCCGACATCCATGCGGCGGAAGCTGAGGAACGGAAACGCCTTCGTGGAGAGGTCTTCGTGCGTCACGCTCTGCAGCAGGGCGCGCGCGCGCGGCCCTGCCACCGATAACCCCACGTACTGCA
This sequence comes from Gammaproteobacteria bacterium, assembly GCA_027307325.1. GTDB lineage: Bacteria > Pseudomonadota > Gammaproteobacteria > Steroidobacterales > Steroidobacteraceae > 13-2-20CM-66-19. The sequence continues at coordinate 7,856 of DAHUXE010000141.1, read as the reverse complement.
TCGCGCATGGGCGTACCGCGACGCCGGCGGGCGGCGCATGGCGCTCGAACCAGCGCCGGTAGTAATCCTCGGCCGCCCAGGTGCAGACCAGAAACACCCGGTCCTGCGCCAGGCGCGCCATGGTGAAGTCGCCGATCAGCTTGCCGCGCTCGTTCAGCATCGGCGTCAGGGCGATCCGGCCGACCTTCGGCACCCGGTTCGCCATCACGTGCGACAGCCATTCCTCGGCGCCGGCCCCGGTCACGTCGAACTTGCCGTAGTTGGAGATCTCCAGCAATCCGACCGACTCGCGTACCGCGCGACATTCGGCGCCGACGTGGGCATGCGCGTTCGAGCGGTGGAAGGTGACGACCTCGCTCGCGTCCGCGGCGCTCGGCGCGAACCACAGCGCGTGCTCGAGCCCGCAATAGTCGCCGAACACCGCGTGGTTGGCCTCGAGCCGCTCGTAGATCGGCGTGGTGCGCAGCGGCCGCGCCGCGGTCAGCTCCTCGTTGGGGAAGCGGATGCGAAAGCGCCGTGAGTAGTTCTCGCGCACCTTGGCGTTGGTGTAGGCGAGCGTGGCCCAGTCACCGTAACGCGCAACGTCCATGCCCCAGATGTCCGCGCCCGGATCGCCGTCCACCATCCAGTGCGACAGCGCCAGCCCGACCCCGCCGCCCTGGCTGAAGCCGGCCATGACGCCGCATGCGACCCAGAAGTTGCGCAGGCCGCGGATCGGGCCGACCAGGGGATTGCCGTCCGGGGCGAAGGTGAAGGGACCGTTGACCACCTTGCGGATGCCGGCCTGCCCGAGGGCCGGAAAATGCTCGAAGCCCACTTCCAGACTCGGCGCGATACGCTCGAGGTCGTTCGGCAGCAGGCTCTGCGTGAAGTCCCAGGGCGTCTCGCGCGGCGACCACGGCACGCCGGCACGCTCGTAGGTGCCGAGCAGCATGCCGCCGCGCTCCTGGCGCGTGTAGATCTCGCCCTCGAAGTCGATGCAGTGCAGCTGCTCCTTCTGCCCCTTGAGGGCCGGAATGTCCTCGGTGATGAGGTACTGATGCTCCATCGCCAGAATCGGCAGCTCGATTCCGACCATGCGGCCGACTTCGCGGGCCCACAGCCCGCCCGCGTTCACCACGTGCTCGGCGTGCACGTTGCCGTGATCCGTGATGACGTCCCAGCTGCCGTCGGCGCGGGCCTTCAGGTCCGTGACGCGCGTATGGCGCACCAGCTGCGCGCCGCCGATCTGCGCCGCCTTGGCAGAGGCATGCGTGACGCCGTAAGGATCGACGTGACCCTCGATCGGGTCGTAGAGCGCGCCGACGAAGTGCTCCTTGTTCATGAGCGGGAAGAGCCGTGCCGCCTCGTCGACCGAGATGATCTCGAGCTCCATGCCGAGATAGCGGCCGCGCGCCTTGGCCATCTTCAGCCAGTCGAGCCGCTCGCGGGTGCCGGCCAGCATGATGCCGCCGGTGACGTGCATGCCGCAGGATTGCCCCGAGATCCGCTCGATCTCCTGGTACAGGTTGATGGTGTACTGCTGCAGCTTGGCGACGTTGGGGTCGCCGTTGATGGTGTGCATGCCGCCGGCCGCGTGCCAGGTCGAGCCACAGGTCAGCTCGCCCCGCTCGATCAGCAGCACGTCCTTCCAACCCGCCTTGGTCAGGTGGTAGAGCACGCTGGTGCCGACCACCCCGCCGCCGATCACTACCACCCGCACGTCGTTCTTCACGAGACCTCCGGCCGCTTCATTCGTTCGACACGGCGAGCTGCACCGGCGGCACCGCCGCGGCGGCGCCGCTGCCGAAGCGCCCGATCAGCCAGGAGCGGAACAGCGCGATCGCCGTGTCCGACAGACCCTCGGGCTGCGTGATCAGGTAGTAGCCGTAGCCGTCGTCGAGCGTGGCGTCGAATGGCTTCACCAGCCTGCCCGTACGGATCTCCTCGGCGAACAGATTGGTGTCGAGCACCGCGATCCCCTGTCCCCCGAGGGCGTACTGCGCCGCGAGCACGGCGGTATCGAACACCATGCCGCGCTCGACATCGACGCCGGCGAGGCCATTCTGCCGGACGAATTCCTTCCAGAAATGGTGGCGGGGCGCGTCGGCGATCCTGACGTGGATCAGCTCGTTCGCCTGGATGAAGGCTGCGAGCCCCTTGCCGGCGTGTGTGGCGGCGATGGCGGGATGACAGACGACCGACTGGCGCACGGACCACAGCAGGTCGGTGACCAGATCACTCACCGCGGGCCTGGAGTACACCACCGCGACGTCGATATCGCCCAACGGGGGACCCACGCCATAGGGACTGATGAGATCGATGTCGACGTCGGCGCAGGTGCGGCGAAAGTCGCGCAGGATCGGGACTGCGAGCTGCACGGCGAAGCTCGGCGGCATCTGCACGCGCAGCGTGCGCTGCACCGGGGCACCCTCGTTGCGGATGTCATCGAGCGCGTACTCGAGCCGGTCGAAGGACTTGACGACCGCCGGCAGCAGATGCTGGCCCGCCCTGGTGAGGGTCAGCGCGTGCGGACGCCTCTCGAAGAGCTGTACCCCGGTGAGCCGCTCGAGCGCGATCACGTGACGCGACAGCGCGCTCTGTGAGATGAGCAGCGCATTCGCCGCCGCGGTGAAGCTGCCGTGCTTGGCCACCCCTTCGAAGGCGCGCAGTGCGTTGAGTGGCAGCCAGCGCCGGTCGATCGCTTTCTTGTCCATCCCTTACTCTCCGTCGCCGTCAGGCAATTTAGCGTACAGGGCGCAATGGTCCTCCTGGCGCAAGTTCGACGTTCATTGAACTTGGCCCGCCAGACCCACCGTAGAGGGGCTCAACGGACGCAACTTACACAGTTATCGAACTTGACCAAAAGTGAGCCCCCTGCGCCTACCCCTCCGCTCGCGGATGCTGAGCGCTTCAGGCCTTGTCGCGATACTCCGTCTGGATCCTGCGGATCATCCTGTCGGTGCCGAAGAACGAGTGCTTGGACATGTCCACGGTATAGCGACTCGCCGGCGGATGGCGCCCGAGGCTCTCGGCGAGCGCGCGGATGTGATGCGGCCCGGCGCCACAGCACACGCCGAGATAGCGCACCTCGAGCGCGAACGCCTCGCGCCCGAAATCGAAGATCTCCGAGCGTGTCGCCATGAAGGGATCGAGTCCCACCGGGAAGGCGCGCTGGTTGTTGCAACAAGGGTCGGTGAGCGACATGAACGAGGGTTGCTGCGGCGTGGTGCGGTACGGCACCGGCAAGGCCGCCACGTGGCACTTGACCGCCTGCCGGATGTCGCGGATCAGCGGCATCATGGTCGCAGGTCCGCGGTGGCAGTTGAGACCGACGACATCGGCGCCGGCCTGCTCCATGCGCCGGCAAGCCTCGGCCGGCGTGAGCCCGTCGCGCAGGAACGGCTCCTGGTGCATCGCGAAGGTGACGACCGCCGGCACCCTGGACTGCCGCCGGATCGCCTGCAGCGCGAGCTCCGCCTCTCCCACCCACGCGAGGGTCTCGGCGACGAAATAGTCGACTCCCGCCTCCACCGCCCAGCCCACCTGCTCGTCGAAAATCCTTTCGACCTCCTTGATCGCCTTCGGGTCGTTGGGATCGTAGATGTTGGTATTGCAGATGTCCCCGGCGAACAGCGTTCCGGTCTCGCGCGCCACCTTCTTCGCGATCCTGAGCGCCGCCCGGTTCATCGGCGCCAGATCCTTCTCGCGCCCGATCAGGCGCAGCTTCTCCCGGTGCACATAGTAGGTGAGCGCCTGCGTCACGTCCGATCCCGCGTGCACGAAATCCCTGTGCAGCCGCTCGACCACCTCCGGGTGCTCGAACAGCACCTCGGGCACGAAAGCACCGGCCTGCAGGTAGCCGCGCCGCTCCAGCTCGAACACGTAGCCCTCGGCGCAGATTACCGCGCCCTCTTTGAGGCGCGTCAGCAGCCCGCGCTCCGTGCCGTTTCCCTTGCCGGCGCGCCTGGCTTGGCCGGCGGACGTCACGCGGGCTGACTTTGCTTTCGCTGACTTTGCTTTCGCTGATTTCGCCTTCGATCTGGCCCTGGCTGCCATGAGTGTCTCCGGAATGTAATCAGAGGTAGCGCGGTCTTCAGGCGCGCTTGGTGTCGAGGCTTCATTTTACCGGACCGCTCGTCAGCGTGCGTACCCGATCATGACGGCTCCGGCGGTGACCGTGAGACACACGAGTGCCCGGCGGACGCTCAGAGCCTCGCCGAGGAACAGCCGGCCGATCAGGGCTGAAAAGACGATGCTGGTCTCGCGCAGCGCCGAGATTGCGCCGACGTTGCCTAAGGCGAGTGCGGCGATGATGGCGCCGTAGCTGCCGAACGAGAGCAGCCCCCCGGCGACGGCCTTCCAGGTATCGCGGGCGCGAAGATCGAGCGTCATGCGACGGCGCACCAGCAGGTAGCCCGCCGGCATCAGTGCGCCGTAGAGCACCCAGATCCAGGCCGCGTACGCTTCGGGGTTGCCCGAGAGGCGTACGCCGAGCGCGTCGGCGATCACGTAGCTGGCCACGAAAAGGGCGGTCACGATCGCGTGCGTAACCGCCTTGCGCTCCGTGCGGGCGCTGCCGACAGCCTGGCTGACGATCGCCGCGGAGACCAGCATCACGCCGAGCAGCGCCAGCCCGCCGAGCTGCTGGCCCGCGAGCAGAAAGCCGCCTGCCGTCACGAGCAGCGGCACGCTTCCCCTCACGATGGGGTAGACCAGCCCCAGCTCGCCGAGGGCATAGGCATACGCGAGCAGGAAGGCATAGACGGCCTGCAAAAACGCCGAGACGGCGAGGTACGCCCAGCACTCCTTCGCGGGCATCGGCAGCAGCAGCACGCAGGGCACGGCCGCAAGGGTCGTCGCAAAGCTCATCACGTTGACGAACCACATGCGATCGGCGCTCGAGCGCAGCGCCGCGTTCCACGTAGCGTGCAGCACCGCCGCACACAGGGGCAGAACGATCACGAGAGCGCTCATCGGCTCGCCACCGCCTCACGCCTGATGGCATCATGCGAGCCGTGACGAGCCTCACCCTGACCCCCGCCCGCCGCGTCTGCTCCGCGACGCTCTGCGCACTGACACTCCTCATCGCCGGCGGCGCAGCGCACGCGGCCTCGCGACCCGCAGCCCCCGGCACTGCCGCCGTCGCTGCGCCCGACTCTTATGGTGCCGACACCGCGGCGCATATCCTCGCCATGGGCGGGAACGCGGTCGATGCCGCGATCGCGGTGGCCTTCACGCTGGCGGTGACGCTCCCCGAGGCCGGTAATCTCGGCGGCGGCGGCTTCGCCACGCTCTGGATCGACGGCCAGGCCTACTTCCTCGACTACCGCGAGTGCGCTCCTGCGAGCGCCAGCGCGGCGATGTATCTCGACGCCGCGGGCAACGTGGTGCCGGACGCGAGCACGGTGGGCGCCGGCGCCGCCGGCGTCCCCGGGACGGTGGCGGGCCTCGCCGAGCTGCACCGCCGCTTCGCGAAGCTTCCCTGGCGCGTCGACCTCGCCCCCGCGATCGGCTACGCGCACGCGGGCTTTCGCGTGAGTCCGCTGCTGGTCGCGCTGCGGGACAAGCGCGCCGGCGAGCTCCACGGGCGCGGCAACTTCCTCGACTACTTCGGCAAGCTCGCTCCCGAGGCCACCCTCCGCCAGGGCGAGCTCGAAAGCACTCTCGAGTCGATCGCCGCGGACGGTCCGCGGGGCTTCTACGGCGGGCACACCGCCGAGCTCATCGTCCGGGAGATGGCGCGCGGCCACGGCCACGTCACGGCCGCGGACCTCGCCTCCTATCGGCCCGTGTGGCGCAAGCCGCTCGAGGGCGCCTGGGCCGGCTACCGCGTGATTACCGCGCCGCCGCCGAGCTCGGGCGGCATTGCGCTCATCTCGCTGCTGGCGATGAAGGCCGATCTCGCCGGCGCGTTCGCGGGAGTGCCGCTCAACTCCGCGCAGTACGTGCACCTCGTGGCGGAGATGGAAAAGCGGGTGTTCGCCGACCGCGCCGTCTACCTCGGAGATCCCGACTTCAACCCAAATCCCGTCGCGCAGCTCCTCGACCCCGCCTACCTCGCGCGCCGCGCGCACGAGGTGAGCACCACGGCGCCGACCCCGACGGCGGCGGTGCAGCCCGGCCTCGGCGGCGCCGGCCACCACGACACCACCCACTTCTCGATCGTCGATCGCGCCGGCAACGCCGTGTCCAATACCTACACGCTCAACGACGATTTCGGCTCCGGGCAGGTGGTCAGCGGTGCGGGTTTCCTCCTCAACAACGAGATGGACGATTTCTCGGCCAAGCCAGGCGCGGCGAACCTCTACGGCGTCGTGGGCGCGGACGCGAACGCGATCGCCCCGGGCAAGCGGCCGCTGTCGACCATGACGCCGACGATCCTGATCGAGCACGGCCGCGTCGCGCTGGTCATCGGCACACCCGGCGGCTCGCGCATCGCCGGGTGGATCTTCCAGGTGATCACCGACTGGCACGACTTCCACACGCAGCTCGCAGCCGCGGTCGCCGCGCCGCGCGTGCACCACCAGCTGCTGCCGCCCAACACCCTGTTCGAGGAGCCCTATGGCACGCTCGACCCGGCGGTGCGCGCGGCCCTCGAGCAACGCGGCTACGTGTTCGTGAATCAGGGTTGGAACGGCGACATCGAGGCGATCGCGGCCGACGCTTCCGGCACGGTCGCGGTCTCGGACCCGCGTGGCCGCGGGCGCGCGCGCGTGCTGCATCAGGCTCGCAGGCGCCGGTTGTCCGGATCGTAGAGCGGCTCGCGCGCAACCACCGCGCGGCGGCGTGCCCCTAAGATCTCCACCTCGAGCTCGGTGCCGGGAGCGGTGAGATCGGTACGCAGGTACGCAAGGGCGATGCTCTGCTTCAGTCGATAGCCGTAGCCGCCCGAGGTGACCAGGCCGACCGCCTGCGGCCCGCGAAAGACGATGGAGACCGGCGCCGCGTCGGCGTCTCCCGGCTCTACCAGGAGCGGCACCAGCCGCTCCGCTACGCCCGCGGCAGCCTGCTTGCGCAGCGCGTCGCGGCCGATGAAGTCCGCCGTCTTGTCGAGCCGCACGAAGCGCTCGAGCGAGGCGCTGAGCGGCGAGTACTCGGTAGTCAGGTCCGCCTTCCAGCTCCGATAGCACTTTTCGAGACGCAGACTCTCGACCGCGTAGATGCCGAAGGGCTTGAGCGCGAGCTCGCGCCCGGCCTCCACGACCTGCGCGTGCACCGCCGCGAGATGCTCCATCGGCACGTGGAGCTCGTAGCCGAGCTCGCCCACGTAGCTCACCCGCAGCGCGAGCACCGGGACTCCGGCGACTTCGATCGTCCGTGCGGCGAGCCATGGAAACGCCGCGTTGGAGAGATCCGCCGCCGTGATGCGCGCGAGCAGCTCGCGCGCGCGCGGCCCCGCGACGACCAGCGTGCTGAAGCGCTCGGTGAGGTTCGCGATGCCGACTGCGCCGTGCGCCCGCGAATGATGCCTCTGCAGCCAATCCGCGTCGTGCCGTTCCGCGGCCGCCGCCGACAGCAGCCAGAAGCGCCCGTCGGGCAGCTGTGTGACCGTCATCTCCATCACGATGCCGCCGCGCGGCGAGCAGCCGTAGCTGAGCGCCGTGCGGCCGGCGCGCGGCAGCTCGCCGGCGATCAGGTGGTCGAGCCAGGCGGCAGCTCCTGCGCCCGAGACCTCGAATCGCGTAAAGCCCGGGAGCTCGAGCAGCGCGACCCCCGCGGCAACCGCGGCGCACTCGCGCTCGACGGCGTGATGCCAGTGTGGCCGGCGGAAGGAACACTCCGGACCTCCGGGATCGTGCGCCTCACGGCAGTACACCACGCGCTCCCAGCCGCCACGCGCGCCGTACGCCGCTGCGCCTGGCGAGCGCTCCTCA